>NZ_VJZE01000145.1 GCF_009377205.1 Streptomyces phyllanthi
CCCCAAGTCAGCCCAAGCCAGCCCCCGTCAACCGACACCCGCGCCGCGTCTTCGCCGCCGTACCGCACCCCGGTGCCCTCGCCGGAGCGGTGTCCCCGCCCGTCCGTCCAGCTGGATCCATATGCGGACCTCGGTCCCGCCCAGCACCGAGGAGCCGATCCGCACGTCGCCGCCCGTCGACTCGGCGAGCTGCCGCACGATGTCCAGCCCCAGCCCGGTCGAGCCGTCGCTGCCGGAGCCGCGGCCCCGTGCCATCGCAGCCTCGGGGTCCGTGATCCCGGGGCCCGCGTCGGAGACCAGCACGATCACCGCGTCCTCCGCGTTGTGCACGTCGACTGCGAAGGCCGTGCCCTCAGGGGTGTGCCGGAAGACATTGCCGAGGAGGGCGTCGAGCGCGGCGGCCAGGTCGGCACGGGCGACCGGTATGCGGACCGGGCGCTCAACCCCGGCGACCCGCACCTTCCGCCCCTCGTCCTCCGCGAGCGCCGACCAGAACGCCATGCGCTCGCGGACGACCTCCGCCGCGTCGCACCCGGCACCGGGACCGGGCACCGCCGTCTGCGGCTTGGCCTCCCGCGCCGTACGGATGATCGTGTCCACCTCGCGCTCCAGCTGCTCGACCGCGGCCCGGGTCTGCTCGGCCGCCGGACCGTCGCCCAGCGAGGCCGCGTTCAGCCGCAGGACGGTCAGCGGGGTGCGCAGGCGATGTGACAGGTCGGCCGCCAGCTCCCGCTCGTTGGCGAGCAGTTGGACCACCTGGTCGGCCATGGAGTTGAACGCCATCGCCGCCAGCCGCAGTTCCTTCGGTCCTTCCTCGGGGACCCGTACCCCGAGCTTCCCCTCCCCCAGTTCGTGCGCGCTCTCCACCAGGCGCTGTGCGGGCCTGACCATGCGGACGCCGAGCCGGTCGGCCACCGCGACCGAGCCGACGACCAGCGCGACGCCCACCCCGGCGAGCACTGCCCACGCCGTGGCCACTCCGTTGCTGACCTCGGACTCCGGTATGTACACCTCGACGACCGCTATCGCGCCGGATCCGACCGCGGTGGGCTGGAGCAGTGTGGATCCGCCGGGCACCTCGGCTGTGGAGGCGCGGCCCAGCCTGCGGATGGTGGCGATGTCCTTGTCGGAGGCGCGCTGCCGGCCCAGGTCGACGGCGCTTCCACCGTCGCTCGCCGGTATGTGCACGGCCATTCCGTCGTCCGAGCCCGCGGAGGCGACGACCCGCTCCAGCTGGTCCCGGTCAGTGGTGATGGACAGCGCGGGTGCGATGGCGGCCGCCTCCCGCTCGGCGTTCGAGAAGGCCCGGTCGCGTGCCAGCTCCTGGACGACGAGGCCGAGCGGGACCGCGAAGGCGATCACGACCATCGTGGTCACCGCCACGCACACCTTGACCAGCGCCCACCTCATGGCGAAGTCTCCGCTCTCGGTGGCTCGAGCTTCACGCCGACCCCGCGCAGGGTGTGCAGATAGCGCGGCTTCGCCGCCGTCTCGCCCAGCTTCCGCCGCAGCCACGACAGATGGACGTCTATGGTCTGGTCGTCGCCGTACGACTGCTGCCACACCTCGGCGAGCAGGTCCCGGCGTGCCACGACCACACCGGGCCGCCCGGCGAGGAACGCGAGCAGGTCGAACTCACGCCGGGTCAGATCGAGTCGTACGCCGTCCAGCTCCGCCTCGCGGCGCAGGGGGTCTATGGCGAGGCCGCCGACCCGTAGCACGGTGGACGGCGGTACCTCACCGGCGACCGGCCGGGCCCTGCGCAGGACCGCGGCCATGCGTGCGGACAGGTGCTCGACCGAGAACGGCTTGGTCAGATAGTCGTCCGCACCCGCGTTCAACAGCCGGACGATCTCCGACTCGTCGTCCCGTGCGGTGGCGACTATCACCGGTACGTCGGTGATCCCGCGCAGCATCTTCAGGGCCTCGGACCCGTCCAGGTCGGGCAGTCCGAGGTCCAGGATCACCACGTCGAAGCGGACATGGGCGACCTCGCGCAGCGCCTCCAGTGCCGTACCGACGCTGCGCACCGTGTGCGAGGCGTCGGTGAGATGCCGGATGAGCGCCGAGCGTACGAACTGGTCGTCCTCGACCACGAGCACACTTGCCATGCGCGGCACCGTACGCCATGCGGGACAGCCCGGTCGGGGCCTGTGGACAACCGCCTGTGGACAACCGCCTTCGGACAACTGCGGGCGCCTCGTGGCGACTTCGCCGCGTACGCACAGCCGTTCGCACAGGGGACACTCCTGTGACGCGTGGTGCACTATGGCCGCGATGCGCAGAGGACTCGTACACATACTCGCCTGGCTGCTCGCCACGGGCGCGGCGGTCACGCTGTCGTGGTGGGGTGTCCACACGGTGATGGCGGGCACCGTGTACGACCCGCCGCGCGCCCTGCCCATCACGGCCGGCGACGCGACGGCCCAGGGCGCGAAGGCCCCGTCCACCCCGGCGGTCCGCCCCGAACCGTCCCGTGGCGGCGGCGAAAGGCCGGAGAAGGAGCCCACAAGCACACCGTCACCGAGCCCGACCGCGTCCGCGCCGGCGAAGTCCGGTTCCACTCCGAGCCCGGCCGCCTCCGGCCGGGTCAAGAGCTATGACACCGACGGCGGCCGCGTGGTGTTCTCCCTCACCAGGACGTACGCGACCCTCGTCTCGGCGACGCCGGGCGCCGGCTGGTCGATGCAGGTGTGGAAGACGGAGACGTGGATCCGGGTGGAGTTCGCCTCGGGCGCGGACCGGGTGTCGGTGTTCTGCACGTGGCACGACAGCGCGCCACGGGTGGACGTGCAGACCTACTGAGCGGGACGGTGCCTCAGCGGAAGACGGACGGCGGCGGCGCCGGTGACGCCACCGCCGCCGCGTCCGTGACCGGCACGGCTCCGCCCGTGAAGTCGGCGAGTGTCCTGCCGTGTTCGACTCGCGCGGAGTGCGGGTCGGAGGCGGCCAGGCGCGTGAGTTCGGCGACCGGCAGCGGGCTGTCGGAGCACACGAGGACGGCGTTGCCGAAGCGCTTGCCGCGCAGCACGGCGGGGTCGGCGACCAGCGCGAGCTCGGGGAAGACGGCCGCGGCGGTGGCGATCTGGCCGCGCAGGTGGGCGAGCGGCGGGCCGTCGGCGAGGTTGGCGGCGTAGCGACCGCCGGGTTTGACGACCCTGCGTACGTCGGTGAGGAACTCCGTCGACGTCAGGTGCGCCGGAGTGCGCGTTCCGCTGAACACATCCGTGATGACCAGGTCGGCCCATCCGTCCGGCACCTTGGCGAGCCCTTCGCGGGCGTCGGCCGACCGCACCCGGATCCGGGCGTTCGGGTCCAGCGGCAGCTCCCGGCGTACGAGTTGGACGAGGGCCGCGTCGCGTTCGACGACCTGCTGGGTCGAGCGCGGACGGGTGGCGGCGACGTACCGGGCGAGGGTGAGGGCGCCGCCGCCGAGGTGCACGGCGTGCACGGGTCTGCCGGGCGGGGCGGCGAGGTCGATGACATGGCCGAGGCGGCGCTGGTACTCGAAGGACAGGTACGCCGGGTCGTCGAGATCGACGTGCGACTGTGGGGCGCCGTCGATCAGCAGGGTCCACGCGCGCGGGCGGTCCCGGTCGGGCATCAGCTCGGCGAGCCCGCCGTCGACCGTCTCGACGACGGCCCCTGTGGCGTCCTGCCCGCGCCGCGCCTTCCGTGACCTGCCCATCCCGCCATTATCGGGGGTCCTCACTGCCGGGCTTCCCCGGGAGGGTGGGCTCAGCGGCGGTCCGGCGGGTCCGGGTCGCCGTACGGGACCGGACCACCGTGCGAAGGCGCGCCGCCGTACGAAGGCCGCGGTACGGAACCGCGCCGCCGTACGGAACCACGCCCCGCCCTACCGGCAGTTGTCCGCCGCCTCGATCAGCCGGGCCGCCTCCCCGAGGGCCGCGCGCAGGACGGCCGGGTCGGTCGCGAGATCGGCCTCGCAGGGCGGAAGCAGCCAGTCGGCGCCCTCCTCGGGGACGAGGATCGCGCCCCGGCCGTCGGACTGCGTGCACGTGCTGCCCGGCACGTCCCACGCGTCGGCGGTGCCGGGCGGCACGAGGAAGCCGAGGGTGTCGCAGCCGTCGTCGTGCAGCACGGGGCCCACGGCCGGAGGAACGGGGCCCGAGGCGTCGACGGCGCCGCGGCGGAGGATGTCGACCGCCTCCAGACCCTGCCGGGCCGGGACGGTCACCAGGTCGCACTCGGAGGCCCGCTGCCCCGGCGGAGAGCCGCACTCGGGGGCCGGCCAGTCCTTCGCGGCCATGGGCGTACAGGAAGTCGGCGTACGAGGTTCGGTGCTCTTCATCCCGGCCTCCACCACGGAAACCCTCCTCCGGCGACGGCGATCGGGAGTGCGGACGGCTCCCGGTCCGTGTTGCCCAACGCGCGGACGTGTCAACGGCTACGGCGGAAGTGCGCCGCAAAGGATGGCAGTTCATGGCAGATGACGGATGAGATATCCGGTTTGTAGCCAAACATCGCGTGCCGGAGGCCCTCGGGCTAGTACTTTCGTGCCCCGCCGGACGCAGGGAACCAACCGTGCACCACACGGACAACTCTCCGCGAATCCGGCAAGGTTCGACGGTTCGTGAGAGAGGGCCCGCCCATGGCGTCGTCATCGGTGACCTCGTCCCAGTCCCCGCGTCCACCGCGGCCGAACCTCGCCTTCCGGGCGCTGCGAGGGCAGCGCTCACCGGGCGAGTTCGCGGCCGCGGTGCGACGGGCCGCGCGTGAGATCGGCGAGCGGGTGAGCTGTGACGCGCGGTACGTCGGACGGGTCGAGTCGGGAGAGATCCGCTGTCCCAACTACGCGTACGAACGGGTGTTTCTGCACATGTTCCCCGGTCGCACGCTGGCGGATCTGGGGTTCGCTCCTCGCGCGGCGGTACGCGGCCGAGGGGCGCGCACCGCTGAGGAGGACTCCCCCTCGCGCACCGAGAGCCTTTCGCACGCCCCGGATGAGACCGATGGGGCGTGGGAGCCGTATAACACGCAAGACACAGACCTGGAACACGAGGAGAGCGACGTGCAACGTCGCGCATTCATGACCGGCGGTACCGCCACGATGGCGGCCGTCTCGCTGGGACCCTTCGTCCTCGGCGGATCGGCCACGGCGGCGGGACGGCCCGCGCACCGGGTGGGGACGACCGAGACCGGGGCACTCGAAGAGGCCGTTCGCAAGATCAGGCTGCTCGACGACCGACACGGGGCGGACGGGCTGTACCGGAGGGCGGCGGCGCCGCTGCGGACCGCGTACGCGCTGCTCGACGCGGGCGCGGCCCGGCAGGCGACCGCCGACCGGCTGTACGCGGGCGCCGGTGAACTCGCCATCTCGGTGGGATGGCTGGCGCACGACTCGGGGCGGTTCGACGACGCGCGCTCGCACTACGCGGAGGCGCTCGCGACGGCCCGGATGGCCGGGGACCCGGCCCTGGAGGCGCACGCGTTCTGCAACACGGCGTTCCTGGCGCGCGACGCGGGCCGTCCGCGCGAGGCGGTACGGGCGGCGCAGGCGGCGCAGCGGGTGGCCCGGCCGCTGAGCTCGGCGCGGCTGATGTCGCTGCTGGCGCTGCGGGAGGCGGGCGGCTGGGCTGGGCTCACCGACCGCACCGGCTGCGAGCAGGCGCTGGCCCGCGCGCAGGCCCTGTACGAGCGGGGCCCCTCGGACGCCGACCCGGAGTGGATGTCGTTCTACGGGGAGGCCGAGCTGGAGGGCTTGGAGGCGCAGTGCTGGTCGACGCTGGGCGACTGGACACGCGCGGCCCGGCACGCCCGGCGTGCCGCCCGTCTCCAGGACCCGCACTTCACCCGCAACATCGCCCTCTACAAGGCGGAACTCGCCGACGACCTCGCGCGCGGGGGGCACCCGGACGAGGCCGCAGCGGCCGGTATGGAGGTGCTCGACCTCCTCGACGAGGTGCAGTCCTCCCGTATCCAGACGATGCTCGCGGGCACGGCCAGGGTGCTGCTGCCGCACCGGAGGGCGTCGGGGGTGTCGACGTTCCTGGACCGGCACGCCGCGCTGCCGCGTCCGGCGTGACGGCCGCCCACGCGCGTGGGTGTCTACGCGGTGAGGTGGCCCGTGTCGTTCCACGACTCGATGGCCGGTTCCCCGTAGGCCCAGCCGAGCACCGACAGCGAGGTGGGGTTGAGGCGGACGCGGGCGGCGAAGTCGATGCCGAGGCCCAGCCAGCGCGCGGCTATGGAGCGCAGGACGTGCCCGTGGGCGAAGACCAGAACGTCGCGGTCGGCGGAGCGGGCCCAGGCGACCACCTCGTCCGCGCGCGCGGAGATCTGCTCCAGGGTCTCGCCCTCGGGGACGCCGTCGCGCCACATGAGCCAGCCGGGGCGTACGGCCTGGATCTCGGCCGGCGTCAGGCCCTCGTACGCCCCGTAGTCGCACTCCATGAGCGTGTCCCAGAGCGTGGCCCGGTCGCCGAAGCCGGCGAGTTCGCAGGTCTCCCGCGCGCGGGAGAGGGGGCTGGTGCGGACCTCGGCGCCGGGGAGGCCGTCGAGGGGCGCCCGGTGCAGCCGCTCGCCGAGCAGTTTGGCGCCGCGCCGGCCCTCCTCCAGCAGGGGCACGTCCGTCCTGCCGGTGTGCCGTCCGGCCTGGGACCACTCGGTCTGTCCGTGCCGGGCCAGCAGGATGCGCGGTGCCATGGAGGTGTGACCTTTCCGGGAGCTGTGAGAAATCGGAGGCGAATCGTTCCATCATCGCGCAGGCTTGCACGAGGCAACCCGGGGGGCGATCTCTGCGTCTTCGAGGACCGAGGCGTCGGAGGGGTTGTCGAAGGCGCATGGGATGCCCGCAGAGGGCACCCGTATACACCGTAAAATCGGGCGGGCCACCAGAAGCCGTGGCCAAAGGCCTAGTCGCAGATGGGGGAGGGCGATCGGATGCCGCAGTCCGATATAGCGCGCACCGAGGTGGCATCGTCCGCCCGGCTCCGGTGGTGGACCGAGCTGCCGCTGATCCTGGTGGTGTACGCGCTGTACTCGGCGGGCCGGCTCCTCGTCCGCGGTGACGTCTCCACGGCCGTCGACCACGGCCTGGGCCTCCTGCGTGTCGAGAAGGCCCTGTGGCTGAACCTCGAACACCCACTGAACCGTCTCTTCACCCGCGAGCCCTGGCTCGGCATACCCGCCGACTTCTGGTACGCGTCCCTGCACTACCTGGTCACGCCCGTGATCCTGGTCTGGCTCTTCAGGGCCCGCACCCGGTTCTACCGCGCGGCCCGCACCTGGCTGATGACCTCCACGCTCATCGGCCTGGTCGGCTTCTCCCTGCTCCCCACCTGCCCGCCCCGTCTGCTCGCACCCGTCCACGGCTTCGTCGACACGATGGCCCACTACAGCTCGTACGGCTGGTGGGGCGGCGAGGCGAGCGCACCGCGCGGGCTGGGCGGTATGACGAACCAGTACGCGGCGATGCCGAGCCTGCACGTCGGCTGGGCGCTGTGGTGCGGTGTGATGCTCTGGCGGTACGGCGGCACGCGCGCGGCCAGGGTCGCGGCCGTGGCGTACCCGCTGATCACCACCATCGTCGTCATGGGCACCGCGAACCACTACTTCCTCGACGCCGTGGCGGGCGCCGCCGTGATGGGTGTGGGGCTGCTGCTGACCCCGCTGGTGATGGGGCGCGCGGACCGGCTCTGGGCATGGCTCCGGGTGCGGTTCGAGGGCCGGTCGGACGACCGGTTCGGTGAGGTGCCGGCCGGCCGGACCGAGGGCCGGTCGGGCGACCGGTCGGGCGGCCGGTCCGAAGGAGGGTTCGGGGGGCGTTCGACCGAACGTCTCACTCCGGTCGCGGACGCCTCTCCGGGCACACTGACCCCGATTGTCAGTGGCGGATGCCAGACTTCCACGGGTGAGCGAATTCCACGGCAGCGCAAGTCCGAAGCCGAGCCGGGTGCCGCCCCCACGGACGCGGGGGACGGCGCTCCGGCAGCGACTCGCTGAGCTGCGCGGACCCGAGGTCCCGGCCAAGGCGCTGGACGCCCGCGCCCTCGCGGCCCTCGCCGCCAACCCCGGCTGCAGACGACGCGCGCTCCTCGACGGGGCGGGGGTGGACAAGACGGCGCTGGCGGGCGCGCTCGGCTCCCCCTCCGCCTTCGGCCAGTCGCAGTTCGCCTTCATGCGGGGCAACGCGTTCGAGGCGCGGGTGAAGGCGGACGGCGGCGCGGAGCTGCTGCGGCTGGTCCACGAGAGGCTGGACCCGTCCGCCGAGCCGCCATCCGGCGCGGCCGTCCCCGACCTCGCGGCGATCGGCCCCGAGGGACGCGCGGCCCGTACGGCGCTGGCGCTGCGCGAGGCCGCCGAGTCCGGTGGCTGGGCGCTGCTCGACCACCCCATGCTCGCGCTCGACGTGGCGGGCTCCCCCGCGTTCCTGGAGCCGGACGCGGTGGTCGTGCACCCGGACGGCAGGTGGACGGTCGTCGAGATCAAGTCCTTCCCGATGCTGGACGGTTCGGCGGACCCGGCGAAGGTGGGTGCCGCCGCCCGGCAGTCGGCGGTGTACGTGCTGGCGCTGGAGGAGGTCGCCGCGCGCCTCGAGCCGGTGCCCGAGGTGCACCACCGGGTGCTGCTGGTCTGCCCCAAGGACTTCAGCAACCTCCCGACGGCCGCCGCGGTGGACGTCCGCAAGCAGCGGGCGGTCACCCGTCGCCAGTTGACCCGCCTCACCCGCATCGAGGAGATCGCGGACTCCCTCCCCGAGGGCACCTGTTTCGCCCCGGACCTCCCGCGCGAGCAGCTGGCCGAGGCCGTCCAGTCCCTCCCCGCGACCTACGCCCCCGAATGCCTCGCGGCCTGCGAGCTGGCCTTCCACTGCCGGTCCCACGCACGCGAGGAGGGCGAGGTGACCTCCCTGGGCCGTTCGGCCCGCGCCGAGCTGGGCGGGCTGACGACGGTGGAGGACGTCCTCGCGGCGGCCCACGGCAGGGCGGGGGACCCGGAGGACCCTGCGGTGGCGGCGCTGCGCAGGGCGGCGGACCTGCGGGCGGAGGCTCTGGCGACAGCCGCCGCGCGCCGGGAGGGTGCCGCGTGCCCCTGACCACCACCACACCCACCCGTCACCGAACCGGTGCGAGGGCTGCGGCGTCGAGGACCATCACGTCCAAGACCACCGCGCCAAGAACCGCCACGTCCAGGACCGTCACGCCCAGGACCGATACGCCGGCAGCCGCTCTCCGAAAGTCCGCTCCATGTCCCTGATCTCGACTCTCGCCCGGCTGGAAGCCATCAGTACCGGCCGTGCCCAGCCCGTCGCCACCGTCCGGCACCGGCATCTGTCCGAGCGGCCGCTCGTCCTCGTGCCGCTCACCACCGCCGGTGAGGCCGGGGCCCCGCTCGGGGCGCTCGTCGGCACGGACCGCGACGCGCCCCGGCTGCTCGTGGTGCCGCAGCCACGAGACCGGGACCTGCGGTTCGCGTTCCTCGCGGAGCTCGCGGACATCGTCCTGCCGTACGTCGACTCGTACGCGGACGTCGTGGAGGCGGCCGAGCGCAGCGAGACCGACCCGGAGACCGGCAAGCGCGTCAAGGTCGAGGTCGACCTGTGCGCGGACGCCCCTCAGCTGATCGTGCCCAGCCGGAGCGGCATCGACTTCGTACGGCTCCTCGGGCGCTCCATGCGCTTTCGGCGCACCGCCGAGCAGGAGCCCGAGGCGCCCCATCCGGCGCCGCCCCGGGTGCCGCTGCTCGGGCGGTGGCTGACGCACTTCGGCGAGCGGGCCCGGGTGCCGGGCTCCTCGCTGCTGCTCGCCCTCACCGATCTGCTGACCCGGCACTGGGCCACGGGCCAGTCGGGCGTGGAGGACCAGCACCTGGGAGCGCTGCTCGCCTGGATCGACCCGCCCGGGGACGAGTCGGGCGACACGGCGGCACGCCGGGCGGAGCTGGCGCGGGACGCCGACGGCCAGTTGCTGTGCCCGCCCGCCGGACCCGCCACCGACCCGGCGTTCGACAACAAGCTGCTGGCCCCGGCGATCGAGCGCTACGACCGCGCGCGGGCCGCCCTCGCCGCCGCCGAGGACGGTCTGCAGGCCGACGACCGGCTCGGTGACCTCACGGCCGCCGAGCGCGGGATCCGCGGCCTCGTCGAGAGCCGTACCCGGCCCACCTGGGACGCGGTGTGGCGCGGGCTCGACCTGCTGCGGGAACTGCCGGAGGGCGCCCACGCGGCCGACCGCTGGACCCGCGACCGCTGGTCGTTCACCGGCCACCGGGACCGGATCATCGCGGGCGAGCCCCCTCAGCCGCGCCGCGACGACGCGGTCACCGCCGCGAACAAGCTGGCCACGCGCGAGCGTGAACAGGCCCGTCTCGACGCCCAGGAGGCCCTCGACGACCCGCTCGTCATGGCCGGCCGGCGCCTGGCCGGGGAGGCCTTCGCGGGCGAGGTCACGGATGTGGTGATGGCGTACAGCGAGGGCAAGCGGCCCAGCCCCCGCCCCCTCGTCACGGTCCACACCGAGGACCGGCCGCACCTCGGGGAGCGCACCAAGGTGTACCGCTCGCTCGGCGGGAAACCGCAGGCCGCCGAGTTCGTGGGGTACGACGGGCCCGAGGGCGGCGACCTCCTCGTGCTGCGGATCGTCGACAAGATGGGCCGCGGCAAGGAACCGGAGCAGGGATCGGTCCCCGAGAAGGGCGACCTCGTCTGCTTCACGCTCTTCGAGCACGACCAGCGGGCCGGGGCGAAGCTGCCCGACCCGGACGACACCCCGTGGACCCACGGCGGCCCGCCGGGCGACCCCGAGGCCGTACCACTGCCTGAGCAGCCGGACCCGGTGACCGAGGAGGATGTCCTTTGACCGCCGTCGCCTCATCGGGGTTCGATCCCGGTGCCGCGGCCACCCGCGCCACCGACGCGATCCTGCGCGACACCCTGCACGGCACGGACCGCGGGGTCGTGGTCGACTCACCGCCCGGCGCCGGAAAGTCGACGCTGGTCGTCCGCGCCGCGCTCGAACTGGCCGCCGCCGGACGCCCGTTGATGATCATCGCGCAGACGAACGCACAGGTCGACGACCTGGTGCTGCGCCTCGCCGAGAAGGACTCCGAGCTGCCGGTCGGCCGGCTGCACAGCAGCGACGCCGACCCGTACGACAAGGCGCTCGACGACCTGCCGAACGTCCGCAAGTCGACCAGGGCCGCCGACCTCGCGGGGCTCGACGTCGTGATCTCGACGGCCGCCAAGTGGGCGCACGTCAAGGACGTCGAGCCGTGGCGGCACGCGATCGTCGACGAGGCGTACCAGATGCGGTCGGACGCGCTGCTGGCCGTGGCCGGGCTGTTCGAGCGGGCGCTGTTCGTGGGCGACCCCGGGCAGCTGGACCCGTTCGCGATCGTGGGCAGCGAGCAGTGGGCCGGGCTGTCGTACGACCCGTCGGCCTCCGCGGTCACGACACTGCTGGCCCACAACCCGGAGCTGCCGCAGCACCGGCTGCCGGTCTCCTGGCGGCTCCCCGCGTCCGCCGCGCCCCTCGTCTCCGACGCCTTCTACCCGTTCACGCCCTTCCGCAGCGGCACGGACCACGGCGACCGGCGGCTCTCCTTCGCCGTCCCGTCGGACGGTTCGGGCCCGGACCGGGTCATCGACGAGGCGGCCGAGGCGGGCTGGGGCCTGCTGGAGCTCCCGGCACGGCACACGCCCCGTACGGACCCCGAGGCGGTGCGGGCGGTCGCGCAGGTCGTACGGCGCTTGCTGGACCGCGGTGGCGCGGCGACCTCCGAGCGGTCGGACGAGCCCGTACCGCTGACCGCCGACCGGATCGCCGTCGGCACCGCGCACCGGGACCAGGCGGCGGCGGTACGGTCCGCGCTGGCCAACCTGGGCGTGACCGACGTGGTCGTGGACACGGCGAACCGGCTGCAGGGGCGCGAGTACGACGTGACGGTGGTCCTGCACCCGCTGTCCGGCCGCCCCGACGCGACCGCGTTCCACCTGGAGACGGGCCGGTTGTGCGTGCTCGCCTCCCGCCACCGGCACGCCTGCGTCGTGGTGTGCCGGGCGGGCGTCACCGAGCTGCTGGACGACCACCCGTCGACGGAGCCGGTCCAGCTCGGGGTCACGGTGAAGTTCCCCGACGGCTGGGAGGCGAACCACGCGGTGCTGGCGCATCTGGCGGAGCACCGGGTGGCCTCGCGGCCCTGAGCCCTGAGCCGGGGGCCCTGAGCCGGGGCCACAGCGGCGAGATCACCGGGGCCACGGCGTGTCGGCCGGAGAGGCTCGGCACGACAGTCGAGGCCCCCTTGCATGGGCGGGGGACAATGGACGGTGGCCCATACCAAGGCGGCCACCGGACGCGTACGAGGAGGAGAAGACATGGCGGAGCCCACGCCGCGTCGGAACGAACCGCGGCTACGCCCCGCGCCCCTGCTTTTCGAGCCCGCGGAGGCGGCCGCCGACCCGGAGCGCTTCTTCGCCCTGGAGTCGATCGACGACCCGCGGGCGCTGCTGGCCCGTGCGACGGAGCTGACGCAGGCGTTCCGCGCCGCGGCGGACCGGGCCCTGGAGTTCCAGGCGATCGCCGCGGCCCAGCTCGCCGATCCGCGCCGCTTCGACCGGCTGACGGCGGCGGACATCGCCGAGCGGGCCGAGTGGACCGAGGACTACGCGAAGAAGATGGTCGAGTTCGGTCGCGACCTGATGCGAGGGCGGGACGGGCAGAACCCCGACGCGGTGTGAGCCGTGGGGCCCGTGCGGACAGCGGGCCCTGAGGGTCCGGGGTGACCCATAAATGACCCGGGGTCGCGACCCTGGCATATGCCGGGCGAGAAGGTACCCCACTTGCACACCGCCTGTCCCGATTTTCCGCAACCGAACGGAGTCGCGCTCTCACTGCAGGTACATCTGGGTGACATGAGCAAGCAGACTCAGTCGCAGAACCGTTCGGCTAACGGCGCCGTCCCGTACGACACGGTCTCGGAGGTCACCTCGGAGGGGGCGGCCTGGCTCGCCTCGGCAGGAACGTATCCCCGTAGCACGCTGGCGCTGTGGGAGGAGCGGCCCACCGCGCCGGTCGTCCTGCCCTGCGGCAGGGCCTTCGACATCGTCAACGCGCCCGGCCTCTTCGGTCGGCGGATGCTGGACCGGCTGTGGGACGAGGGCCCGGGCTCGGGGCCCGTGGCGGCGTACCGCGGACGCATGCTCCTGTTCGCCTCGCCCGGCACGGCCCAGCGGCTGCCCTCGCTCATGAGCTGGGAGGAGTGGGGCTCCCCCGGCCGGACCGACGCCGTACCGCCCCTGCTCTGCCACGGCGCCGGCGACGCGGTGACCGTCCCGGCCCTGCGCACAGCGCCCGGAACCGTATCCGGGACCACGCCCGGAACCGCATCCAGGACCACCCCCGGGACCTCGTCCGGGACCATGCCCGGGAGCGCTTCCGCCGACCGGCTCGCGTCCCGCTGGCTCGTCGCCCCCGACACCCGGAACCCATGGCTTCCCGGGCCCGAGGTCCTGCTGTGGGCGGCGGTCCGCGCGGCCCGTTCCGCCGCCTCCGGAGCAGTGCGGATATCGATTTTTCCTCCCGCCGATCAGGGTGCTAAGGTCTACGACGTCAGCAGGCGCCGCTAGCTCAGTTGGTTAGAGCAGCTGACTCTTAATCAGCGGGTCCGGGGTTCGAGTCCCTGGCGGCGCACGATGACGATGGCGAGGCATGTTCGTGGAAAGCGCGAACCTGTCTCGCCATCGTTGTTTCTGCGCGACTTCGTCGCGCGTTGTGGGGGCTTCGCCACCCACACCCCCATCGGCGGAGACGGGGTGGGCGTGGGTGAGGAGTGAGCGCCCCGCCTCTCGTCCGCGCTCGGGCGAGGTGGCGACCCGGCGGGCGCCCTCGGGGGTCAGTTCAGGGTGGTGATCTTCACCGTCCACGCTCCGGAGGGGGTGCGGTCCTCCACCTCCACCCGTACGTTCTCGCCCGGCACCGTGAAGGTCTCCCCCACCCCGGCCGGCGCGTCCGCGAGCGGCGGGTAGACCGAGTCCTCCCAGCAGGATTCGGTGTCCGGGTGGGTGTCCACGACCTCGATCGGGCCGCTCCCGGACTCGGCGCCGCTGCGGACGCGGTAGATGAGGATGCCCTCCGTGCAGATGGACCCGTCGTTGCCCACCTGCTGGCGCGCCTCGAAGCCGAGCGCGCTGTCGCGCCCGGTACGGAGGACCGCCAGCTTCGTACCCCGCCCGCTCCCGAAGCCCGCCGGACCCCCGATGCCGGTGCCCAGGTCTTCGGACGGGATCGTCGTCTCCTCCGGGGCGTACAGCCCGGCCGTTCCGCTCCCGTCCAGGCCCTCCACGCCCTCCACACCCTCCGCGCCGGCCGGCGCCACTCCCTCGTCCGGTGCCGGCCCCGCCCCCAGCGCCTCCAGCGTCAGACGGGTCGTTCCCGGTCCCCGGACGCACGCGACCTGGCGCGGTTCCAGCCAGCCGAGCTTCCACTTGTGCCAGCCGAACAGGTCCGGGGCGAGGCCGAACTGGCTGCCCATCAGGTCCCAGTCACCGACGTACGTGTCCCAGTCGCCCTTGCCGTCGGCGGGGCGGTGGTAGAGGTCGGGCAGGTCGAAGACATGGCCCGTCTCGTGGGCCAGGACGAGGCGGTCCGGCGGGTGGTTCTCGAAGATCGTGACGATACGGCGGATGAGCGTGCCGTCGGCCTTCAGCGGGGTCTCGAGGTTGACCACCTTCGTCGCGTCCGAGTCGACGCCCGGGGCGTCCGGGTCGGCGATGAAGTACACGATGTCGTAGGCCGAGAAGTCGACCCGGCCGTCCGTCACCCGCATCGCGTCCCTCAGATAGGCGGCGCGGTCCGCGGGGTGCCAGTCACGCCGTATCCCGTACGCCGCGGACGGCTGCGGCATCCTGATCCACTCGTGGCGCGGATGCGGGCGCACCGTGAACCTGCCGTACGAGGCGCGCTCGAAGAAGCTGCTGGTGGCGGGGAAGTGGTCGGCGGTCAGGTCGGCCGGTGCGGTCAGGGGGGTCGCGTCCGGGAAGGACAGGAAGACCAGCAGCGCGTCGAGAGAGCGGGTGGGGCGCGGGTAGTCGGCGTTCCAGGTGTCGACGCCCTCGGAGTGGTGGGCGTCCGTTCGCTTCAGGGCGCACACGGCCGCGAGCGGTACGGCGACCGAGGGGGCGGCGATCAGGGAGGTCGCGGCGAGGGCGGTCAGCGAGGTGAACACCGCCGCGGTGCCACGCAGGCTTCGCGTCCCGCCCTGTGTGAGTACGCGCAAGGTCTCGCGGGTGAGAGCCCCGAGAGCGCGGCCGGTTCCGTTGGCCCGGCCATTTCCGTGAGTCCAGCCGGTTTCGTGAGTCCGGGGGGTTCCGTGAGTCCGGGGGGTTCCACCGCGCGCGTGCGCGTCGGAGGGCGCGTGGAGCAGTCCCTTCCTGGGGAGCGGGCGCGGCACATCGACCTCCGGATGCGGGCTTCGGGGACACCGCACCCAGCCTGTGTGAATTTGTAGTACTACGCCTCGTTTGTCTCCTCCGGATGAGTGAGAGCGCCCGGGGGAAGACATTCGGAGAACTCACGGAACGTCACAACCGGTCGGGTCGTGGAACGAAGCCGTCCGGGGAGTGGCAGAAACGATCTGTCAGAAGAGAGGGGTGTTCGGCGACACTGGAGTGCGGCTGGAAGGGCCTGGGGCCAGCCTCTATGATCGGCACACTTTCCTGCACAGACACGGCTTGAGCGGCCGTCCGCACCCGGCCTGCCGCTCCGCGCGACAAGACGAGATCCGTACGAAAATCGAGTGCACTGCGGGAGCGAACGGTGAGCGGAACGTCCGAAGGGCCGGCGCCCGTGGTGGATCCGGCCGGGCCGATCATCACGGAAAGTAACTTCGACACAGCGGGTCGTGCCCTCACGGCTCTCACGGTGTCCGGGGCGTCACACGGGCCCCATGTGTTTCGTGCCGCGTTCGCCGCGGCGCCCCTCGCGATGGCCGTGGTGGACCGGGAGGGGCGGGTCGTCACCGCCAACGGCGCGATGGGCGCGCTGCTCGGGGGCGGGCCGGAGGCGCTGGCCGGGCGGGTCGCCGCCGACCTGCTGGACCTGGCGTCGGACCCCCGGACCTGGCACTCGTACCGCGAGATGCTGTGTGGCCGGCAGGCGCGACTGAACTGCACGCGCCGTGTCAAGCACCCGGACGGCCACTTCCGGTGGGTCGAGATGTCGGTGACTCCGCTACCCGAAGAGGCCACTGGGGCGGGTGAGTTGGCGGCGGCCGAGGTGGCGGACGCACTCGCGGACTCCGGCGAGCACATGCGCCGCGAGAACGGCGGCCCGGCGGCGCGGCCGGCCGACTCCGGCTCCCCCGGGGCCCTTCGGGCGGAGCCCGTCGTACTGCTGTCCCTCACCGACATCAGTTCCCGGCGGGAACTCCAGTCCCGGCTGCGGCACCTGGAGATGCACGACCCGGTGACCCGGCTGCCCAACCGGACGCTCTTCTTCGAGCGGTTGTCGGCCGCGCTGGAGGCGGAGACGTACGAGGAGGGCGGAACGACCGGCCGGATCGGGCTCTGCTATCTGGATCTCGACGGCTTCAAGGCGATCAACGACACGCTCGGGCACCGGATCGGCGACCGGCTCCTCACGGCCGTGGCCGAGCGGCTGACGCGGTGCGCCGAGGAGGCGGGGTACGGCAGGGCGAGCGCACCGCTGGTCGCCCGGCTCGGCGGAGACGAGTTCGCGCTGCTCGTCGAGGACTCCACCGGTACCGACCAGCTCGCCGAGCTCGCGGAGTCCGCGCTGAAGGCCATCCAGGCGCCCTTCGACATCGCCGGCCGGCGGCTGTCCGTCTCGGCGTCGATCGGTGTCGTGGAGCGGCACGCGGCGAGTACGACCGTGACGGGGCTGATGCAGGCCGCCGATACGACGCTGTACTGGGCGAAGGCCGACGGCAAGGCCCGCTGGACGCTGTTCGACCCCGAGCGCAACGCCCACCGGATGACCCGTCAGGCCCTGTCCTCCACGCTGCGGCCCGCCGTCGACCGCGGTGAGTTCGCCCTGGAGTACCAGCCGTTGGTGGACATGGAGGACGGCGGGGTGCGCGGGGTCGAGGCGCTGGTGCGCTGGAACCATCCGCAATTCGGCACGCTGACGCCGAATCGGTTCATCGGGCTGGCCGAGGAGGACGGTTCGATCGTGCAGCTCGGGCGGTGGGTGCTGGCCACCGCGTGCCGACAGGCGCGGCGCTGGCAGCTCGACCACCCCCACCGGGCGCCCCTCTTCGTCAGCGTGAACGTGGCCGTCCGTCAGGTGTGGGACTCCGACCTGGTCGCGGACGTGGCGGAGATCCTCGCGGAGACGGGCCTCGCCCCGCACCTGCTCCAGCTGGAACTCACCGAGTCGGCGGTCATGGGGTCGGCGGGCCGTCCGCTCCAGGCCCTCCAGGCGCTCAGCGAGATGGGCGTACGGATCGCCATCGACGACTTCGGCACCGGGTACTCGAACCTCGCGTATCTGAGCCGGCTGCCGGTCTCCGTGCTGAAGCTGGACGGGGCGTTCGTCCGGGGCTTCCAGTACGAGAACGACGACGGCAGCGGCGCCCACCCCAACCCCGCCGACGAGGTGATCGTCGAGGCGCTCATCCGGCTGGCGCACCGGCTCGGTCTCACGGTCACCGCCGAGTGTGTGGAGACATCGTCGCAGGCGTCCCATCTGCGGCGGATCGGCTGTGACACCGGGCAGGGGTGGCTGTACTCGCGGCCGGTGCCGCCGGAGCGGATCGCGGCGCTGCTGGAGTCGGTGAGCTGCCCTCAGGTCTGAGGGCTCGTCGAGGTCCGCGCCTCCGGCGCGGTCGGCAACTCGTAGGCGTCCGCTATCAGTTCGTAGGAGCGCAAACGCAGTTCCGGGCGGTGGGCGTGGGATGTGATCATCAACTCGTCGGCGCCGGTGCGCTTGTGGAGGTCGTCGAGGCCGGAGCGGACCTCGTCCGCCGTGCCGTGGACGATGTTGGCGGTCCAGCTGTCGACGAACTCCCGCTCCAGCGGACCGAACTCGTACGCCTCCGCCTCCTCCGGGCTGGGGAACAGGCCGGGGCGGCCCGTGCGCAGCCGGACCATGTTGAGGCCCGTGGCCAGGACCTGGCGGCGGGCCTCCTTCTCGTCGTCCGTGGCGAGGGCGGAGACGGCGATGAGGGCGTACGGCTCGTCCAGGAAGGTGGAGGGCCGGAAGGACTCGCGGTACAGGTCGAGGGCCGGAATCGTGTTCTGCGCGGAGAAGTGGTGCGCGAAGGCGAAGGGCAGGCCGAGGGACGCGGCGAGGCGGGCGCTGAAGCCGGACGATCCGAGGAGCCAGACGGGCGGGCGGTGGGTGGACTGGACTCCGCCGGGGGCCGTGGCCTGGACGGGGCCCGGTACGGCGTGGATACGGCGGTAGGGGTGGCCGTCGGGGAAGTCGTCGTCCAGGAAGCGGGTGAGTTCGGCGAGTTGCTCGGGGAAGTCGTCGGCGGACTCGTTGAGGCGGGGGGTGCGGCGGAGGGCGGCCGCTGTGGCGCCGTCCGTGCCCGGGGCACGGCCCAGGCCCAGGTCGATGCGGTTCGGGGCCATGGCTTCGAGCGTGCCGAACTGCTCCGCGATGACCAGGGGGGCGTGGTTGGGCAGCATCACACCGCCTGAGCCGAGGCGGATGCGGGTGGTGTGGGCGGCGAGGTGGGCGAGGATCACGGCGGGTGAGCTGGACGCGACGCCGGGCATGGAGTGGTGTTCGGCGACCCAGTAGCGGTGGAATCCGCGGTTCTCCGCGAGGCGGGAGAGGGTGGTGCTGGTGCGGAGGGCTTCGGTGGCGGTGGTGCCGGTGCCGACGGTGACCAGGTCCAGTACGGAGAGGGGGGTGGGGGCGGTGCCCTGTGCTGTGCCTCGGATCTCGTCTGCCGCCGCGGACACGGTGCCTCCTGGGTTTTGTGCGGGGGTGGGC
>NZ_VJZE01000146.1 GCF_009377205.1 Streptomyces phyllanthi
CTGTAGGGGAGGGGACTGACACCCGGCCTGAGGAGTGAAGGGGCACGGGAGGGATTGAGACACCCTGCTGACGAGCGGGGACGACCTGCCTACGGGCGGAGCCATCCCGTCTACGGGCCAAGCCGTTCCGTCTACGGCCGCAGTACGAAGCAGCGCAGGCCGCCCGGTTCCAGGTCGTACCAGCAGCCCTGTCCCCAGGCGGAGACGAGCGCCGCGATGTCCTCGGACGGGAGCCCGATGTGCCGGCGCTCCTCGGGCAGCCGCTCGGCGAGCGGCGTGGTCACGACCCAGGCGCCGCCGGGCGCCAGCAGGTCGCGTACGCGTTCCCCGGCCGCCGCCCTGTCGGTCAGGAAGGCGAGGACCAGGCGGGTCGTCACCAGCTCGAAGCCCGCCGCCGGCAGCTGCTCGGTGACCGCGGGGGCGTCCTCGAAGTCCAGGCACCGGACCGTCAGACGGGGTTCGAGGCCTGCGTACCGGTCGCGGACCGCGGCGGCGGACGCCTCGGTCCAGTCGACGGCGAGTGTCCGGTAGCCGAGTCCGGCGAGCGCGGCCGCATAGCCGCCCAGGCCGCAGCCGATGTCGAGGGCCCGGTGGCCGGGGCGTGGGTGGACGTGGTCGGTGAGGAGTCGCAGTTCGTGGTCGTCGGTACGGCGGAAGCCGTTGCCGTCGGCGAAGTGCGCCTCCCAGTGGGCCTTTTCGGGAATCCTCACGGTGTCCGCCCCTGCCGCAGCAGGCCGTCCAGCGCACGGCCGAACATCCAGCGGGCCGTCCGTTCCAGTGGCCGGTCGAAGGCGCGGGGCAGGAGGCGCACCGCGATGTCCTCGCGCCAGAGCACGCGGGAGCCTCCGTCGCCGTACGGACGGACCTCGAACTCCGCCCAGCCGGTGACGAAGCGTCCGCGTTTCTCCATGCGGCACAGGGCGGTCGCCGTGTCCCGCGCCGGTGGCCGCCAGGTGACCACCTCCATGGGGTCGTCGAAGGCGAGCGGGCCGACACCCGAGCGGGCCACGAACGCCGTGCCCTCGCGGGTCGGCGGGGGAGTGAGCACCGTGACACGGGTCAGGGGGACCACGTCCCCATGGCGTTCCCAGTGCGTGAGGCGGTGCCAGGCCTGGTCGACGGGGAGGGGGGTCAGGCGTTCCAGGAGGAAGAGGACCACGACGTGATCGTAAGCAATCGTTGGTCGCCCTTCGGCTGAAGACCTACGGGGTACCCATCACACGTGCGGTTCCCAACCTCCGGAAAGCCCGGGCGCCGAGTTCGGAGTCGGCGTTTCCCTGCGCGAACCGGTCGTCGTCGTAGTGGACCAACGGCCCGAGCCGACGCCGCACACTGCTGGATCGACGAGGAGGAGCCAGGGCCCGGGCTCATGACGTACCCGTCCCGTCCTTCGAATCGGCAGAAAGACACTCGGCGCGGACGACGGAAACGACGACAAAAAACAAAGACAAGGAGTCACCAACTCCTTGCCACTCTCAACGTATAGCGCACCGGGGGGCTTGCGGCAAGGCCCGGGGCGTGCCGCAGAATCACTGGCCGAGGCCAGGACCTGCGGAAACGGGAGATTCACGACGTGCGTGTGTTGTTATCGAGCAACTGGGCCGTGCGGTGCCGTCGAGCCGACGGAGAACTCGAGCAGCGGTCGCGGGCACTCGGCGTCGAGGTGCGGGTGTGCGCGCCGTCGGGCTTCGCGGGCGCGACCTCGGATCGGAGCTGATGACGTGAGCCCTCTGACCACCAGCGCGTTCGACCTTCCCGACCGGCTCGCCCCCAAGGCCGACCCGGCGCTGATCGCCCGCGACGAGCAGCACTTCGCGGCCATCACGGAGAGCCTGGAGCAGTCGATCAGCGAACTGACCGACCGCCTCGACGCCGAGCGCAGGGCGCCCGGTGGTACGGGCCGGCAGGCGATGGACCGGGACGCCGAGATCCACCGGCTGACCGCCCGCCTGCGCACACTGCGTCGTTTCGGTCTGGACCTGTGCCTCGGGCACATGGTCGGCGCGGACAGCCCCGAGCCCGTGTACGTCGGACGGCTCGGCCTCACCGACAGCACGGGTCGGCGGCTGCTGCTCGACTGGCGTTCCCCCGCGGCCGAGCCGTTCTTCGCGGCGACCCACGCCAACCCGATGGGTCTGGCGAGCCGCCGCAGGTATCGCTGGACCGGCGGCCGGATCAGCGACTACTGGGACGAGGTGTTCACCGCCGACGGGCTCGAAGGGCACGCCGCGCTCGACGACCAGTCCGCCTTCATCGCGGGTCTGGGCGGCAACAGGTCGGAACGGATGCGCGACGTGCTCGCCACCATCCAGGCCGACCAGGACGCCATCATCCGGGCGGGATCCCGCGGCGCCCTCGTGGTCGACGGCGGTCCGGGTACGGGAAAGACCGTCGTCGCTCTGCACCGCTCCGCCTACCTCCTCCACTCCGACCCCCGCCTCGGTCACCGTCGGGGCGGCGTGCTGTTCGTCGGTCCGCACCGGCCCTATCTGGCCTATGTCTCCGACGTCCTCCCCAGCCTCGGAGAGGAGGGTGTGCAGACCTGCATCCTGCGGGACCTCGTCGCCGAGGGAGCCGGAGCGGCGATCGAGACCGACCCGGACGTGGCCCTCCTGAAGTCGTCCGCGGACATGGTGAAGGCCATCGAGAAGGCCGTCCGGTTCTACGAGGAGCCGCCCACCGAGGGGATGACGGTCACGACCTCCTGGTCCGACGTCTGGCTGAGCGCCGACGACTGGGCCGAGGCGTTCGAAGCGGCGGAACCCGGTACACCGCACAACGAGGCGCGCGACCAGATCTGGGAGGAACTGGTCACGATCCTGAGGGACAAGCACGGCGGCGACATCCCGCCCGACCTGTTCCGGAGGTCGCTGCTGCACGACAAGGAGCTGGTCAGTACCCTCGACCGCGCCTGGCCGCTGCTCGAAGCGGCCGACCTCGTCTCAGACCTGTGGTCGGTCCCCGCCTACCTGCGGATGTGCGCTCCCTGGCTCGGCCCCGACGACGTGCGGAAGCTGCAGCGCGCGGACGCCCAGGCCTGGACGGTGTCCGACCTGCCGCTCCTGGACGCGGCACGGCAGCGGCTCGGCGACCCGGAGGCGGCCCGGCGCAAGCGACGGCACGAGGCCGTCCTCGCCGCCCAGCGAGAGCACATGGCGCAGGTCGTCGACAACCTGATCCAGGCCGCGTCCGACTCCGGCGCCGACGGTGACGACGGCGAGGGGCTGGTGACGATGCTGCGCGGCCAGGACGCCAAGGTCAGCCTGGTCGACGAGTCCGAACTGCTGACCGCCGACCCGGATCTGCTCGCCGGCCCGTTCGCGCACATCGTCGTGGACGAGGCCCAGGAACTGACCGACGCGGAGTGGCAGATGCTGCTGCTCCGGTGCCCGTCCCGGAGCTTCACCATCGTCGGGGACCGCGCCCAGGCAAGGCACGGGTTCACGGAGTCGTGGCGGGAACGGCTCGAACGGACGGGGTTCGACCGGATCGACGTGGCCTCCCTGAGCGTCAACTACCGGACACCGGAGGAGATCATGGTAGAAGCCGCGCCGGTCATCCGCGCCGCGCTCCCGGACGCCAACGTGCCCACCTCCATCCGCAGCGGCGGCGTCCCCGTCGTCCACGGGTCCGTCGCGGATCTGGAATCGGTCCTCGGCGCCTGGCTCGCCGCCCACGACGACGGGATCGCCTGCATCATCGGCGACCCCGCGTTCCGGGCGACGCCCCGGGTCCGCTCGCTCACCCCGGAGCTGTCGAAGGGGCTCGAGTTCGATCTGGTCGTCCTCGTCGACCCGGAGACGTTCGGCGAGGGCATCGAGGGAGCGGTCGACCGTTATGTCGCGATGACCCGGGCGACCCGGCAACTCGTCATCCTCACGAGCTCCTGACGCCGGCCCGGACGACGTGATCGCCGCCCGGCGATCGCGGGGCGGGCTCCCGCCGTGTGCCGGTGCGCGCGGCGGACGGGCGGCCTCCGCCGACAGTACGGTCCCGGGCCGTTACGGTCCCGGACCGTACGCACCGCCCGGCGGGGGCCGCCGTATCCCGTCACGCCCCCCGACCGGCAGCGCGGCCGGCCATCGCGTCGGGGAACCGGCCCCTCAGACGTCCAGCAACTCCCGTACCCGCACGGGCATCCCCGTCTCGAACGACCGGTTCGCCGCCAACCCCGTCACCAGGGACCGCGCCCCCGCGACCCCGTCCGCCGCGCGCCCCAGCGGGTCGGGGGCGGAGGGCCGTTCGCCGAACAGGTCGGCCAGCATCCGTACGTCCCCGCCGCCGTGCCCGCCCTCTCCGGTGGCGGCCTTCACCTCGCGCGGCCGTTCCCAGAAGCGGCGTACGAGCAGCTCCGTGCGCCCGGCCTCGTCGCCGACCGCCGCGCCGTGCAGGACGGGGCTCGCGCCGTCCGTCCGCACCTCGGGGCGCGTCCATGTCGACTCCTCGACCAGCAGCTCGATACGGCCCTCGCTGCCGTTGAAGGCGATGCGGTAGCCCTCCCAGGGGGCGTACGCGGTGAGGTGGTACGTGAGGGTGGCGCCGGAGGCGTAGCGGACCAGGACCGCCATGTCGTCCTCGATGGTCACACCGGGGCCGAAGACGTTCTGGTCCCGGTGGTAGCCGTCCTCGTGCTCGGCGTCGAGGTAGAGGGAGGTCAGGACGGAGGAGTCCGCGAGGTGGACGGCGAAGGGGTCGTCCTTGGCCGCCGCGGAGCCGTGGGCGCGGTCGTAGTCACGGGCGAGACCTCGGCGCCGGCCCGCCTCGTCGCCGTAGAAGAAGAGGCCGCCCTGGGCGTAGACCGTCTCGGGGCGGGTGCCGAGCCACCAGTTGACCAGGTCGAAGTGGTGGGTCGACTTGTGGACCATGAGGCCGCCCGAGTCGGCCTTGTCGCGGTGCCAGCGGCGGAAGTAGTCGGCGCCGTGCCGCAGGTCGAGGAGCCACTCGAAGTGCACCGAGCCGACCTCGCCGATCTCGCCGGCCGCGATGAGTTCCCGTACCGCCGAATGCACCGGGTTGTAGCGGTAGTTGAAGGCCACCCGCACCGAACGGCCCGTGCGCCGCTGTGCCTCCAGGATGCGGCGGGCGCGGTCGGCGTCGATCGTCATCGGCTTCTCGGTGACCACGTCGCAGCCCGCCTCCAGGGCGCGCACGATGTAGTCGTCGTGTGCGCGGTCCACGGTGGTGACGACGACGAGGTCGACGCGTTCGCGGCGCAGCATCTCCTCGAAGTCCTGGGCCGCGTACGCCGGTACGGGCGCCCGGCCCGGACGCGCCGCCGCGAGCCAGTCGTTGTGGACGGCCATGCGGTGCCGGTTGACGTCGCAGAAGCCGGCCAGCTCGATCCGGTTCGCGTAGGGGCCCGACAGCGCCTCGGTGAAGAACCGGGCGCGGGCGCCCAGGCCCACTACGGCGGCGCGTTGGTGTCGTGAGGATGCCGTGCACGGGTCTTGTTGTGACATCCGGACCTTCCCTAGGGTCGTGCGGGCGGGATGGAAGCGCTTTCTACCGTAAGGGGTGACCCTGCCATGCCCGGAAGCAGGACGAGGAAGTCCTGGAGGCCCCGAGCCGTGGCCACGGCGCTCGCGCTCTGCGCGGTGCTCGCCGGCTGCTCCGGAGGGGACGGATCGAGCAGTGCCGGCGGCAAGGTCGTCCTGCGCTACACCTGGTGGGGCAACCCCGACCGGGCGGCCAGAACCCAGGAGGCCGTGGACCTCTTCGAGAAGGAGAACCCGGGGATCGAGGTGCAGACCTCCTTCTCCGGATACGACGCCTACAAGCAGAAGCTCGCCACCCAGGCCGCCGGCGGCGACGCACCCGACGTCATGCAGCTCGACTACCGGATGATCGACCAGTACGCCTCCGGGGGCGTGCTCATGGACTTCGCGAAGCAGCAAGGCACCCTGGACACCGGCGAGTTCGACAAGGGACTCCTCGCCACCGGCAAGGTGGACGGCAAGCAGTACGCCATCCCGCAGGCCCGCGGCACCGAGACCGTCGTGTACGACACCGAGCAGTGGAAGGCCACCGGCGTCCCGCTGCCCCGCGACGGCTGGACGTGGAGCGAGTGGGCCGACGCCATGCGCGCCCTCGCCGAGAAGACCGGCAAGCCCGGCGCCACCGACCCGGGGCAGAGCGAGGACGCCTTCGAGGTCTGGCTGCGCGGCCAGGGCAAGGCGCTGTACACGAAGGACAGGAAACTCGGGTTCACCGCCGACGACCTGGCCCGCTGGTGGACCTTCACCGACAAGCTGCGCCGCGAGGGCGCCGTCTCGTCCGCCGAGCAGACCACCCAGATCGACGGCACAGTCGAGAACACCCCACTCGGACGCGGCACGGCCACGGCCGACACCAACTGGGACGCGCCGTCCAGCGGCTTCCTCGCGCTCATCCCGGACGGGGTCACCCTCGCCCCGATGCCCTCAGGCGAGGACGGCACACCGGGCCAGTACTTCAAGCCCTCGATGTTCATGGGCGTCGCCGCCGACACGAGTAACCCGAAGGAGTCCGTGCGGCTCGTCGACTTCATGCTGAACGACCCGGAGGCCGCGAAGATCCTCGGCGCCACCCGGGGCATCCCCGTCAACGAGACCCTCCGCGACGCGATCGCCCCCGGGCTGAAGGACTTCGACAGGACCGTCTACGACTTCCAGGCCTCCCTCGAAGGCAGGCTCGACGCCCCACCGCAGGCGCCCCCTTCGGGCGACAGCGCGCTCCAGACCACCTTCCAGCGCGACTACGACCAGGTGTCGTACGAGCGGATGTCACCCCGTGAGGCGGCCGAGAACTACATCACCGAGGCGAAGGCGGAGCTGAGGTCATGACCACCACGCAGATGCCGACGGCCGCGTCACACAAACGCGTCGACGTCCCCAAGAAGCCTGCCCGGCGAAGGCGTGAGGGCGCCGCCTGGGTGTTCCTCTCGCCCTGGGTGCTCGGCGCCTGTGTGCTGACGCTGCTCCCCATGGCCGTCTCGCTCTACCTCTCCTTCACCGACTACGACCTGTTCAACTCGCCGAACTGGGTGGGCCTGCGCAACTACACGCAGATGTTCACCGAGGACCCCCGCTACTGGCGGTCGGTGGTCGCGACCCTCACGTACGTCGTCATCGCCGTGCCCCTGCAACTCGGCCTGGCGCTGGTCGTCGCCCTCGCCCTGAAGAACATGAGGCGCGGCCGGGCCTTCTACCGCTCCGCCTTCTACGCGCCCTCCCTGCTCGGCGCCTCGATGTCCATCGCCCTGGTCTGGCGGGCGATCTTCAACGACGGCGGCACGGTCGACAACCTCTTCGGCACCGGCGGCTGGGTCAACAAGCCCGGCTGGGCACTGATCGCGGTCGCCCTGCTGACGGTGTGGCAGTTCGGCGCTCCGATGGTGATCTTCCTGGCCGGACTCCAGCAGATCCCGGGGGAGTTGTACGAGGCTGCCGAGGTGGACGGGGCGAGCCGCCGGCGGCAGTTCCTGTCCATCACCGTGCCGATGCTGTCCCCCGTGATCTTCTTCAACCTGGTGCTCCAGACCATCCAGGCCTTCCAGGTCTTCACCCCCGCCTTCGCGGTCAGCGCGGGCAAGGGCGGGCCCGCCGACTCGACGCTCTTCTACACGCTCTACCTCTACGACCGCGGCTTCGTCGCCTCCCACATGGGCTACGCCTCCGCCATGGCCTGGGTGCTGCTGATCGTCATCGGCGCGGTCACCGCCGTGCTGTTCCGCACCTCACGCTCCTGGGTCTTCTACGCCTCCGAGGGGGACCGATGACCATCACGACATCAACTCCCGCTGCCGGCAAGCCCCTTGCCTGGCGCCGGGTCGCCCTGCACGCCGCCTGTCTGGCCGCGCTCCTCGTCATGCTCTACCCGCTGGCCTGGCTGCTCGCCACCTCCCTCAAGCCCGCGAGCGAGGTCATCGCCAGCCTCGACCTGCTGCCGAGCAAACTGGAGTGGTCGAACTACGAGACGGCCCTGGAGGGCGTGAACGACGTCTCCGTCACCCGTCTGCTCACCAACTCGCTGCTCATCGCGGGCGGCGCGGTCATCGGCAACGTACTCAGCTGCTCCCTCGCCGCCTACGCCTTCGCCCGGCTGCGGTTCCGCTTCCGGGGACCGCTCTTCGCGTTCATGATCGCCACCATCATGCTGCCGCACCACGCGGTGCTGATCCCGCAGTACATCATCTTCAACCAGCTCGGCATGGTGAACACGTACTGGCCGCTGATCCTGCCCAAGTTCCTCGCCACGGAGGCCTTCTTCGTCTTCCTCGTCGTGCAGTTCATGCGCGGGCTGCCGCGTGAGCTGGAGGAGGCGGCGCGGATCGACGGGTGCGGGCCGTTCCGCAGCTTCTTCAGCGTCATCCTTCCGCTGACCAGGCCCGCGCTGATCACCACCGCGATCTTCACCTTCATCTGGACCTGGAACGACTTCTTCACCCAGCTGATCTATCTGTTCTCGCCCGAGAAGTTCACGCTGACGCTGGCGCTGAGGTCGTTCGTGGACGCGTCCAGCACCTCGGCGTTCGGCCCGATGTTCGCGATGTCGGTGATCGCGCTGCTGCCGATCGTGCTGTTCTTCCTCGCCTTCCAGCGGTTCCTGGTCGAGGGCATGGCGAACTCCGGGATCAAGGGGTGAGCGGGGTGCGTACGACCCGGGAGGCGGGCGAGATCTTCGGCCCGCGCATGACGCTGTTCGCGGACGTGCTGAGCGTCGGGCTCGCCACGGCCGTGGCCTGTCTGCCGCTGGTGACGGCGCCCGCCGCGCTGTCCACGGCGTGCGCGGTGCTGCGCGGCGTACGGGAGGACCGGCCGGCCACGGCCGGACGGTACGCCGGACTGCTGAGGCGCAGGCTGCGCGCGGGTGACCTGGCCGCCGGGACCGCGGCCCTGGCGGGGGCGCTGCTGGTCCTGGCCGACCTGGCGCTCGCGCGGGCGGGACTGCCGGGCGCCCCCGCCTTCGCGGTCCTCGCGGCGGCCATCAGCGCGTTTGCCGTGGTGGTCGGCCTGCGCGCCTGCGGCCGTCCCGAGTCGGTCGCCGACTGGCCCGCGGCCGTACGGGCGGCGGCCCGCGACACCGTGGGGGACCCGGGCGGCAGCGCGCTCGTCCTGCTCGCCCTGGCGGCGGCCGCGCTGTGCGCGTGGGCGCTGCCGCCCCTGGTGTTCCTGGTGCCGGGGCCGCTGGCCATGGCGCTCACGGCGGTGGGCCTGCGGGAGACCGGGCAGCGAGTGCCCGGAGGTGCGGTGACGGCATCGCCGAGAGGGACGGAGAGACGATTTCGCGGGTGAGTCGGCCCCAGGTGTTTGAGACCGCCGCGGCAGGGCGACCCGTGTGATCCCAGGGTCTCCGCACGCGCCGTCCGGGACGCTGGTTCCTGTCGTACGCGGTGCTGAAGGGGCGGATGGACGCGTGACTCCCTACGCCGTGGTGATCCCCACCCTCGTCCGCGACACGCTCGCCGACTGCCTCGCCGCGCTCGCCGCCGCGACCGGACCGGCGCCCGCGGAGATCGTGGTGGTCGACGACCGGCTCGAGGACGGCCCCGGGCCGCTGGAGCACCCGCTGAGCGTGCTCGGGGACCTCCGCGACCGTACGACCGTCGTGCGCGGCGGCGGCCATGGACCCGCCGCCGCGCGCAACGCCGGGCTGTGGCGGGTGGCGTCACCCTGGGTCGTCTTCCTCGACGACGACGTACAGGTCGGACCCCACTGGTGCGAGCAGCTGGCCGAGGACCTCGGCGAGGCGTCGCCCGACACGGCTGGTGTGCAGGGCGTGATCACCGTGCCGCTGCCCCAGGACCGCCGCCCCACCGACTGGGAGCGCCGTACCGCGGCGCGGGCCCGGGCGCGGTGGATCACCGCCGACATGGCGTACCGCACGGATGTCCTCAAACAGGTCGGCGGCTTCGACGAGCGCTTCCGGCGGGCTCACCGCGAGGACACCGACCTCGCGCTGCGGGTTCTCGACGCCGGATGGCGCGTCCGGCGGGGCAGGCGGACCACCCGGCACCCCGTGCGCCCCACCGGCCGCTGGGTGTCGGTGCGCGCCCAGTGCGGCAACGCCGACGACGCGCTGATGCTGCGGCTGCACGGGCCCGGCTGGTGGGCCAGGGCCGCGGCGCCGCGCGGTCGCGTCCGGCGGCATCTGGCGATCACCGCGCTCGGGGTCGCCGCGTGCGCGCTCACCGCGGCGGGGCGCCGTACGAGTGGCGTGACCGCTGCGCTGGGCTGGGCGCTCGGTACGGGGGAGTACGCCTGGTCACGGATCGCCTCCGGCCCGCGGACCCGGTACGAGGTGGACACGATGCTCGCCACGAGTGTCCTTGTCCCGCCGGTCGCCACGTGGTACTGGCTCAGCGGGTTGTGGCGGTACCGGGGGGTCGGGCCCTGGCGGGGGAGCGCGTAGCCGCCGTGAGCGGTTCGGTGGCACCGCGGCCGCGGGCCGTACGCGGCTGGTCGCGCCGACGCGGTGGAGCCGCACGATGACACGGCCCCGCGCCCCTTGGCCGGCCGCTGCGCGGCCCGTCGCGAGTTGCGGGCGCCGAGTCGCCGTGTCACGGTGATCGGACGTGCCGCGGACCATCTCGTAGACGTACTCGACGTTCTCCAGGAGACCCCGGCCCATGACCGAGAACTCCTCGACATCCCTGCGCCACCGTGACCGCCGTGATGACGGCGCCGCCGTCACCGTCGTCGTCGCCACCCGCAACCGGTGCGACAGTCTCGCCACCACCCTCCGTCACCTCCGCGCCCTCCCCGAGCGGCCTCCCGTCCTGGTCGCCGACAACGCCTCCACCGACGGCACCCGAACCCTCCTCGCCCACCGCTTCCCGGAGGTCCGCGTCCTCGCTCTCCCCGTGAACCGGGGCGCCCTCGCCCGCAACGACGCCGTACGGGTGGTCGACACCCCGTACGTGGCGTTCAGCGACGACGACTCCTGGTGGGCGCCGGGCGCCCTGCGCACCGCGGTACGGCTGCTCGACGAGCACCCCAGGCTGGGGCTGCTCGCCGCCCGCACCCTGGTCGGCCCGGACGGCGACCCGGACCCGCTCAACGACGTCCTCGCCACCTCGCCGCTCGGCCGGGCGCACGACCTGCCCGGCACCCAGGTCCTCGGCTACCTCGCCTGCGCGTCCGTCGTGCGCCGTACGGCCTACCTGGACGCGGGCGGCTACCACCCGCTGCTGTTCTTCGGCGGCGAGGAGACCCTCCTGGCGTACGACCTCGCCGCGCGCGGCTGGGGAGTCGTCCACTGCCCGGAGGTGGTCGCCCACCACCACCCGGCACCCACGCCCCGCACCGGCCGCCCGGTCACCCTCCTCCGCAACGACCTGCTCACCGCCTGGCTCCGCCGCCCCCTGCTCCTCGCCCTGGCCCGCACCCGCGCCCTGGCGGCCGAGGCCCGCCACGACCGCGCGGCCCGCGGAGCCCTGCGCACCGCACTCGTCCGCGTACCGTCCGCGCTGCGCGCCCGCCGCCGGCTGCCCCCGTACATCGAACGCGCCGCACACCTCGTGGACCACCAGGAGAACCGGACCGGGCGAGCAGGAGGGAGCGGCCGTGACCGATGACCGTACGACCGTCGTCGTCATCACCCACAACCGGCGGGCGGAACTCCTCCGCACCCTCGACCACCTGGCCCGGCTCCCGGAGAGACCACCGGTGATCGTGACGGACAACGCCTCCACGGACGGCACTGCGGAGGCCGTGGCCCACCGTTTCCCGGACATGACGCTGCTGCGCCCCGGCCGCAACCTGGGCGCGGTCGGCCGCAACCTGGCCGTGCGCCATGTCCGCACGCCCTACGTGGCGTTCTGCGACGACGACTCCTGGTGGGGCCCCGGCTCGCTCCCGGGCGCGGCGGACCTGCTGGACCGCCACCCCGAGATCGCCGCCGCGACGGCACGCATCGTGGTGGAACCGCACGGCACGGAGGACCCGATCGTGCGGGAACTGCGCGACTCGCCGGTCCCCGGGCCGCGCTGGCTGCCGGGCCCGGCGCTCGGCTCGTTCCTGGCCGCGGCCACCGTGCTGCGTACGGACGCGTTCCGCGGTGTGGGCGGCTTCAGCCCACGGCTGTGGCTGGGCGGCGAAGAGGAACTGCTGGCGGTGGACCTCGCGACGGCGGGCTGGTGGCTGACGTACGCCGACCACCTGACGGTGCATCACCAGCCGTCCACGGCACGGGACTCCACGCTCCGCAGGACGCACGGCCTGCGCAACACCCTGTGGTTCACCTGGCTGCGCCGCCCGCCACGGACGGCGGTGCGCCGCACCCTGCACCTCGCGCGTACGGTCCCCCGGGACCGGGCGTCGCTGAGGGCCTTCGCCGAAGCCGCGGCGGGCCTCCCGTGGGTCGTGCGCGAACGCCGTGTCGTACCCCGCGACATCGAGGCCCGCCTGCGCCTCCTGGACCACGCCCAGCGCCACTCGACGGCCCGGCGCTACACGGGATGAGACGTCGGCGTCGTAGGGGCGGAGTCGGAGTCGGAGTCGGTGTCGTACGGAGCCGGAGTGAGTAGGTCGTACGGAGGCGGAGTCGGTGGCGTACGGAGTCGGAGTCAGTTGGTCGTGCGGAGGCGGAGTCGGTGCCGTACGGGTGCCGGGGTCCGTTCGGGTGAGCCGCTCACTCGCCACCCGGGCCCGGCCGCTCCGACCACCGGCACAGCAGCCGGAAGACGCCGTACAGCGTCACCGGCCACACCGCGGCGAAGGTCCAGATGAGCCAGGGCTCGGATGTGCGGATGCCGAGGATCATCAGGGTGACGGACAGGGTGAGCCAGATGCCGACCGTGCCGACGCGCGGACGGTACGCGGCGATCGGCGCCAGGTCGGGGCACCGCCTCAGCCGTAGGGTGCGCAGCCGGCGGTCGAGACGCCGGTCGCGGCGCAGGGCCGCCTCGATCTGTTCCAGGGCGCGCTGCTCGTGATCGGGGAGTCGACCGGTCGTCACTGTCTGCCTCCTGTGACCCGCTGGTGTCCACCTCTCCGGGTGCCCTGCGCGGCGCCGCCCAACCGGGGGCGCCGTGGTCCCGTTCCCGCTCACGCGGTGTGGCCGGCGGCCTCCGGGCGTCCGAGGTCGAGTGCGGGGACGAGCTCGTCCGCGCTGTCCGGTGCGGCCCCGGCCGCGAAGTCGGCACGGACGCGCAGGGCCGCCGCGCGCCCCGCGGCCGAGCGGCACCAGCCCCACCACCGTTCCAGCTGCCCCTCGTGGAGGTGCTCGGCGGGGACGAGCGCGGGCCAGCCGCAGGCCCGCGCCTGCGCGCTCACCTTCGCGCCGCCCGCCACGGGATCGACGGCCAGTACGGGCACTCCGGCCCGCAGTCCGAGGACGAGCCCGTGCAGCCGGTCGGTGACGACGAGATCCAACCGGGCGAGCACGGACTGGAGTTGCGCGGGTGTGGCGCTCAGGTGCCAGTCGTGCGCGTCGAGGCGCGTCTCCAGTTCGAGCCGTGCGCAGTCCTTCCCGGCCAGCCACCGTGTCACCGCGGCGGCCACCTCGCCGTGCCGCCGCAGTTCGCCGTACTCGCCCTGCCCCAGGGTGAGGAGCACCCCGACGACGGGTGTCACGGCCATGGACGGCGCCCGGGCGGCCAGGTCCTCGACCGGCTCGGCGCCCGGCGCGTCCCGCGCCAGTACCCGGTGGAAGCCGGTCACGGCCGGATCGTCCCCGTCGATCACCGACACCCCGACGGCGATCCGCACACAGTGCCGGAACCGCCGGTGCAGCGCCACGATCTGCTCCCCGTGCAGGGGTCCGCACACGAACACGAGGTGCGAGTAGGCCCGGGGCCTCACCCGTTCGAGGTCCAGGTCCCCGGGCCGGAACCCGGGGCTCCACACGATGTCGTACGCCAGCCGCTCCTCGCGCAGCACGTCCTCGACCCGCCGCAACGCCAGTACGTCCCCGGCGGTGGCCTCGCCGTCCCGAAAGCTGAACCATCCGGTCAGCAGAATCCGCTGTCGCACAGTGCCGGACGAGTTCCCCGCGGCCCCGGAGTCACTCCTGGCGGCGACACCGGGTCCGCGTGCCAGGCCCCGCGACGCCGGGATGATCCAAACGACAGCCTATGTACGGCCCAGCGCGTCCTCGCCCTCGATGGCCTCGTGCGCGGTCTCCGGTGACGCCGGGGCACCGTCCCGCTCCGGGCGGCGGCCCGCACGGTGTGCGGTGAGGCGCGTGGCCAGGGGCTCGGTCCAGCGGGCGGTGAGCGGACCGAGGATCACCAGGATCAGGACGTACGCGGTGGCCAGCGGGCCGAGGGAGGGTTCGATGCCCGCCGTGACGGCGAGTCCGGCGATGACGATGGAGAACTCGCCGCGGGCGACCAGCGTGCCGCCCGCGCGCCAGCGGCCCTTCGCCGAGATCCCGGCGCGACGGGCCGCCCAGTAGCCGGTGGCGATCTTCGTGGCGGCGGTGACCAGGCCCAGGGCGAGCGCCGGCAGCAGCACGGGCGGAATGCTGGCGGGGTCGGTGTGGAGGCCGAAGAAGACGAAGAACACGGCGGCGAACAGGTCCCGCAGCGGAGCCAGCAGCCCGTGTGCGCCCTCGGCGACCTCCCCGGACAGCGCGATACCGACCAGGAACGCGCCCACCGCGGCGGAGACCTGGAGCTGCTGGGCGAGCCCGGCCACCAGCAGGGTCAGACCGAGGACGACCAGCAGCAGCTTCTCCGGGTCGTCGCTGGAGACGAACCGGGAGATCAGCCGTCCATGGCGTACCGCGACCAGCAGGACGAGACCCGCCACACCGAGGGCGACGGCCAGGGTGAGGCTGCCCGCGGCCAGGCCCGCACCGGCCAGCAGGGCGGTGACGATCGGCAGGTAGACGGCCATGGACAGGTCCTCCAGGACCAGGATGCTCAGCACGACCGGGGTCTCGCGGTTGCCGAGCCGCCCGAGGTCGCCGAGGACCTTCGCGATGACACCGGAGGACGAGATCCAGGTGACGCCGGCCAGGACGACCGCGGCGACCGGGCCCCAGCCGAGCAGCAGCGCCATGGCGGCGCCGGGCAGCGCGTTGAGGGCGGCGTCGACGAGCCCGGCCGGGTACTGGGTCCTGAGGTTGGAGAGCAGATCGCTGGCCGTGTACTCGAGGCCCAGCATGAGCAGCAGCAGGATCACGCCGATCTCGGCGCCGATCGCCACGAACTCCTCACTGGTGCCCAGCGGCAGCAGCCCGCCCTCGCCGAAGGCCAGCCCGGCCAGCAGGTACAGCGGGATCGGCGACAGCTGGAAGCGCCCGGCGAGCCGGCCGAGCAGACCGAGCCCGAGGATGATGGCGCCGAACTCGATCAGGAAGACGGCGGAGGAGTGCATGCGCGGTCACTCCCGCCCGAGGATCGCCGCGGCCGTCTCCACGCCCTCGCGGGTGCCGATCACGATCAGGGTGTCGCCGCCCGCCAGCCGGAAGTCCGGCGCGGGGGAGGGGATCGCCGAGGCGCGGCGCAGCACGGCCACGATCGAGGCGCCGGTCTCGGTGCGCATCCGGGTCTCGCCGAGGAGACGCCCGTTCCAGTACGAGACCGAGGACAGCTCGATCCGCTCCGCGACCAGCCCGAGCTCGGTGGTGGACAACAGGTTCGGGCTGTGGTGGTCCGGCAGCAGCGCGTCCACGAGCGCCGCCGACTCGCCCGCGGTCAGCCGCACGGACAGCGCGCACGCGTCCGGGTCGTCCTTCCGGTACGCGCTGAGCGTCCGGGTCCCGTCCCGGTGCGCCACCACCGACACCCGGCGCTGCTCGCGCGTCGAGAGGTCGTACCGGACCCCGATCCCCGGCAAGGGCGTACTGCTCAGGCGTGCCGTACCCACGTCCGTCCTCCTGTCTGGATCGTGTGCGTCTCTTCCGGAGGCAGCTCCTCCGCTCCGTCCGCGAGGGACGAGGAACAACCCTAACCGGGGCCGGAAATCCGTCCCCGCGGACGCGTTTCCGGGAGCCGGACGAGCAACCCCCTTCTCCGGGAGGCCCCTTCTCCGGGCGGCGCCCTCATCGGGCGTCGGCGAGCCCGAGTTGCCTGTCGCGTCCCCGGAGCTTGGCACGGACCAGGTCGGCGTCCGGGTGGCCGAGTTCCACGAGGAGGGCGAGGGCGCGGCGCCAGGCGGTGCGGGCCGCCTCGTGGTCGCCGGTCGTGCGGTGGGTGTCCCCCATGCGGCTGAGCGTCGTGGCCTCCAGGTAGGGCACGCCCACATCCTGGTAGAGGGTGAGGGCGTTGCGGTAGCCGATGAGGGCCTGCGGGTGGCGGCCGAGGTGGTGGTAGGCGTAGGCGACGCTGTCCCACGTGGACGCCTGTCCGTAGCGGTCGCCGGTCTCCCGCAGCATGTCCAGGGCCGCGAAGCAGTGTTCGAGGGCCTGGTCGTACTCCCCGAGCAGGGCGTGGTACCAGCCCACGGAGTTGAGGACGCTGGCCTGAGCGGCGCGCTGTCCGGTCGCCCGGAACAGGTCCAGGGCCAGCCGGTTGTGCCGCAGCGCGCCGGGCAGGTCGCCGAGTTGGTCGCAGGTCCAGCCGAGGCTGCGGTGGGTGTTGGCGCGCCCGATGTCGTCGCCGAGTTCGACGAAGAGCTCCAGGGCGCGGCCCAGCCGGTCCAGGGCCCGGTCGTGCAGGCCGAGCCGGCCCTCGGCCCGTGCCAGTGCCCGCAGTCCGCGCGCCTCCATGGCGGGATCGGACAGCCGCAGCGCGGCGTCGAGCGCGGTCCGCTGGGCCGCGGCCCAGTCGTGCCAGTGGCCCCGCCGGTCGAAGTACGGCTCCAGGGACCAGGCCAGCAGACAGGCGATCCGTTCGAGGCCGGAGCGGGCGGCGGTGTCGATGACGGCCAGGAGGACCGGGTACTCGGCGGTGAGCCAGTCGAGCGCGGCCCGGTCGTCGGCGAGCGGTACGCCGGCGTGGTCCGCCGGTGGCGCGAGCGGCACCGGGTCCTCGTGCGGGGCGAGCAGCCGGCCGGCGGTGTGGGCGGTGTGCAGATGGTGCTCGAACAACCGTCGGCGGGCCGAGGCGCGCCCGGCGTCGGTGCACCGGGTCTCCACGAGGTCGGCGGAGTGGGCGCGCAGCAGGTCGTGGAAGGCGTACCGGCTCGGACGGTGCTCGTTGACCAGGTGGCCGTGGGCGAGTTCGGCCAGCACGGGCCGCGCCTCCCGTACCGGCAGCCCGGCCAGCGCGGCGGTGGCGGGTACGGAGAAGTCCGGGCCGGGGTGCAGGGACAGCAGCGGGAACAGGCGGGCGGCCATGGGGGAGAGGGCGCGGGAGGACCAGGAGAAGACCGCGCCGACGTTCGCGGACACGTCGGACCTGGCGAAGGCGTCGAGGCTGCCGTGGGCCTCCCGCAGTTCGGCGGCGATGTCCGACAGCGCGAAGTGCGGGTGGGTGGCGGCCCGCGCGGCGACACACGCCAGGGCGAGCGGCAGACCGGCGCACAGCACGGCGATCTCCGCCACGGCCCCGGGCTCCGCCGCGACGCGCCCGGCCCCCAGACGCCGGGTGAGGAAGTCCCTTGCCTGATCGGTGTCGAGGGGACGCAGGGTGAGCGAACGGGCCCCGTCCGCGGCCACCAGCCCGGACAGCCGGTCCCGGCTGGTGACGATGGCGAGACAACCGGGCGTACCCGGAAGCAGCGGGCGCACCTGGTCGGTGTCCCGGGCGTTGTCGAGCAGCACGAGGAAGCGCCGCCCGGCCAGCAGACCGCGGTAGAGCGCGGCCTGGGCGTCGAGGCCACGCGGAACGCGCTCCGGCCGGACACCCAGGGCGTCCAGAAAACCGCGAACGGCCTCACCCGGACGCATCACCGCCCCCGACGGGTCGAACCCGCGGAGATTGACGTAGAGCTGCCCGTCGGGAAACCGGTGAGCGATCCGGTGGGCCCAGTGCACGGCGAGCGTGGTCTTGCCGATCCCGGCCATACCGCCGATCGCGCCGATGACGACGGTGCCGGGGTGCGGATCGGGCGGGGCGCTGTCCCCCCGCGTCTCGCCCACCAGCAACGCGAGTGCCTCGTCCAGCTCGGCTCGGCGGCCGGTGAACGTCGGTAGGTCGTGCGGCAGTTGGGCTGGGGACGGCAGGTGCCCGGGCCCCTCGCCGACGGGGCCCGCATCGGAGGTGGGCGCACCCTTCACCGACTGGCCGTCGGGAGACCCGGCCCCGGCACTCGCACCCCTACCGCCCGGCGCCGGCGCCGGCGCCGACGCGGGACCGCGCAGCGCCGTGCGCAGGGCGTCGCGCAGCTCCGGGCCCGGATCGATGCCCAGTTCGTCGGCGAGGCGGGAGACAGTCGTGTCGTACGCGCGCAGAGCTTCGGGCCCGTCGCCGGTGGCGGCGAGTACGAGGACCAGTCTGGCCAGCAGCGGTTCGTCCAGTGGATGGTCGGCCGCCGCCTCACGCAGCCCGCTCAGGACCACACCCGGCCGGCCGGCCCGCAGTGCCGCGTCGGCCGCGTCCTTCAGGGTCCCGACGCGCTCGCGTGCGAGCGCGGTGAACGCCTCGTGTGCGTGCAGCAGGGAGGGGAGCCCGGAGCCGGCCGTTCCCTGCCACAACGACAGTGCCTCGGTGAGGAGATGTACGGCGTCGGCGGTCGCCCCGCTCGTACCGGCCCGCCCGGCCTCGTCGCGGAGCCGGCGGAAGCGCAGGAGGTCCAGGGTGTCGGCATCGACCGCCACCCGGTACCCGCCCGCGGCCCGGACGATCCACCGGCCCGCCGCCCGAGCGGGCAGTCCGGGCTCCAACAACCGCCGCAGAGCACCTATGTGACGACGGATCACATTGACCGCGCTGACCGGTGGGCGCCGCCCCCACAGGGCGTCGACCAGTTCGCCCACGGAGACCGGCTGACCCGCCCGTACCAGCAACAGCCCCAGCAGCGCCGTCTGCCGG
>NZ_VJZE01000147.1 GCF_009377205.1 Streptomyces phyllanthi
GGCTCAAACAGCCGACCGGCCGTTACGGGGGGAGAACAGCCGAGGAACGCCAGGCGGAGAGACGCCGGCGCTTCCTCGACGCCGCACTCGGGCTCTTCGGCGACAGCCCGGGGTTCCGCGGGACGACCGTGGCGGCGCTGAGCGAGGAGGCGGGCCTGTCCACCCGTCAGTTCTACGAGGAGTTCCGCACGCTGGAGGACGTTCTGGCCGCCCTCCACCTCCAGGTCAACGACTGGGCCGAACAGGCCGCTCTGGCCGGGCTCGCCACGGCGGAGGGGCAGTCGATCACCGAGCGCGCCACGGCGGCCTTCCGCGCCTACGCGGCCAACGTCACCGGCGATCCCCGCCGGCTGCGCATCACCTTCATCGAGATCATCGGGGTCAGCCCACGGCTGGAACGGCAGCGCCTGGAGCGCCGTTCCCGCTGGGTCGACTTCATCTGCGCGGAGGCGGCCGCGGCCGCCGAACGCGGCGAGGCGGTCCAGCGGGACTACCGCATCGCCGCCGCGGCGTTCATCGGCAGCGTCAACGGCCTGCTGCACGACTGGCAGGCCGGCTGGGTGGACGCGACCCTCGACGAGGTGGTCGAGGAACTCGTCCAGCTGCTCCTGGGGATCCTCCGGCCACCGGGATGGAGCCCGGGAGCCGGCGATGGTCCATGAGGCTCCGTTTCCGATCCGCCCGCGCGGCGCCCGCCACCGGTGAGGCATGAACCGGTCGGCGCTCAGCCCGCCACGCGCCGCACCGCGTCGAGGACCGGGGCCACCCCGTCCTCGACGCGGAGGCGCTCGGCCAGACTCCGGGCGCGCCGCCCGTACACGGCGTTCCCGGTCGCCTCGCGCAGCGCGGACGCCAGGGCCCCCGCCGTGAGATGGCGCAGCGGCACGGCGCGGGGCGCGACCCCGAGCGCGACGAGCCGTGCGGCCCAGAACCCCTCGTCGAACTGGATCGGCACGGGCACCGCGGGAACCCCGGCGCGCAGCCCGGCCGCGGTGGTGCCCGCGCCCGCGTGATGGACCACCGCGGCCATCCGCGGGAACAGCAGGGAGTGCGGTACGTCCCCGATGGTGAGCATGTCGTCGCCGTCACCGCGCAGTTCGCCCCACCCGCGCTGGATCACCCCGCGCAGCCCGGCCGCGCGCAACGCCCGTACGACCTGCCCGCTGAGCCGCTCGGCATCGGGCACGGTGGCGCTGCCGAGCCCCACGAACACCGGGGGAGGGCCCGCGTCCAGGAAGTCCCGCAGCTCCGGCGGGAGCCGGCGCTCCCCGTCGTACGGCCACCAGTAGCCGACCACGTCAAGACCGGGCCGCCAGTCGCGGGGCCGGGACACCACCTGGGGGCTGAAACCGTGGAGCACCGGCCAGCCGCGCCGTTCACGGGCCCGTCGGGCCGCACCCTGCCGGGCGTGGGACAGGCCGAGCCGCACCCGAAGATCCCGTACCGACTCCGCGAAGATCCGCTCCACGGCCATGGTCACCCCGTGCGCGGCGGCACGGTTCAGCACCGGACCCCAGGAACGGGTACCGGTCAGCGGGGGCGCGAACTCCCGGGTGGGCGCGAGCGGTTGCAGGTACACGCCCATGCTCGGCAGCGACAGTCCCTCGGCGACGGTGAGCCCGAGCGGGCCGAGGGGCCCGGCCAGCAGCAGGACGTCATGGGAACGGGCGGCGGCCACGACGTCGTCGGCCATCCGCCCGGCCAGCCGGCGGGCCATCGCCACCATGCGGATCAGCTTCCCGGCACCGGTGGCGCTGCGGTGCAGAGCCCGGCCGCTCTCCGACTCCAACTGCTCCCGCGGGTCGACGGGCAGCGCGTGGAACCGTACCCCCGAGCCCTCCACCAGCGGCTCGAAACGCCCGTGCGTCACCAGGGTGACCTCGTGCCCGGCCCGTACCAGTCCGTGTCCCAGACCGGTGTACGGGGCCACGTCGCCCCGGGATCCGGCCGTCATGATCGCGATCCGCACGCGGGTCAGTATGGCGGCGGACGGATGGCGGTGCCCCACGCTGCGGGCGACGCGTCCGAAAGAGCCTCCCAGGGTTTCCGAAAGTGGCTCACACCGGCCTCCGAGAGCCCGGCCAGGACCGGCTGCCTCCCCCCGGGTCCACCCATGGTCACCCATTCGGCTGAATCGGAGTCGCTTCCGGGGTGTCGTCCTGGACGGCCTCATACGGTGGACGAAACGGGAAGTGTCGGCGTCGTGTGGTCTGGAAGTGGTCACAGTGCTGGTAGTCACCTTCACGGGCCGGACGGCCTTCTCCGCTCCTGGGACGGGCGCGGGATACAGCATCTGGTCCTACAGAATCGAATCGAGCGGCCCTGGCAGCGGCGCCGGTGAACTTCCGGCCGGACACAGGATCGCGCTCGGCCTGCCCCATGAGGTGGACGTACGCGGCCCGGAGCAGTACCCGGACGCGTCCGAACTGCAGGGCATTTTCATCCAGCGAGAGGCCGCGTCGAGCCGCCAGTACGTGGGACGCGAGATCACCTCGCCCGGCACACAGACCATCTCGTTCGTCGCTCCGACCGGCGAAACCACCTGCGAGCTGCTGCTCGCCAGGGCGCCCCGGGGCCAGAGCCTGGCCGCGGTGCAGTTCTCCACCGCACCCGGTGGCACACCGGGAAACACCCAGCTCCTTCCCGCGCCGGTCAAAGGACCGCTGCTCAACGGCCGCCCGCCGGCCGAGTTCGCCGGCATGCTTCCCTACTCCAGCGAGTTGTTCGGCATCTACCAGCCGCTGGCCGGATGGTTCGGAATGCAGAACTCGCTGCGCGTCGCCCGGGGCGTCGCCGATGAGCTCCTGGCAGGCCTCGGCCGTGAGTCGTTCTCGGGCACTGCGGCGCGCACGCTGGATGACGAGGCCGTGGCCGCCCTGGCGGAGCACTTCGAAGCTCCGGCCCAGGGGGTCCTGTCGCCGGTCGGGCTGGTGAACCTTTTCCGGCAGTACTTCTTCGAGTTCGACACGTTCCTCGGCCCCCCGGCCGGCCACCTGTGGCTCAGTCCCGGGGGCACCGTGGAGGTCGTGGAGACCAGCACGCGGCGCACGCTGGTCGAGAGGACCGCCGAGCAGGCGGAGGAGACCTCGCGCAAGGTCGAGGAGAGCATGACCGAGCAGGACGACGTCGCCGACGCGGTCAAGGAGGACAACGCCAACGACACCAAACTCGGCATCAGCGCGTCCGGAGGCGCCAACGTCGGTATCTACCACGCCGACGCGAGCGCCAGCTTCAGCCTCAGCAGCACGGTCAAGCGGTCTTCGGAGGAGACGCACAAACACACCCGCACACAAAGCGCGAAGGTCTCCAGCGAGATCAAACGAAACTTCAAGACCACGTTCAAGACGGTGACCGAGACCACGGACACATCCAGCCGCCGCTACGTCGTACAGAACACCACGGGCAAACTCGTCAACTACGAGCTGCGGCGCAAGATGCGTAAAGTCGGCGTGCAACTGCAGCACATCGGCACACGGCTGTGCTGGCAGGTCTACCTTCCCGCACCGGGCCGCACCCTGGGCCTGGGCGACCTGGTCCACATCGTCTCCGCGCCGGACCTCACCTCGATCAGAAAGCCGGAACCGCCACCCCCGCTCGTCGTCAAGACCACCCAGTTCACCGGTGCGTTCCCCATCCGGAAGAAGCCTGGTACGCAGGATCCGCCGGAAGTCAACATGGAGTTCGTCCACCATGATCCTGAGGACGCGGAAGGGATCACGGACCACGACAACGCCAGACACGCCGTGGCCCGGATGGACTACACGCCCTCGCCGCCCGAGCAGGGATACAAGCTGAGAGACGCGCGGTTCCTCTCCGCTGCGCCCGGGCGGGCATTCGTCTCCCATCTGACCCGCGTCAACCAGGAGAAGACCGGCTTCGCCGTGTTCTCGAAGTTCTTCAATTCGGGCGACCTCAGCCCCATCGCTCTGACTTTCGAGCTCACATGGGATCCGCCGACCACGAACGACGCCCACGACCGCTATGCGGAGGAAAAGAAGGTCTACGACGCGGAGGTCGCCGAGCTGCAGCGCACCGCCTACGCTTCCGCCGTCCGCGAGCGCCTCGCCCTGGTCAGTTCGATGCGTCCACGCCCGTCACCGGATCTTCGGAACGAGGAGCGTCAGGAGATCTACGGGAGCCTGATCGAGAAACTCCGGCCGTTCGAGTTGTTCGAGGACATGTATCTGGGATCGGAGGTGCTTCGGCAGATCTTCGACGTGGACGAGATGCTGTACTTCGTGGCGCCGGACTACTGGAGGCCCCGTCCGGTCTCCGACACTCCGCCCCCGCCGGAGGACCCCGCCACGCCCACCCAGAGCAGCGTCGGTACATATCCGGTGCCGGACGCGAGTGTCCTCGCGGGCCGGACCGTGCTCAGCTGGTATTCCCACACCGACAAAGCGAACGCACTCGACCCGCTGGGCCACGCGACTCCCGAGTGGCGCGTGAACTATCTCATCACCGAAGAGTCACAGCCCGCACCCCTGGGCAGTTCGCTGGGCTGGCTGATCCAGATCGACGGTGACGCGCGCCGCAACGAGTTCCTCAATGCCGCATGGGTCAAGGCGGTCCTGCCTGTGCGTCCCGGACGCGAACCTGATGCGCTCGAGTGGCTCAGAAAGGCGGACGTCGAAGGGGAGGCCGCACTCGACCGCGACTACCCCTTCCAGCAAGGTGATCCCGAGGACTACCGTGACAAGAAGGTCGGCGAAGTCCTGGACCTCCTCGCATCCCAACTGGAGACATCCAACACGGCCATCGCCAACACCCTCGCCGCGGAAGAGGTCTTCGAAACCGGCTTCGACCCTCTGACGGGCGGGTTCAGGCCGGCCGATCCCTACAAGGTGTTCGACCAGTGGATCGAAGTCCTGCCCACCGATCAGGTCGTGGCCGTGGAGGTGCAGTACGACCCCAGGACCGGTCAGCAGCTGCCCGGTACCACCACTTCCTCCGACCGCACGATCGAGGGGTAACGGGTGGCCTTCCCCGTGACGGTCCGCTGGCGGCGCCCGCGTGAGCCTGAGCACTTCCTCCTGAGACGGCGTTCCCACGGCGGCGACCCCAACGGCACGGTGGAAGTGGACGTTGCGTCGCTCGACGCGAAGGAGCATCCACGATGGACCGACTCGACCGCGGGGACGCCGTGCACGACCACAGGCACGCCGACACACACAGAAATCGGCTTCATCGTGCCCGACGGCGCGGCCTCGATTCGGCTCAGGTTCACCGTCCGCCTACAGGTGAGTGGGCACGACGAGGAAGTCCTCACCTTCCTCCAGCGGTTGACCGTCGGCGGTCCCAGCCGCCTTGTGCCGGATGCCTATGAGCTTCCCAGATATGCTGGCCGGCTCAGAGACCGCGGGGGTCAGGGCAATGTGCGACAGCAGGTGCCGAGCTGGGTGCCCAGTGGCCGGGTCCGGCGTTTCCTCGGCCACCACCCGCTTCTCAACGTGGTCGGAGGGAGAACAGTCGAAGTCGACACCGAATTCCTCGATGTCACCAACCTGTGGTGGATGCTGCATTTCCGCGTGTGCCCCAACAACATCGAGGCCGGCTTCAACCCGTGGTACCTGGAGCCCGTCTGCAACGACCACCCGGCCCGCCTCAGAGTCCTGCTCAACACGCGGGTCACTCCCATGGTGTGGTTCGCAACCCTCCCCCGGGAGGCGGGCGGGGCAACCGAGGACAAGCCGGATCTCCCCGACGCCACCACCGTCGGGGGGTATGTCTTCTTCCGCCCCATCGGAAGCGCATACGCCTACCCCTCCACCAACGCCGGTGTACTGACGGAGCCGAAGCACGCGACCGCGGGTATGCGCAACCTGTGCCGATATCTGCTCCAAGGCCATACTCGATCTCAGAAAACGAAGATCACCGGCCTGCCGGACTGGCACCAACTGCTGGACCACAGCCCGGACGCCGTCAACCCGCTGGGCGGCTACGGGTTCTATCCCTGCGGCATGGAGTACGCCCTGGACCGCACGGCACCCAGACTCCTCGCGGAGAACCGCAGCCTCAGAGTGCTGCTCCTTCCGGTGCCGGACAGGGACAGCGACCTGGGATACGGAGGCATCACGGGGCCGGGAAACGCGGGGCGCGTCTCCGCGGCGCTGCGCTTGCTGTGGAGCCGAGGCGCATTCGGCGGCCCCGGCCAGCAACTCCTGCGCAGCGGTGAACCCGCTTCCCCGACTCCTCCCCAGTCCGGACTCTCCGCCCCGGCCGGAGGGACACTGCGCGTCGCCGATGACGCGTGGGTGGGCGCGTACAGCAGCGGTGGCCACGCGCTTTGGGCCCTTCTCAAGGACCCCGGGAACAGGGCCACCACCAGCCGCGTACTTGTCTTCGACACGGTCGAGTTCAAGAATCCCGGCGTGGACCGCCTCCTGAGCACGGCAAAGGCCCGAGGCCGGGGGCTGCAGGTACGCATCGTCTGGAGCCCGTACGCCATGGGGGGCCCTCCGCCCTCCGGCCTGCTCACCACCATGCGCGGGCTCGGCACACAGACAGCCGTGTTCCCCAAGACGGGAGCCAAGTACTTCCAGCACCCGCCGAACGCGGACAATCTCTGGGCGGACTACGTGTTCGCCGACGCCAAGCCGTGGAAGCCGGAGATGTTTCCACCCCGCAAGATGAATGAGTGGTGGCACCAGTTCGTGGTTTTCGCGGGCGAAGAGCTTCACGACGACCCCAGGAACCCGCTCTCCGTCAGCTTCATGGAAGCCACCATGGCACCGTGAACCCGTCCTGAAGAGGACCCCGGAGATCCTTTCCTACTCGTCCCACGCCTGCAGCGTGGTCTGGTCGACGATCTTGCCGCCCCGCAGCGACAGCATCGAGGTGGCCAGCACCTTCACACCGTCCGGATACTCGCAGGCCTCTGTGTAGGCGACGTCGTCGCCGTCGACGACGCACCGCTCCAGCTTGTGCGTCATCTCGCGGCCGAACACGTCGTCGAGCATCTCGCCGATCTCGTTCCGCCCGTGCATCACCTTCGGATGGCTGGGCTGGGTGTTGCGGTCCACGACGCGCAGCTCCGCGTCGTCCGCGTACATCGACAGCAGCGTCGCCGCGTCGCGCTCCTCGATGCTCCGGCGCAGAATCTCGGTGTCGAAGGCGGGGCTTGCCGAAGTGCCCATGGTGACCGACCTCCTTCACGGGCGGCGGCCCGACAGGGGATCGGGCCGCGCAAGGCCTCTGCTTCGAGGCTCCCCCGCCGCACGGGACCCGGCAAGCGCAACCGGACCCGCGCGGCGACGGCACACCCCGCCCCGGGTGGTTCAGGCGGTGGCGAGGAACTGTGTGGCGGCCAGTTCGGCGTAGAGCGGATCGGCGGCCACGAGTTCCCGGTGGGTGCCGACCGCGCGGACCCGGCCCGCGTCCATGACGACGATGCGGTCGGCCATCGTCACCGTGGACAGCCGGTGCGCGACGACGAGGACCGTGGTCGTCCGGGCGACCGCGGCGACCGTGTCGCGCAGCGCCGCCTCGTTGACCGCGTCGAGCTGCGAGGTCGCCTCGTCGAGGAGCAGCAGACGCGGGCGGCGCAGCAGGGCGCGGGCGATGGCGACACGCTGGCGCTCGCCGCCGGAGAGCTTGGTGCCCCGGTGCCCGACGAGGGTCTCCAGACCCTGCGGCAGCTTCTCCACCAGGCCGTCCAGCCGCGTCGTCTTCAGCACGCGCGTGAGCTCGGCCTCGTCGGCCTCCGGGTTGCCCAGCAGCAGGTTGTCCCGCAGAGAGCCCGACAGCACGGGCGCGTCCTGCTCCACGTACCCGATCGCGGACCGCAGCAGGGACAGCTCCCAGTCGGCGACATCGCGGCCGTCCAGCGTGATGACGCCCGCCTCCGGGTCGTAGAACCGCTCGATGAGCGAGAACACGGTGGTCTTGCCCGCGCCGGACGGACCCACGAACGCGGTCATGCCCCGGGCCGGCACCGTGAAGCTCACGCCGTGGTGGACATACGGCAGGTCGTCGGCGTACCGGAAGCGGACGTCCTCGAAGGCGAGCGCGGCGGGCTCGGCGCCGGGCGAGGGCAACGGCGCGGGCCGGGACGACGGTTCGGCGGGCAGCCGCAGCGCCTCCTGGATACGGCCGAGGGCGGCGGCACCGGTCTGGTACTGGGTGACGGCACCGACGACCTGCTGGATCGGCGACATCAGATAGAAGACGAACAGCAGGAACGCGACCAGCGTGCCCACGTCGATGGCGCCCGTCGCGACCCGGCCCCCGCCCACCGCGAGCACGGTGATGAAGGCGATCTGCATGGAGAGCCCCGCCGTGTTGCCCGCCGCCGCGGCCCACTTGGCGGCCCGTACGCTCTGCCGCCACGACTCCTTCGCCGCCGCGTGGACCGCCTCCTCCTCGCGGTGCTCGGCACCGGACGCCTTGACCGTGCGCAGCGCGCCGAGGATCCGCTCCAGCGAGGCGCCCATCGCCCCGACGGCGTTCTGAGCCGCGCGGCTGGCCCGGTTGATCCGCGGCACGATCACACCGAGCACGAGGCCCGCGCCCACGATCACGCCCAGGGTGACGGCGAGCAGCACCGGGTCGACCACACCCATCATCACCACCGTCGCGACCAGCGTGAGACCGCCGGTGCCGAGACCCACCAGCGAGTCCGTGGTGACCTCGCGCAGCAGCGTGGTGTCCGAGGTGATGCGGGCCATCAGGTCGCCCGGCTCGCTACGGTCCACGGCCGCTATCCGCAGCCGCAGCAGATACGACGACAGAGTGCGCCGGGCGCCCAGAACGACGGACTCGGCGGTGCGGCGCAGCACGTACGACCCCAGCGCGCCGATGCCCGCGTTCGCGACGACCAGCGCCGACATGAGGAGCAGTGCCCCGGTGATGGGCCGGTCCCGTGACAGGTTCTCGATCAGCTCCCGCGCCACCAGGGGAAGCGCCAGCCCGGTGGCGCCCGTGGCCAGCGCCAGCAGCGCGCCCAGCAGCAGTGCCCAGCGGTGCGGTCGTACGTATCCCAGCAGCAGCCGCCATGTCGGCTGATCGTTCTCTGTCGCCTTCTCGCTCACATCGCTCCTCGCGGCCCTCGGGAGTCGGGGCGGAGCGTTCAGGCTACGGGGGCCGCCGGGCCTGGCCGCACCGGATTTTCGCGCCGGCGGGCACGGTGGGCCTTCTCCGGCCGCTCCCGGTGCGTCCGCCGGAGATCCACATCCCTTACCGATCAGTCACGCGTAGGGTCTGAGGAGCGGGCATCCGACCGCGGAAAGACCGAAGGAAGGGTTCATCATGGCGCAGGAAGTACGCGGCGTGATCGCACCGGGCAAGAACGAGCCGGTGCGGATCGAGACGATCCTCGTACCGGACCCCGGGCCGGGCGAGGCCGTGGTGAAGGTGCAGGCCTGCGGCGTGTGCCACACCGACCTGCACTACAAGCAGGGCGGCATCAACGACGACTTCCCCTTCCTGCTCGGGCACGAGGCGGCGGGTGTCGTGGAGTCGGTCGGCGCGGGCGTCACCGATGTCGCGCCCGGTGACTTCGTGATCCTCAACTGGCGTGCCGTGTGCGGCAACTGCCGCGCCTGTCGCCGCGGGCGCCCCTGGTACTGCTTCGCCACGCACAACGCCGAGCAGAAGATGACCCTCGCCTCGACCGGCCAGGAGCTGTCCCCGGCCCTGGGCATCGGCGCCTTCGCCGAGAAGACGCTCGTCGCGGCCGGGCAGTGCACCAAGGTCGACCCCGCGGCCTCCCCGGCCGTGGCCGGACTGCTCGGCTGCGGTGTGATGGCGGGTATCGGCGCCGCCATCAACACCGGCAACGTCGGCCGCGGCGACAGCGTCGCCGTCATCGGCTGCGGCGGTGTCGGTGACGCGGCCATCGCCGGGTCACGGCTGGCCGGCGCCGAGAAGATCATCGCCGTGGACATCGACGACCGGAAGCTGGCCAAGGCCAGGGAGATCGGCGCCACGCACGCCGTCAACTCCAAGAACAGCGACGCGGTCGAGGCGATCCGTGAGCTGACCGGGGGCTTCGGCGCCGATGTCGTCATCGAGGCGGTGGGCCGCCCGGAGACGTACCAGCAGGCCTTCTACGCCCGCGACCTCGCCGGCACGGTCGTCCTGGTCGGTGTGCCGACACCGGAGATGAAGCTCGAACTGCCGCTGCTGGACGTCTTCGGCCGCGGTGGCGCCCTCAAGTCCTCCTGGTACGGCGACTGCCTCCCCGACCGCGACTTCCCGATGCTGATCAACCTGTACCTCCAGGGACGGCTGGACCTGGAGGCCTTCGTCACCGAGACCATCCAACTCGACGAGGTGGAGAAGGCGTTCGAGCGGATGCACGCCGGTGACGTCCTGCGTTCGGTGGTGACGCTGTGACCGACGCGCGCATCGAACACCTCGTCACCTCGGGCCAGTTCACCCTGGACGGCGGCACCTGGGACGTCGACAACAACGTGTGGATCGTCGGCGACGACCGCGAGGCGATCGTCATCGACGCCGCGCACGACGCGGACGCCATCGCAGCGGCGGTGGGGGAGCGGCGGCTGCTGGCCATCGTGTGCACCCACGCCCACAACGACCACATCGACGCCGCGCCCGCCCTCGCCGCACGCACCGGCGCCCCGATCTGGCTCCACCCCGACGACCTGCCGCTGTGGAAGCAGACCCACCCCGACCGCCTCCCCGACAACCGGCTCGCCGACGGCCAGGTCATCGAGGTGGCCGACGTGGACCTCACCGTCCTGCACACCCCGGGCCACGCCCCGGGCGCGGTCTGCCTGCAGGCCCCCGGTCTGGGCACCGTCTTCACCGGCGACACCCTCTTCCAGGGCGGGCCGGGCGCCACCGGGCGGTCGTTCTCCCACTTCCCGACGATCATCGACTCGATCCGGGACCGCCTGCTCGCCCTGCCGGCGGACACGGTGGTCCGTACCGGCCACGGCGACTCCACCACGATCGGTGCCGAGGCACCCCACCTCGACGAGTGGATCACGCGCGGGCACTGACGCGGCGGTCGTACGGACCGGGAGAGCGACCGAGCACGGCCGGGCTGCCGAGAAGGCGTGGCAGCCCGGCCCTCATCGGCCCCCCTGGGAAACACGACAGAAGATGTCCGGTTTCCACGGCACCCTCGAAGAGACACCGGTTCGGCACGCCGTGACGCGGGCCGGTGTCCGTCAGGTTGCCGTCAGCACACACGGGAGGTCGGACATGGCAGGACCGCTGGAGGGCAGGGTCGCGCTGGTCGCGGGGGCGACACGGGGCGCGGGGCGCGGTGTCGCCGTGGAGCTGGGAGCGGCCGGGGCCACCGTGTACGTCACCGGCCGCAGCACGCGCGAGCGGCGCTCGGAGTACGACCGGCCGGAGACCATCGAGGACACCGCCGACCTGGTCACCGCGGCGGGCGGCGAGGGCATCGCCGTACCGACCGACCACCTGGACCCGGACCAGGTCCGCACGCTCGTCAGCCTCATCGAGAGTCGGCGGGGACGCCTGGACATCCTCGTCAACGACATCTGGGGCGGCGAACACCTCTTCGAGTGGGACACCCCGGTCTGGGAGCACGACCTCGACAACGGCCTGCGGCTGCTGCGGCTCGCCGTCGAGACCCACGCGATCACCAACCACCACGCCCTGCCCCTGCTGCTGCGCCACCAGGGTGGCCTGGTCGTGGAGATGACCGACGGCACCGCCGACTACAACCGCGACAACTACCGCAGCTCCTTCTTCTACGACCTCGCCAAGGCGTCCGTGCTCCGCATGGGGTTCGCCCTGAGCCGCGAACTCGGCCCGCGCGGCGCCACCGCCGTGGCCCTCACCCCCGGCTGGCTGCGCTCGGAGATGATGCTCGAGACCTTCGGCGTCACCGAGGACACCTGGCGCGACGCCCTGGAGCGCGTCCCGCACTTCTGCATCTCCGAGACCCCGCGCTACGTCGGCCGCGCCGTGGCCGCCCTGGCCGCCGACCCGGAGGTCGCCCGCTTCAACGGCGAGTCGCTCTCCAGCGGCGGCCTCGCCCAGGTATACGGCTTCACCGACCTCGACGGCAGCCGCCCGGACGCCTGGCGCTATCTCGTCGAGATCCAGGACACGGGCAAGCCGGCGGACGCGACGGGGTACCGCTGACGATTCGGTACGGGTCCGGGGCCGCGCTGTGTCAGGTGCGGGCCCGGACCCCGGAAGGTGCCCGTGAGGGTACGGGTCGTTACCGGGACGGGCTGCGAGCCGGTGGTCCAGGGCGACGGTCTCCTTCAGGGTCCTCGCGTGGTCGGAGTGCACCGCGGCGCCGGGAGCTGCCGTATGAAGGCGGACGGACCGTACGTCATCCGCCCCGCAGGCAGTACGTTCGGCCGCATGGATGCACTGAGGCGCTTCGAGGGGTACGGGGTGTTCGTCACGGGTGCGGCCCGCGGCATCGGCGCGGCCGTCGCGCGGCGGCTGGCCGAGGAGGGTGCGCGGGTGCTCGTCACCGACGTGGACCTGGACGTGGCGGAGCGGACGGCCGCGGAACTGCGCGAGGGCGGGCTGAGCGCCGAGGCGTACCGGTGCGACGTCGCCGACCGGTCATCGGTGGAGGCGGCGGTCGCGTACGCCGTGGACGCCTTCGGCTCGCTCGACGTCCTGGTCAACAGCGCGGCCCGCTGCACGCCCGACGTCCCGCTCTTCGAGGACGGGCCCGACGAGGACTGGGCGCGCGATCTCGACCTCACCCTGACCGGCGCGTACCGCTGCTGCCGCGCCGCGCTCCCGCACCTGGAGGCCTCGGGGCGCGGCGCGATCGTCAGCATCGGCTCCGTGAACGGCCTCCAGGACTTCGGCAACCACGCCTACAGCGCCGCGAAGGCAGGGCTGATGTCGCTGACCCGCACCCTCGCCGGGCACGCCGCGTCCCGGGGCGTGCGCGTCAACCTGGTGGCACCCGGCACGGTCCGCACCTCGGCGTGGGAGGGCAGGGACGACGACCTCACCGCGGCGGCCGAGGTGTACCCGCTGGGGCGGGTCGGCGAGCCGGAGGACATCGCGGCGGCGGTCGCGTTCCTCGCCTCACGGGACGCGGCCTGGATCACCGGCACGACCCTGCGCGTGGACGGCGGGCTGCTGGCCGTCAACACCGCGTTCCACCGGGCGATACGGCGATGAGGTGGCTGTGACCTCGGAGGGTACGTCCGAGGGGTAGAACTGGGCGTACCAGCGGCGCAGCGCCTTGATGCCCTTCTCGTGCGGCAGCAGGACCGGGCGTGCCTGGTGGATCTTGTGGTCCCAGATCCGTACCTCCTCGCGCACCTCGTCCAGGGCCTCCGCACGGAAGACGAGCTTGAGGACGGGCGCCAGGAACGGGGCACGGGACGGTTTGCGCACGTAGTACAGCATCCGCATCTCGCTCGTGCGGTCGTCGATCGGAGTGGTGAGCGCGACGGCGGTCACCGACAGCACGGGCCCGTGGGCGCGGACCACCATGACGCCGGGCCCGTACATGAACGCGTCGAAGGTGTTGTCGATGTCCCGGCCGAGGACGCGCCGGCGGATCCGCCCGCGGACCTCGGCGAAGGGGCCGTCCGCGCGCAGATCCTGGACGGGGGGTTCGCTCTGGCCGTGGATGAAGTGGAAATGGGACTCGTCCACGATGTTCTCGCGCATCTCCTGGATGTGGATGCGCGCCCGGCAGGTGTCGTCGACCGGCGTGGCGAAGCCCCTGGACACCGTCTCAGGGATCTCCGGCACCTCCCACGACGGCTCGCCCGGCCCGGTGTACACGAACACGAGCCCGCTGTGCTCACGGACCGGGAAGCCGCCGATCGACACCTTGGGGGTCCGCACCGCGAACGGAGCCTCCACGCACCGCCCGTCCGCACCGAACCGCCATCCGTGGAACGGGCACTCCACGGTGCCGTCCACGACCTTCCCGCCGGCGCCCAGGTGCGCGCCGTAGTGCGGGCAGTGCGCGTCCCGGACGGCCGGCTGCCCGTCCGCTCCCCGGAAGGCGATCAGGGCGCGTCCGAAGTAGTGCAGGCTCACGACTCTGCCCGGCCGCAGCTCGGAGCTGCGCAGCAGGGCGTACCACCCGTACGGAACGGAGGGCATCGGGTACTCGTCGGCCCGCGGATCACGAGGCAGGGCGGACAGATTGTCATGGCTACGACGACGCAATCGCATGCGCCGATGCTAACGATCTCCGTGGACTGCGCGCCTGGAGACCGGAGAGGAAAAAGGGCGACGAGGGCGACGGAGCCCTCACGGCCTCCGGACAGGACGGCCGGGCCGATGGCGGCGCACACTGGGAAGTGGGCCGCGGTTGGTGCCCGTAGGGGGGTTGGTGCTCATAGGGGGTGTCGGCCGATGTCACGGAAGCCGCGTAAGCCGTACAAGTCGCAAAGGTCCCGGAAATCGAGGAAGTCCCAGAGCCCCCAGAAGTCCCATGGACCACGGGGTCGGGGAAGCGGGCGCCCCGGCCGCGCCGGACTGTGGCGGTGGCGGCGCAGTCCGCTGAGGAGGCGCAGCGACCTCGTGGAGGCGTGGGTGCTGCTGGCGGCCTGGGTGCTGGCCGTGGTCGGCGGCGCCCTGGTGGGCCTCGTGGCGGCGAGTGCCGCGCACCGGACCTTCGACCAGCAGCGGGCCGAGCGCAGCGAGGTGGCGGCCACGGTGGTCGAGAACCGCGCCGGGGCGACCGGCGCGGGGGACGCGGAGACCACGCGGGTGGCGGACGGCGACCGGATCTGGGTCACGGTCCGCTGGGCGGCTCCGGACGGTGCGACACGCACGGGCCGTACCCAGGTGGAGCCCGACACCCGTGTAGGGAGCCGTGTCACCGTCTGGACGGACCGGCAGGGCGCCCTGGCGGCACAGCCGCTGAACTCCACCGAGGCCCTCCTGGAGGCGGGCATGCTGGGCGCCATGGCCACGGCCGCCATGGGCGGAGCGGTGTGGATGTGCGCCTACGCCGTGCGCGACCAACTGGAGCGGCGGAGGCTGGCGCGGTGGGACGAGGAGTGGCAGCGGCTGGACACCCGGTGGGGGCGGACGACCGGATGAGGCCCTGGCGCATCTGGGACAGCCGTGCGCATGCCCGGGAACGCCAGTGAGCCACTGGCGGAGCGGCGCGAGTCGGGGATGGCGGTGGGCGGCGAGGTCCTTTGAGAGCCTGTGTCATATCCCCGGTCGGATCAGCGCGCGGCGTCTGGTGCGTGCGATCGCAAGGCGCCGGAGCGCCCTCGATGGGGGTCCCCCCGCTCGAGCGAAGCCGAGAGTGGGGGAGGAGTCACGTGGGCGTTTCGGCAACGCGGCGAGCGTGCGTGCCAGGCGTCGCACGCCCGGCCGGGGATATGACACAGGCTCTGAGCACGGCCGGACCTGCCAGGGCCTTACGCCGGCCCGGACGCGGGCACACCGGACCGCGCGGCCCGCGTCGCGCTCACGGACGGTGGCCGGCGGTCACTCTCAGCCGTTTCAGCTCTCGCCGTACGGGTCGCGCGGGGCCCGCACCGGTTTGGCCTCGGAGACCTTGATGTAGGGGATCACGCCGTCGTTGACGGGGTCCTTGGTCCGCTTGCCGGTGTAGGTGCCGGTGACCTCGAGCCAGGTGTCCGGCCGCAGGACGGGCGGAAGCTCCCCGGACATGCCGACCTTGACCGGCTGGGCGTCGGCCGCACAGCAGTTGAGGGCCATGCGGATGAGATACGGGGTGCCGTCGCCGTCGAGGGCGACGAAACCCGTGACCTTCACGCGGCGGTCACCGAGGCTGCGCCCGTGGTCGTAGACCGCGCGGCCGGCGTAGTCGGCGAGGTCGAGCCGGAGCGGGTCGCCGGAGGGGAGGTCCGGGTAGCCCCACGGCTGTTGCTGCAGGGCCGTGCCCGCGCGCATGGCGCTGTAGGAGCCCAGGGCCGGCGGGGCCACCAGGATGAGGGCGACCAGCGGCAGGACCAGCAGCCAGGAGACGCGCGGTTCGCGGTGGACGTGGCCCCCCTCGCCCGGCTGGCTCCCCTCACCTTCGTGCTCCTCGCCGCCGCTCGCGCGAGTGCGCCGCCGCTCGTACCACACGGTCGCCGCCGCCGCGACGATCAGGACCGCGCCCGCCAGGAGCAGCAGCGGGCGCAACTCGGCCTTGACGTACCGGAGATAGAGGTCGGTGAAGCCGGCGCGCAGTACGGCGACGCCGACGAGGAACAGGATCACTGCCTGGGCCTGGCGGTTCACAGCAGCACCGCCCCCACCAGGACCGACACCAGGACGGCCAGAGCGAACGTGGCGGGCGCGAAGCGCAGCGCGAAGGCGCGGCCGAACGTGCCCGCCTGCATCGCGAACAGCTTCAGGTCGATCATCGGCCCGACCACGAGGAACGCCAGCCGGGCGGTGAGCGAGAACTGCGACAGCGACGCGGCCACGAACGCGTCCGCCTCCGAGCAGATCGACAGCAGTACGGCGAGGACCGCCAGGGCGAGGACGGACACCACCGGGTTGTCGGCCGCCGCCCGCAGCCAGTGCTCGGGGACGACGGCCTTGAGGGTGGCCGCCGCCATCGCGCCCACGACGAGGAAACCGCCCGCGTGCATCACGTCGTGCCGTACGGAACCCCAGAACGCGGCCCCCTTGCCGAGGCCCTCCGTGGACGGGCGGGACGGCAGCCGCAGCCAGTCGCTGCGGCCGAGGCGGTGCCACAGCCAGCCCATCGTGCACGCCACGATCAGACTGGCCACGAACCGGGCGAGCACCATCTCCGGGTTGCCGGGGAACGCCACGGCGGTCGCCGTCAGCACGATCGGGTTGATGGCCGGGGCGGACAGCAGGAACGCCAGCGCCGCCGCCGGGGTGACGCCCCGTCGCACCAGCGCCCCGGCCACCGGCACCGACGCGCACTCGCAGCCGGGCAGCACCGCCCCCGCCATCCCGGCGACCGGCACCGCCATCACGGGCCGCTTCGGCAGCGCGCGGGCGAAGAACGACGGCGGGACGAACACGGCGAGCGCCGCCGACAGCAGCACGCCGAGCACCAGGAACGGCAGGGCCTGCACCACCACCGCGACGAACACGGTCATCCAGCTCTGCATCACCGGCGCGGCCAGCGCCCCCCGGAGCGGCCCCTGCAGGGCCACCACCAGGAGCAGCAACATGGTCAGGGCGAGGGGCGAGTCGAGCCGCCGGCCCTGGGACTCCTCCGCGTCGGGGCGGTCGGCGCGGGGCGGCGCTGCCTTGGTGATGGTCACGGGATCGGCTACCTCCGGCGTGGCAGGGCGTTGTTCGGTCGGTCGCCCTCCCCTTCCAGTACGCCGGTCACGCTACAGCTGCTCAACTCGCGCCCCGAGTCGGGGCTGTCCTCGGGTCATGCGCCTCCCGCGTCCCGGTGAGCGCCGCCCTGCCGGGGTCTTCTCCTCGCTGGGGGAGCTCCGACCGTGCCGCCAACGTGTGCTGTAACGTCGGTTACGGGAAATGCTTCTCTTGAAATGCGTTGCCCGGAAGGGCAACAGACGTCACAAGGGAGTCAATGTCTGTAATGAAAACTCCAGATCACGGCGAGCACGGGGAAGGCGTGACGCGTCTCCGCACGGCCGTACGCGACCGCTGGGAGAGCCTCTCCGCGTCCGAGCGGGCGGTGGCCCGCTATCTGGTGAGTGCTCCCGTGGAGCGGCTGCTGTTCACCGGCGCCCAGGAGCTGGGGACGGCCAGCGGGACCAGTAACGCCACGGTCGTCCGTGCGCTCCAGCGGCTGGGATACGGCGGGCTGCCCGCGCTCAAGCGGGAGCTGGCGTTCGGCTTCACCGCCGCGGTGGCGCCCGAGGTGCGGATGCGGCAGCGGGTCGCCCATGTCGGGCGGGACCTGGACGGTATCCGGGGCGAGGTGATCGACGAGGCCAGGGAGCGTATCGAGCAGACCCGGCGACTGACGGAGCCGGGTGTGCTGCGCGCGGCGGTGGAGGCGCTGGCGGGCGCCGGGGAGATCCACTGCTTCGGGATCGCGGCCTCCGAACCGGCCGCGCGCCATCTGGCGCTGGCCCTCGGCCGGATCGGGCGCCGCTCCCGCTGCGTCGACGCGACCGGCTTCGCGCTCGCCGACGATCTGCTGGCGCTGCGTCAGGGCGACGCCGTGGTGGTCTTCCAGCCCGGACGTGCCCTGACGGAGCTGACCGTGCTCGTCGAGCGGGCCCGCGCGGTCGGGGCGCGCGTCGTGCTCGTCACCGACGAGCTGGGCGAGGAGTTCGGCGACCGCGTCGACGCCGTACTTACCGCGCCGCGCACCCCGACAGGCATCACCTCCGAGGCCCTCACCGCGCTCGTCGTCGCCGATGTGCTGCTGCTTGCGCTGACGACGCTGGACGAGACACGGGCGGCGGACACGTCACATCAACTGACGGTGCTGCGGGAGCAGTTGCTGTCCCCGAAGGGCGGCCGCAGGGGCTGAGGGCGCCGCCCTCCCCGTAAGGCCGGCTTCGCGAGAGGGTGCGGCCCCGAACCGGTGGGGGAGGCCGGTTCAGGGCCGCGGGGGTGGCGCGTGGGGCATCGCGCCGGGTCGGGAGCGTTGAGTCGGGGTGCTGAGTCAGGGTGCTGAGTCGGGGTCTTGGGCCGGGGGTGTCGAGCTGGTGCTGACCCGGGATGTCGAGCGGGGGCAGCCTGCAACTCCTCGCAGTGCCCAGGCGGCTGCCGACCGTCCGGAACGGCCCCGGCCGCCCCAGGCCGCGGGCGCGCGGCGGCTCGCCTGTCTACAGCGGCCTGCCCGTCTGCGGTGCCCTGTCTGCGGCGGCTGCCTGTCTGCGGTGGCCTGCCCGTATGCGGTGGTCTGTCTGCGGCGGCTTGCCTGTCTGTGGTGGCCCGTCTGCGGCGGCTCGCTGCCCGTGACGACCAGACCCGCTCCCACTG
>NZ_VJZE01000148.1 GCF_009377205.1 Streptomyces phyllanthi
GGGCGAAGGCCTTCAGCGCCAGGTGGAGCATGACGATGGAGTCCTTGCCGCCGGAGAAGAGGATCACCGGCCGTTCGAACTCGCCCGCCACCTCGCGGAAGATGTGCACCGCCTCCGACTCCAGCGCATCCAGATGCGACAGGGCGTACGGGCTCTGCGTCTCCTCGGCGACCTTGGCGACGGTCGTCATGCCAGACCCCTTTCGACGAGCAGCTTGTGAAGCGTGGCGGCCGACTCCTGCACGGTCTGGTCCTGCGACTCGATCCGCAGATCGGGCGTCTCGGGCACCTCGTAGGGGTCGTCGACACCGGTGAGCCCGGAGATCTCGCCCGCGGCCTGCTTGGCGTACAGCCCCTTCACATCCCGTACGGAGCAGACCTCGACCGGAGTGGCCACGTGGACCTCGATGTACGCGGCCCCGCTGGCCTGGTGGCGCTTGCGGACCGCCTCGCGGCTGTCGGCGTACGGCGCGATGACCGGCACGAGCGCCTTGACGCCGTTGCGGGCCAGCAGATCGGCGAGGAAGCCGATGCGCTGCACGTTGGTGTAGCGGTCCGTGCGGCTGAAGCCGAGGTCGGCGGTGAGGAACTCACGGATCTCGTCGCCGTCGAGCACCTCGACGAGTTGGCCGTCCTCACGCAGCAGACGCGCCAGCTCGTACGCGATGGTGGTCTTGCCGGCGCTCGGCAGACCCGTGAGCCAGACGGTGGCTCCGGTCGTCACGTGGTTCTCCCGGGGGGTCAGAGATGTCTCGGTGGGCGTTGTTCGGTTCGTCAGGGGCGGAGTCATCAGTGCAGCCCGCACTCGGTCTTGGCGCTGCCGGCCCAGCGGCCGGCGCGCGCGTCCTCGCCCTCGACGACACGGCGGGTGCAGGGGGCGCAGCCCACGGAGGTGTAACCGTCCATCAGCAGCGGGTTGGTGAGCACTCCGTGCTCGGTGACGTACGCGTCCACGTCGTCCTGCGTCCAGCGCGCGATCGGCGAGATCTTGACCTTGCCGCGCTTCTCGTCCCAGCCGACGACCGGGGTGTTCGCCCGGGTCTCGGACTCGTCGCGGCGCAGACCGGTCGCCCACGCGTCGTACCGGGTCAGGCCCTCCTGCAGCGGCTTGACCTTCCGCAGGAAGCAGCACAGGTCGGGATCGCGGTCGTGCAGCTTCGGCCCGTACTCGGCGTCCTGCTCGGCCACCGTCTGACGCGGGGTGAGCGTGATGACGTTGACGTCCATCACGGCCTCGACCGCGTCACGGGTGCCGATGGTCTCCGGGAAGTGGTAGCCGGTGTCGAGGAACACGACGTCCACTCCGGGCCTCGCACGGGACGCGAGGTGCGCGACCACCGCGTCCTCCATGGAGGAGGTCACACAGAAACGCTTGCCGAAGGTGTCCACGGCCCACTGGAGGATCTCCAGCGCGGACGCGTCCTCCAGATCGCGGCCGGCCTGCTCGGCGAGCGCCTTGAGCTCGGCTCGCTTCGCCGCCTCCGGGTCGGCCGCGTCGTTCGGTGCTGTGTCGGAGTCCGCCTGAGCGGTCGTCATATGTGATCCCCTCCACTGTCGGCTCGCTGAACTCCCCGGGCCAGCAGCCCGAGGAACTTCAACTGGAAGGCTCGGTTGCACGCTCCGCATTCCCACGCACCGTGGCCCTCTTCGTTCGGGCGCAGGTCTTCGTCACCGCAGTAGGGGCAGTAGAAGGGGGCGGCCCGCTCGCTCATGGCCCCTCCTTCCGCTGTCGTTCGCTGACGCTCACGACAGTGCCTCCTCGCTGGCGCGCGCGGCCCACGTCGCGAACCGCTCGCCGTCCTCGCGCTCCTCCTGGAACCGCTTGAGGACGCGCTCGACGTAGTCGGGCAGCTCGTCGGAGGTGACCTTCAGCCCGCGGACCTTGCGGCCGAACCCGGCCTCCAGGCCGAGCGCGCCGCCCAGGTGCACCTGGAAGCCCTCGACCTGCTCGCCCTGGTCGTTCAGGACGAGCTGGCCCTTGAGACCGATGTCCGCGACCTGGATACGGGCGCAGGCGTTGGGACAGCCGTTGATGTTGATGGTGATCGGCTCGTCGAAGTCCGGGATACGGCGCTCCAGCTCGTCGATCAGCGAGGAGCCGCGCGCCTTGGTCTCGACGATGGCCAGCTTGCAGTACTCGATACCGGTGCAGGCCATGGTGCCGCGCCGGAACGGGGACGGCCTGGTCGTGAGGTCCAGGGCCTCCAGCGCCTCGACCAGCGACTCGACCTGTGCCTCCTCGACATCGAGCACGATCATCTTCTGCTCGACGGTCGTCCGGACGCGCCCGGAGCCGTGCGCCTCGGCCAGCTCGGCGATCTTCGTCAGGGTGGTGCCGTCCACACGGCCCACGCGCGGGGCGAAGCCCACGTAGTAGCGGCCGTCGTTCTGCCGGTGCACACCGACGTGGTCGCGCCAGCGCTCGACCGGCTGGGCGGGCGCCGGGCCGTCGACCAGCTTGCGCTTCAGGTACTCGTCCTCCAGTACCTGGCGGAACTTCTCCGTGCCCCAGTCGGCGACGAGGAACTTCAGACGGGCACGGGTGCGCAGCCGCCGGTAGCCGTAGTCGCGGAAGATCGAGATGACGCCCTCGTAGACGTCCGGGACCTCGTCCAGCGGCACCCAGGCGCCGAGCCGTACCCCGATCTTGGGGTTGGTGGACAGACCGCCGCCGACCCACAGGTCGAAGCCGGGGCCGTGCTCGGGGTGGTTCACACCGACGAACGCGACGTCGTTGATCTCGTGCGCCACGTCGAGGAGCGGCGAACCGGAGACGGCGGACTTGAACTTGCGGGGCAGGTTCGAGAAGGCCTTGTCGCCGATGATCCGGCGGTGGATCTCCTCGATGGCCGGGGTGCCGTCGATGATCTCGTCCGCGGCGATACCGGCGACGGGCGAACCGAGGATGACGCGGGGCGTGTCACCGCAGGCCTCGGTGGTGGACAGACCGACGGCCTCGAGGCGGTCCCAGATCTCGGGGACGTCCTCGATACGGATCCAGTGGTACTGGACGTTCTGCCGGTCGGTGATGTCGGCGGTGCCGCGCGCGAACTCCTGAGAGATCTCCCCGATGACACGCAGCTGGCGGGTGGTCAGCCGGCCGCCGTCGATACGGACGCGCAGCATGAAGTACTCGTCGTCCAGCTCCTCGGGCTCCAGGATCGCGGTCTTGCCGCCGTCGATACCGGGCTTGCGCTGGGTGTACAGCCCCCACCAGCGCATACGGCCGCGCAGATCGTTGGGGTCGATCGAGTCGAAACCGCGCTTGGAGTAGATCGTCTCAATGCGTGTCCGCACATTGAGACCGTCATCGTCCTTCTTGAACTGCTCGTTGCCGTTGAGCGGGGTGAAGTGGCCCACGGCCCACTGCCCCTCGCCACGGTGACGGCTCACCTTGCGGCGGGGCGTGGCAGGGCGTTGCGGGGTGGCGGCCATGGTTGTTACGTCCTTCGGGACAGGTGGGAATGCGGCTCTGACCTGCGCGTATGGGCGCCTTGCGGCATATGTGCCATACGTGCGCGTCGTTGCGCAGGTGAGGCGGGAGGGGAGGGTGCGGCGATGCTGGGCTGTTTCAGCTCGCCGGACAGATGGCGCTGGACATGCGGCCGAGGTCGACGTGCCGCCGACTCACCAAGGCAATTCCAGTTCCAGACATGACGGAAGCGTGTCATGCCTCTTTAGACTCAGTCCACCTTCATCCATATCGTGGACATGGATGTCTCGAATGGCGAGACGCTGTGATGTGCGTCATGACGAGGACCGAGCCCCGGGCCAGGGCCCCGGCGCCGGTGCGTCCGGCTCCTCCTCGACCTTGGTGTCGAACAGCCTGAAGCCCCGCCGGTGGTAGTTCGCCATCGCGTGCTCGCCGTCCTTGGTGCAGGTGTGCAGCCACACCCGCTTGGTCGGAGGCAGCCCGGGCCAACGCTCGGCCAGGTCCCAGGCCCGCGCCGTCCCGTACGAGAGCAGATGCCCGCCGATGCGCCGCCCCCGGAACGCCGGGAGGAGCCCGAAGTACGCGATCTCCACGACGCCGTCGTCCCGCGGGTCGAACTCCACGTATCCCGCGGGCGTGCCGCGGTCGTACGCCACCCAGGTCTCGACTCCGGGCCGGTCCAGGTACTCCTGCCAGCGCGCGTACGACCACGACAGCCGGTCGATCCAGAGGATGTCACCGCCGACGGAGGCGTACAGGAAGCGGCTGAACTCGGGGGAGGGGACCTCGGAACGGACGATCCGGACATCGCCCTCGGGGGCCTGCGCGGGCACCAGGTCGGCCGGGGACGTCTGCTCCAGGGACCAGGTGGTGACGGTGACGGTGGACATGGGAGCCAGGGAATCACGAGGCCGGAACGGGCGCCAAGGCCGGGGCGGGCCCCGGCCCGCTCGGCCGCCCCTCGGACGGCATCCGGTCCCTGGAGTCGGCTAGTCCATGGAGTTGGCTAGTCCATGGAGTTGGCGACCGCCGACAGCGGCACCGTGTACAGCACCCGCCCGGGTGCGGTCTGGTTCGCCGTCCGCTGGGTGAGCGTCCACAGCTCGCCGGTCTGTTTCGCGTACGACATGGACTCGGTGTGCCGGCCCCAGCAGGCGTTCGTCCGGTCGGCGGTGCACCGGGCCGCGTCGGCGCCCCCCTCGTTCTGCCGCCACAGCGTGCCGTGCTTGTCCCGGTCGCCGGGGGCCTGGTCGACGTACCAGTCGGCCTCGCTCGCCCCGTTCGGCTTGTGGGAGATCACACCCCGCAGGCCGGACGCCTCGGTCTCGTACGCCTCGTCCGCGTCGACGATGCCGCCGGAGGTCGCGCCCAGCAGGCCCGTCCGGTCGAGGGCGGTACTGAAGTGGTAGCGCCAGAGGCGGGCCGGCCCGGTGTCGCCGGGGGCCGACCACTCGCCCGCGACCAGGCTGTTGGGCGTCGAGGTCCGGTCCAGCGAGATGGAGCCGAAACAGGGGACCGCGCTGTCGTCGGAGGCGGTACAGGCACCGCCCGTCAGGTTGTACGAGCCGACCGCGGGCAGCACGTACTCGTAGCCGTGAGCCGACCAGCCGTCCCGTACCCTGCCGATCGCGCCGCTCTTCACATCGGTCTGGAGGATGTGGTGCATGTCGAAGACGAAGAGGGCGTTGTCGTGGTCCGCGCCGTTCTTCGCGGTGACGATCAGCTTGTCCTGGTACCAGACCATGCCGCCGATGTCGGAGCGCACGGCGCCGAAGTCATGGCCGCCGGGGAGCGGGGCGACGAGAAGGACCCAGCGGTACTTGAGGTCGTCGGGGTCGTTCGCGTCGATGAAGGCGACCCGGGCGAGCCCCTTGTCCGCCTCCGGCTCGCCGGCCCTGTCGTCGTTGTGGGTCCAGCCGGAGAGGACGACACGGTCGTCGCCCCACAGGCCGTCGGCATCGTCGTCGGAGGTGGCGACGGACCGGGGGAGCCATTTCCCGGTCGTGGCGTCGCGGGTGTCCCAGCAGTACGCGCGGGAGGCGGCCGGCTCGACGGGCAGAGCCTCGCGCTCGGTGCCGGAGCAGGCGGCCTCGTTCCGCATCGAGTGGTTGGCGCTCCGCAGGACGCCGTCCACGCTGACGTTCCCGCCCATCTGGTCGGTCAGGGTGTCCAGCGACTTCTCACTGACCAGGTTCTCGTGCAGCTGGAGCCTGCCCAGCTCGCTCGCCGAGGTGAGCGGCTTCAGCGGGCCCGGGTTGTCGCCGCCCACGGCCTGCGAGGCGCTGATCATCGTGGCCGCAGCGGTCAGCGCCAGCGCGGTTCCGGCCAGCCCGGCGCGCAGCGCACGGCCTCTCCTGCGTCGACGGTGTCTGCCGCGGTGCCCCATGCAACCTCCCAGGTTGGGCCAACTGCCTCCCGTGATCAGACCGTTGACGGAGAAGCAGGTGGGGTGGCCTGGAAAGGATGCTACTTCAGGGGGACCCGGCTCCGGTCGAAGTCCTGCATAAATGCAGGGATATCCCTCACTCCGCGGCTGCCGGCCGTCGTCCCGGGGCACGCATCGATCAGCCCCGGGGTGAGGACCCCGGCCCGGACCGCGCCCGGACCACCGCCGGGGCCGTCGAGTGCGGCAGCAGGTCCAGCGGGTCCACCGGCAGCAGGACCTCGACCTCGGTGCCCTCCGTGAAACGGTACGGCCGGTGCTCGAGGAACGCCCCCATATAGCGCCGCAACCGGGACATCTCCGCGCGGACCGTGACCGTACGGGCCGGGTCGCCGAACATGTCGTCGGCGAGGGCCGCGGCGGTGCGCCCGGCGGGGTGGAGCGCCAGGAGGTACAGCAACTCGGCGTGGCGGGGACTGAGTTCCTGGGTCCAGGAGCTCGCGCCGCCCGACGCGGTCACCGTGCTGCGGCGCGCGTGCGCCAGGTCCAGGACGACGCGGGTCGAGTCGTCGGCGGCTCCCGGCTCGGCGCTGGGGCGTATCAGCCAGCCGCCGGGCAGCGGCTCCACCTGGCACGGGCCCAGGTGCGGCAGCCTGTTCCGGCCGGGGGAGAGGGACCTCGGCAGGGCGAGCCGGTTGGTGTACGGCATCCCGGTCACCGCGGCCGTCCAGCCGTCCGCGTCCACCGCCACCGCCCGCCCGCCGATCCGGGCCAGCACCGGGGCCGCGATCGCCCGCAGCCGCTCCAGCGAGGTCAGATGCAGATCGCGCAGCCGGGCCTCGGCGAGCTTGGCGACCGAGCCGACGAGGGCGAGCGTGGCGGGGTGGTGCGCCTCCAGTGGGCCGCTGACGTCCACCGCGCCGATCACCTGCCCGTCGCGGGGATCGGTGATGGGCGCGCCGGTGCACACCCAGCCGTCCAGGGTGCGGACGAGGTGCTCCGCGGAGACGACCTGCACGGGACGGCGGGCCACCAGCGGGGTGCCGATCCCGTTCGTGCCGACCACCTCCTCGCTGAAGTCCCCGCCGATACCGAGGCCCTGCCCGTCCGCCCGGCGCAGCCCGGTCGCGCTGCCCTCCCGCCACAGCACCCGGGCCTCCGCGTCCGTGACCACCACGATGTGCTGCGCGGAGTCCGCGAACTGCAGCAGCCCCTCGTGCAGGACGGGCAGCACATGCCGCAGCCGTGAGGTCTGCCGGCGCTGCTCGACCTCCTCGCGGCTGAGCAGATCGGCCCGGAAGTCGTGGTCAGGGTCGACCCCGCCGCGCAGCGCGCGGTCCCAGGACTCCCTGATCACCGGCCGCGGCGCGACTTTCGGCTGTCCTCCGGCGAGCACGGCGCCGCGCGCCTCGCCGAGCGCTCGTGCCGTCCGCCTCGCGTCCTGGGCGGCGAGCCGCGTGACATCCATCGGCGAATGCGCCACTCGATCCTCCCGGCGGACCTGCCCGCTCCCGCGCCTTCGGCCGCGGACGTCCGCGCGTGCGTTGACTCCAAGTCTCATAGTGTGCCGCCGAACGGCCACGGAGGGACACACTCCGGCCACAGAGAGCTGACGAGTTGCAACCCCCTGCAACCCTGGCGAACAGCCGTGCGGTGCCTGAAACTTGTTCAGCGCCGCCCGCTGGGGCGGCCACGCTCCAGCCGGTGCTGTGGCCGGAAAGGTTTGCGCGAGCCGGTGAACCTTTCCGGTCACAGCACCAGGGGCCGAGAGAGCGGGGGTGGTGCCGTGTCGGCGCAGCACCACTCCCGCGCGGGGCGCCGCCCATCCTGAAATCGCCCGCGGCACAAGGCTGTCAAGGGGATCAGCCGAGCCGTACGGCAGGGATGGGCGGCTGCTGCGACGCAGGGCCGGACGTCGCGTACGGCCCGGACGGGTGGGCCGACGTCGGAGACGGGCGTACTCCGGCCTCAGCCCGTCGTCCCCACCTCGTTGTTCGGCGCCCCGTCCCCCACGGGCGGAAGATCGCCGCGTTCCACCGGGCCCACCACACCGCCCGGACCGCCTGAACCGCCCGGACCGCCCGGTCCGCCGTGGTGCGGTTTCGGCAGGAGGAAGGCCAGTTCGGAGTCGGTCGGGCGGCGGGCGGCCTCGGCGGCGGCGCGCAGGACGTCCCGGCCGACCTCGGCCGTGTCGCCGCTGACCCGGACCACGTGGCCCTTCTCCGGGACGGCGTACTCGTGCAGTCCGCCGGAGGCGCGGTACCAGGCGTCGCCGTCGCGCTCGCAGGTGACCGGCTCGCCCGTGACCTGGCCGACCGGTTGCTTAGGGCAATTCGTGGCCGTCATCGTGCCCCGGTCCACGGAGAGGAGGAACCGGGCGCCGCTCTTCTCGGACCAGTACGTGCTGGAGAAGCCGTCGCCGCCGTACACCCCGACCGACTGCCGGGCGAGCGTGAACCCGGAGGGCTCGGTGACGTAGACGAGTTCCGGGGCGAGTCCCAGTGCCTCCGCGCGGGCCCGCAGCTCGGCCCGGTCCGGGACGGGCCGCACGGGCTGGCTCGCGCCCACCACGACCTTCTCGTTGCCGCAGGCCGTGAGCAGCAGGGGCAGGAGCGCGAGGGGAAGCAGGACGCGCTGGGCACGGAACATGAATCCATACTGCCGCACAGGTGTTCCACAGGTGGTGCTCAGAGTGTTTTGCGTAGGGCTGCGTGGTGGGTGCGCTCCTGCGCCATGAGGCGCCGGTGTCCGATTCCTTCAAGACCGTCCACCGGCCCCCTTCCTACGGTGGCCGCATGACTCCACGATTCGACGCCATCGGCCTGGTCACCTCCGACATGGCCGCTTCTGTCGCCTTCTACCGTCGTCTCGGCTTCGACTTCCCCGAGGGGGCCGGGACCCGGCCGCACGCCGAGGCCGGGCTTCCGGGCGGGCTGCGGCTGATGCTCGACACCGAGGAGACCGTCCGGTCCTTCCACCCCGAGTGGCGGCCGGGGACCGGTGGCCGGTCCTCGATCGCCCTGCTGTGCGAGAGCCCGGCCGAGGTGGACTCGGTCTACGAGGAGCTGGTGTCCGCCGGCCACCAGGGTGAGCTCAAGCCCTGGGACGCCGTGTGGGGCCAGCGGTACGCGGTCGTGCTCGACCCGGACGGCAACGGGGTGGATCTGTTCGCGCCGCTGCCCCGGTGAGGGCCGAGCGGCACCAGGGCCTGTCCGGCCCCGGTGCCCGGGCAGCCGGCCGGCCCTAATGCCCCAGCAGCCGGCCGAGCGGCAGTCCCGCCAGCGCCCGTACGTCGCGTGCGAGATGCGCCTGGTCGGCGTACCCCGCACGGGCCGCCACCTCCGCGAGGGCTACGGCGTCACGGGCCAGGGCGAGCGCGCGCTGGAGCCGCAGCACGCGGGCCAGGGTCTTGGGGCCGTACCCGAACGCCGTCAGTGAGCGGCGGTGCAGCCTGCGCGCTCCGAGGCCGAGCGCGTCGGCGGTCGCGGCGACCGGGCGGCCCGCGTCCAGCGCGGCCACGATCCCGCGCAGCAGCGGGTCCGGGGGATCCGAGTCGGCGGCCCGCTCCAGCGCCACCCGCTCGAGTCCGAGCGCCGGGTCGTCGGCCGCGTTCACCCGTGCCGTGAGGCGGCGTACCCGGGCGGCCGGCCACAGGTCCGCCAGGTCGACGCGCCGGTCGCGCAGCTCGTGCGCGGGCACGCCCAGGTAGGTGGGCGCGGTGCCCGGGTAGAACCGGATACCCGCCCAGTGCGCGGGCGCGCCCCCAGGGACGTACGCCTGGGTGTCCGGCCCCGCGACCAGCAGCCTTCCCTCGTTCCAGAGCAGGTCCATACAGCCGTCGGGCAGTACGCGAGTCGTCCCGGGGCCGGACGGGGTGTTCGTCCACACCACCGCCCCCGCCAGCCGGGACGCCCGCTCCTCGTACACGTGTGCCAGGCTACGCGGCGCCCGTAGGGGCGTGGGCTCACTCGGCCGGAGGGGACCCGTCGCCGTGCTTGTCGGTGCCGTTCGCGCTGTTCGTGTTGCCGGTGCCGTTCGCGTTGTTCGCGTTGTTGGTGCTCTTGGCGTGGGTGCGCAGGCGGGCGGTGACGTCGTCGGGGGGCAGGAAGCGGGACCAGCGTTCGGGGAACTCGGAGGGCATGTCGGGGTCCTCGGGGTCGGCGGCGCGGGCCGCGGCGGCGCGGGCCACGTACTCGGCGGCCTGCTCCTCCCGCAGCCGCTCGTTGGCCTCACGGGCGGCGGCCGTCGCCGCGGCCGGCCAGACCCGGTCGATGGCCGCGTTGACCGCGGCGCCGACCAGTACCGCGAAGGCCGAGACGCCGATCCAGAGCAGCACGGCCACGGGGGCGGCGAGCGAGCCGTAGATCGTCGGGCCCTCGACCGTGTTCGTCAGGTAGATACGGAGCAGGAAGCTGCCGAGCACCCACATGCCGAGCGCGACCAGGGCTCCCGGGACGTCCTCGACCCACGGGGAGCGCACCGGCACGGACACGTGGTACAGCGTCGTCAGGAACACGATCGACAGGATGATCACGACCGGCCAGTACAGGACCTGCACGACCGTCGTCGACCACGGCACGATGCCGACCACGGCGTCCGGACCGGCCACCATCAGCGGCAGCGCGACCGACCCGATCAGCAGCGCCACGATGAACAGCAGGAACGCCATCAGCCGGGTCCTGACGATCCCGCGCACCCCGTCGAGGCCGTACATCACGGTGATGGTGTCGATGAAGACGTTCACCGCCCGGGAGCCCGACCACAGGGCGAAGAGGAAGCCGATGGAGATCACGTCGGGCCGACCGCCCTTCGTGACGTCGTCGAGGATCGGCTGGGCGATCTGCGTCACACCCTTGTCCGACAGGACGGTGCGGGACGCCTCCAGGAGGTTGTTCTGCAGGCTGGCGATGGTGTTCGCGCCGGTCCAGTCGTCGACGTAGCCGAGCAGCCCGATCATGCTGAGCAGCAGCGGCGGCACGGACAGCAGCGTGAAGAACGCCGCCTCCGCCGCCAGCCCCAGGATGCGGTACTCGATGCACGAGTTCACGGTGTCCTTGAGCAGCAGCCAGGCGGTCCTGCGTTTGGAGACGTTCCGGTAGAGGGCTCGCGCCCGGTGGAGACGGCCGGAGGTGTTCTCGGGCGACTCGGAGGAGCTACTGGCTGGCTGCACGCCCTAAAGGTATCCGTCGCGGCAGGCCGGCCTCACCTTCCGGTCCGGCTGCCGGGATACTGGTGAGCGCCGCCGTACGAAGGGTAGGTGCCGGGAATGGCAGCCAGCACCCACGCAGTGACCAACCAGGCCCCGCCCCTCGTCGGGTACGACGTCTTCGCCGCGGACCGGGCCCTCACGGAAGCGGTCGACCGTCATCTCGAGCCCGGTCTCCTCGACGAGGCGCGTGCGGAGCTCTCCGCGCTCGGGCGCACGGCGGCGTCCGCGCAGGTGCTGGAGTGGGGCGCGCTGGCCAACGAGAACCCGCCGAAGCTGCGCACCCACGACCGCTACGGCCACCGGATCGACGAGGTCGAGTTCCATCCGTCCTGGCACCGCCTCCTCGGCAAGGGTGTCTCGGCGGGTCTCACGGCGGCCTGGGCGCGGCCGGGCGGTCATGTACGGCGTGCGGCCTCCTTCATCATCTGGACGCAGGCCGAGGCGGGCAACGGCTGTCCGCTGTCGATGACGCACGCGGCGGTGCCCGCGCTGCGCACCGACCCGGAGCTGGCCGCCGAGTGGGAGCCCCGGCTGACGTCGATGGTCTACGACCGCGATCTGCGCCCCGCCTCCCGGAAGGCCGGCGTCCTCTTCGGCATGGGCATGACGGAGAAGCAGGGCGGCAGCGACGTACGGGCCAACACGACGGTGGCACGGCCGCTCGCCGAGGACGGGACGTACGAGCTGACCGGGCACAAGTGGTTCTGCTCGGCACCGATGTCCGACGGGTTCCTGGTGCTGGCGCAGGCTCCGGGAGGGCTCACCTGCTTCCTGGTGCCGCGTGTGCTGGACGACGGCACGCGCAACGTATTCCACATCCAGCGGCTCAAGGACAAGCTGGGCAACCGGTCCAACGCCTCCGGCGAGGTCGAGTTCGACGGGACCTGGGCGCGCCGGGTCGGCGACGAGGGCCGCGGGGTGCGCACGATCATCGAGATGGTGGCGGCCACCCGGGTCGACTGCGTCCTGGGCGCGGCCTCGCTGATGCGCCAGGCCGTGGCACAGGCGGTGCACCACTGCACGCACCGGGAGGCGTTCGGCGGCCGCCTGGTCGACAAGCCGCTGATGCGCAACGTACTGGCGGACCTGGCGCTGGAGTCCGAGGCGGCGACGACGCTGGCGATGCGGCTCGCCGCGGCGTACGACGACGCGACCGGCGGCTCCGAGGAGGAGCGGGCGTTCCTGCGGCTCGCGGTACCGGCCGCCAAGTACTGGGTGACCAAGCGCTGCACGCCGACGGTGGCCGAGGCCCTGGAGTGCCTGGGCGGCAACGGGTACGTGGAGGAGTCCGGCATGCCCCGCCTGCTGCGTGAGTCTCCGCTCAACTCGATCTGGGAGGGCGCCGGGAACGTCCAGGCGCTCGACGTGCTGCGCGCCCTCCAGCGCGAGCCGGCGGCGCTGAACGCCGTACTGACGGAGGTGGGCCGGGCCCGCGGGGCCGACCACCGCCTCGACGCCGCGATCAAGAACCTGCTGACCGAGCTCGCCGACCTGGATGCCATCGAGGCCCGCGCCCGCCGCGTCGTCGAGCGCCTCGCCCTCGTGCTCCAGGGTTCCCTGCTGGTCCGGTACGCGCCCCCGGAGGTCTCCGACGCGTTCTGCGCCTCGCGACTCGGGGGCGACTGGGGGGCGTCGTTCGGCACGCTGCCGCACAGTCTGGGTCTGGGGACGGTGGTGGAGCGGGCGCGGCCGGTGGGGTGAAGGCGGCGGTCGGCGCGCGGGCGGGCCGGGTCCGGGCGACGCAAGCCGTCCGGGACCCGGCCGGGCGGCGGACCGGCTGTTGACGGCGGGCCTCTTACGGCGGGTACGGCGGGCCTCTGAGGGCGGGCCTCGCCGTCACTCGTGGATGATCGTGCCGTCCTCGTGCATCGTCGGGTGGAGCTTCATCGGGCCGTAGTCGTCGACGTCCGAGGGGCGCGGGCTCTCCGGGCCGTCGGGGCCCATACGGAGCATGCGTTCGACACGGCAGATCCGGAAGACGGAGTCGTCGACGCGGAACTCGTCGGCGCGGTCGAGCGCCCGGAACTCCTCGGCGGCCTTGGCGTACCTGGCCTTCTTGTCCTCGTCGAACTGGTACAGCAGGGCCCAGGTCTCGGACATCCCGATGTAGAGCATGCGCCGTGCCTCGTGCGGCGTCGCCATGAGGGCGCCGCGCGGCTGCCAGCTGTGCCCCTTGTGCTCGACCACGCCGAAGCTGGTGGGCAGCAGCACGAGATCGGGGTGGGTGGCGACCGCCCGCTCGGAGTCCCCGCGCACCTCGGTGGGGAAACGGGAGCCCGTGTACGTGAAGTCCCGCAGCCCCAGTCGCATCGCACCCGCGGCCGGGCCGTCCACGCGCCGGGGATCGAGGACCAGGCCGATGTCCGGGGACGGGGTGTCGCGCGCCTGCTTGTCCCATGACCGCTTCGCCGGCTCGGGGTCGGTGGGCCGGGGCGGCTCCAGCCCGTCGTCCCCGACCCGTCCGAACTCGTCGCCGCGCACCACCCGGTAGCGCAGCCCGCACGCCTCCACCTCGTCCACCCGTTCGCGCTCCAGCACGTCGACGGCAGCCAGCATTCCGCGCCGTACGGCCGGGTCGTCGACGTCGTCCTTCGCGCTGAACCACAGGTGTGAGTTCAGCCCGTCCCTGGCCACCTGCGGCATGCCGTCCGTCACCGGCTTCAGCAGCCGCCACTCCGGCCCCTTCGCCGGTTCCTGCACCGCGATCCCGAAGACGGGTCCGCGCAACGCGAGATGGGGATAGCGGCGGGAGGCCTCCAACGCGTCGGCCTCCCGCACCCAGGCGGCCGGGTCGTCGCGTTCGATCAACTCCTCGTGGAGCGCCTGGATCTGTTGCTGCCAGTCGTCGGTCATGCACGCATTGTGGCGGAGCGCGGGTGTGTGATGGGGACGAACCGACTCAACTGCCGACGTTGTTGGCCCGGTTCGGGGCGGTACGAAATTTTCGGTCCTTGGGAGCGAGCGGGACCGGGAAATAGGCTCGTCCCATGTCCGCCCGCATCCTGGTCTACACCCGCACCACCGCCTACCGGCACGACTCCATCCCGGCCGGCGTGGCCGCCGTACGCGCCCTCGGTTTCGACGTCGACGCCACCGAGGACCCGAAGGCGCTGGAGGGGCCCCTGGACCCGTACGCGGCCGTCGTCTTCCTCTCCACCAGCGGTGAGGTGCTGACGGATGAGGGGCGCGCACGGCTCAGGGCGTACGTCGACGAGGGCGGCGGTTTCGCGGGCGTGCACGCGGCGGCCTGCACCGAGTACGACTGGCCGTACTACGGCGAGTTGCTCGGCGCCCGGTTCGCCCGCCACCCGGACCACCAGCCGGGCAGGGCCGTGATCGAGGACCGCGACCATCCGGCGACCCGGCACCTTCCCGCCGTGTGGGAGTTCACGGACGAGTGGTACGACTTCCGGACCAACCCGCGCGGCGCGGTGCACGTGCTGGCCCGCGCCGACGAATCGTCGTACGAGGGCGGCGGGATGGGCGCCGACCACCCGCTGATCTGGTGCCGCGAGCAGGGCGCCGGCCGGGTCTTCTACACCGCGCTGGGCCACGCCTCGGAGGCGTACGAGGACCCGGACTTCCGCGCCCATCTGCTGGGCGGTATCGGCTGGGCGACCGGGGCGGCCGACACGCGGGGCCGGACGGAGTTCCGCTCACTGGTGCGGGATCGCGCCCGAGCCATCGTGGAGGGATCCCTCCAGCCGTACGAGGCGGGCCTGGAGATCTTCGGGCGTGCGGGCGGGGAGTGGCCCGCCGACGACCGGGACAGGGCGCGTACGGAACTTCTGCTGATCTGGGGAGCACTGACGGACTGGCCCGAACTGCGACCCGCTGACATGGCTGAGGCGCAGGCGGAGATGACTGCGGCGGCCCGGGAATGGCTGGCGGCCGAGGGGGACGGGGACGCGGAGGCGCGGTACTTCGAGCGGTGGGTACGGCGCTCGGAGGCGCTGTCCCGCGGTTGAGTCCCGTGGCCGGAGTGGTGGGCACCGCGGGAGTTCGACGCCGGGCCCGACGACGGAGAGTTGGTCGTCGTCAATCGAGCCGAGCTCGTCCCAGGTCTGGCGCGTTCTACCGGTGCTGCTCCATGAGTTCCGCGTACTGCTCCGGGAAATCCGCATGACCGATGTAGGGGAGGGCCAGATCGAGCAGATCGTCACAGGGCCAAAGGTCACCGTCGAACTGGCAGTCATCGCGGTTCTCCCAGGGCAACTCCGGGTCGCCCAAGGCAGGACTGAGCGTATGACGGGCCAGGACACGGCGCCTGGCCCCGACTTCACGCAGCACACGAGCGGGGTCGTGCAGGGCGATGTGTTGAGCGATCGCGGGATCGAACCCGGAGGACTCCGCCTGACCGAAGTCGACGGCGTCCCCGCACGCGGACCACTCTCTGCCGCACCGCCGGGCAAGACCGGCCTCCTCGTCGAACCGCGCGCGGAGGAACGTCACCAGGTCGTCGTCCATGGAGGCATCCTCGACGATGTCCTCATGCGCCGACACGTGTTTTCGGGCTGCCCGACGGGGCGGCCCAGGGATAACCGGTTCCTTCCGGCGCTTCGTCGGTGTGAGACTGCCTGGCGTGCCACGACCGGAACTCTCTGAACTCGATCACTTGCGTGAGATCGACCCACTTCCCCGGCGACGGCTGCATGCCCGAGGAGGAGGACCGGCCAACGCTGCGTTTGGCGGGCGTGCTCCTGCTCCGGCCTGCCGCTATGCCCGAGGGCATGGAGGAGACGTACGAGGAGGCGTGCTCACGACTCGTCCTGGAGCCCCGTGACGAGGGCTGGGCCCTGTGGAACACGTGGAGCGAGAGCAGGATGCCGGTCACCATGGTGGTGTCGTCGGTCGACACGACGGTCGGGCTCCTGGCGAACTGGGCGCGCGGCAGGAGCGTGTACCCGGTGACTCCGGTGCCGTCCCAGGTCGCCAGGGTTCAACAGGGCTGGGGCGGGCCCCATGACCTTCTCACCTCCCGCTGCCCGGAGACTGGGAGGCGGCGACGGTGGGGTCGGATGACCTGGAGCGTCCTGCGAGGGGCCGGGTCACCGTTTGGGTGCGCAGCTTGTGCGGGTTTCTGTGTATTTGCACAGAATTGGCCTCGCGATGTGTTCCCTCACAAAGGTGGACGACCATGCCGACCTACGTCTCGCTGTTCAACTGGACCGATCAAGGGATCCGGAACTACAAGGACACCGCGAAGCGCGCCGAGGCCTTCGTCTCGGCGGCCCAGAAGCTCGAGGTGAAGCTGCTGAGCATCTACTGGACCGTGGGCCCGTACGACCTCGTGGCCATCGTCGAGGCACCCGACGACGAGACCGCCACCGCGGCGCTGCTGCAGCTCGGCGGGGTGGGCAACGTCCGTACCACCACCCTGCGGGCCTTCGGGCGGGAGGAGATGGAGCGCATCATCGGCAAGGCCGCCGGCTGAGGGCGACCGGCCGACCAGCCGGGGCACGATCACTCAGCGGTCCACCCGTGCCGCCCTTGCCGCTGCGAGCGTTCGCCTATAGTCGGTGCTGGTCATCAGGCTTGGGGGAGGCACCTGGATGCACGACGCAGCGGACTTCGTGGCGGAGATCTACGGTCTCGGTGCCGGACCGTGGGCGGCTGTGCCCGTCGCCCGTGGCGCGTTGGGGCAGATCTGGAAGTTGTCCGGCGACGGGCCCTCCTGGGCGGTCAAGGAACTCCTCTTCGGCTGCGAAGAGGAGCAAGTCCGCCGGGAGGCCGCGTTACGGCAGGCCACGGAGGAACTGGGGATCGCCTCGCCGCGGCTCATGCCCAATCGTGACGGTGCCTACGTCTCACAACTCGCCAGTTCTTCAGGCGGGTCCTACGTGAAGCTGTACGACTGGATCGACGGCACCGAGGCGGACGCGTCCGATCCGGACGTCCTGGACTGGTTCGGGCGGACCATGGCGCTCCTCCACCAGGCGGGAGCGGGCGCCCGCGAGCAGCCCGGTTCCTGGTACGAGCGGTGTCCGCAGGAGGCCGACTGGGAGAAGCTGCACCAGCGGGTTCACGACGCCGGGCTACCGTGGGCGGCCGAACTGGGCCGGTTCATCGACACCTCCGCGGCGGAGCTGGCGCACTGGGTGTCCCCGGCCGACCCCGGCGATCTGGTGACGTCACATCTCGACCTGCGGCCCCAGAACGTCCTGGTCGGCCCGGAGGGGCCGGTCCTCCTCGACTGGGACAACGCCGGGACCACGTCGGCGGAGCGGGAGTTCGCACGTGCCGTGTACGTGTGGTCGGGCGGCGACCAGGGGAACCTCGAGTCCGCCCTGCGACTGGCGCGGGCCTACCGGAGTGCCGGAGGCCGCGCCGTCATCGCGGGACCGCAGTCGTTCTCGATGCTCTTCGCCACGGACCTGAACTACCTTCACGTACAGGCCGAGTGCGCCGTCGATCCGACCGTGACCCCCGCGCAGCGCGCGTTCGCGAGCGACCAGGTCGTCGCTTCCCTGCGCAGCGTGCCGGACCTGGCGGCCGTCTCCCGGTTGGCCAGAGCGCTTGAGGCGGTGTGATCGACCGGTGCGGCACACTCCACCGGATCCGGCCGCACCGGCCCGTGGGGCATCGGCACCACGCGTCAGTCCAGGATCGTCTCGTCGAAAACGATCTCCGACCACTCCAAGGTGTTCAGGTCCTGCTGCCAGGCACGTCGTTCAAGGCCGTCGGTCGCGATGGTGCGAAAGTCCTTCCCGTCGATCCTGAACTCCGTCGTCTTCACCTCACCGTCCTTGGACCAGACGATCTCCGGGACCCACAGGCAGTCGCAGGTGCGGGTCTCCACGGTGAGGTTGACGGCGAGTTGCCTTCCGTCGACGATCTCCTGCGGCAGTGTTTCCCCGCCGTCAAATGTGACGGTGGCGAAGTCGGCGCCGCCGTCCAGGTCCGCGTACGCGTCGAGGGTTGCGGGGGGTTCGCCGCACTGCCCGTTCTGCAGTCCCACCAACGTCGCTTCCTCGGCGGTGGGAGCCGGTGTGCGTTCGAGGATCTTGATACGGATCTCCTTGATCTGCAGCGGCCTGCTGTCAACCGGCTGGATGTCAATGAGGAGATGTGTGGTGCCGGGGTCTCCCGCAGTCTCATCGTTGATGATCTCCGGATCCGGGCTGCCGCCCTCCACCACAGGGACCTCGTTGAAATCGCTGGGCGGTCTGTTCACCACCCAGGCCTCCCACGGGCACAGATACGCGTCGCGCAGAGACTGGATGCCCTGCGCCTCCGCCTCGGACTGGTCAGCCTGGTCGATGTCCGCCGCTGAGGACGACGTATGGGGTTCCGGGGAAGGCGTGGCAGGCACGGACGATGACACGGTGGCGGATGGCTGGGCGCCCGGCTTGGTGGAGACGGCAACTCTTGGTGAGCGAGAACCCGACACATGGATTGGCGGCTTGTCCTCTTTGAGTTGATCGCCGATCCAGGAGAAGCCGCCGGCTACCCCGAGCCCGATCACCGTGACGACGACCGGCGCGATGATCGCCGTAGCGGTGAAGTTTCCGTCCCCCAACGGCAGGTATCGCCGCCAACTGCTGCGGGTGCTCGCGCTGGGCTCGGCCTGCCCCTCGGATGCGCCCTGGCCGGGAGCGGGCTGGGGCGCATCC
>NZ_VJZE01000149.1 GCF_009377205.1 Streptomyces phyllanthi
CACCTCTCCTCCACCTGCTGCTCCCCCCGCCACGCACGCATCACCCCACCCCCTCGTCCACCGGCCGGCACGGCCAGGGGCTGGTCCACTTCGTCCTCGCCGCCCATGAGGGCCAGCGCAACACCCGCCTCTTCTGGGCGGCCTGCCGCGCCTACGAGAACGGCATCGGCCCCGACCTGTCGAACGCCCTGGTCGACGCGGCCGTCCGCACGGGCCTCACCGAACGAGAGGCACGCTCGACGATCGCTTCGGCGGCGCGGATGACGGGGGAGCGGCGGTAGCCGGTGGCGGTCGCGGGGCTCTCCTGGCCGGCAACAGACACGCGCACGCGTACACCCCAAGAACACCGCACGCACACGCCAAAGGGCGCCCAGAACCGGTTGGTTCCGGGCGCCCCACGGTCAGGCTGCGGTGGGTGTGGGATTTGAACCCACGGTGGCTCGCGCCACGACGGTTTTCAAGACCTTTCGGCGATCACGGGCGCCTGTCCCTCCGCCGCAGGTCAGACGGGCACGAGGACCCCGGCGGAGCCGTCGTCATCGTCGTCGTGCCCGCTACGTGCCCCAGGGGCCGGATCGTGCCCGCTGAGCCATGAGTCCGCCGCTTCGGCGACCTGGTCATCACGACCGGCAACAGGCCGGGCGTAGTGCCGGGTCGTGACGCTCGCGTTCGAGTGGCCGAGCCGGTGAGCGGCGGTCATCACGCCGTACCGGTCGGCGACCCAAGTCCCGTGCGAGGCCCGGAGGTCGTGCGGGGTCACGTCGGTCAGCCCGGCTGCCGACACGGCGGGGTTGAAGTACGCCTTGCGCCACTGGTTGTAGCGCAGAGGCTTGCCGCCGGGCGTCGTGAATAGGAGCGCGTCATCCCCTCCGGGCAGGGCCTCCAGGTGCCGGCCGAGACGCTTCGCGAGCGACGGGCCGACGCGAAGAAGCCGCTTCTGGTGGGATTTTGGCGTGTCGAAGACCAAGGCGCCGTTGGCTTCGGCCAGGTTCTCGTCGACCAGGACGAAGCCGCCGGATACGTCGATGTCCACGCGGCGGAGGGCGAACGCCTCGCCGACGCGCAGGCCCGCGTACGCGAGAAGCGCGATCAGCAGGTCATGCGGCTTGGCAGCGCTCCGCACAATCCGGGAGGCTTCAAGCGGGGTGAGGATGTGCGGCTCGGTCTGCGGCATCCGGGGGAGCTTCACGCCCCTGCACGGCGTCTGCGGGATCATGTCGTTGTCGACAGCAGCCCGCATGATCTGCGACAGGACCCGGTACGCCTGCCGGATACGCGAAGCGCTGAGTCCCTTGGTGTTCATGCTGGCTACCCACTCAGTGATCGTGATCGGCCGGAGGCCCGACAGCTCACGCTCCCCGAGCGCCGGATTGATCAGCGAGTTGATCAAGGATCGGTACGTTGCTTGGGTCTTGTGCTTGAGCTGAGGGGAGACGGCCGCGAGCCAGCGGGCCGCCCAGTCTCGTACGGTCGTCTGCCCCTCAGCAGGGTCGAGCCAGCGCCCCTCTTCGATCTCGATGCGCTTCCGCATCAGCCATCGGTCAGCATCCGTCGACGTGGCGAACGTCCGGTCCGCAGGCCGAAGCACACCGTCAGGCCCCGGGTACCGGGCTTGGAAGCGTCCGGAGGGCAGTTTGCGGACCCGGCCGTAGGTCCGGCGGGACTTGCGCTTCCCAGCCATCAGGCAGCCCTCCTCAGGCCCATGGGCCGCAGAACGACCGGTTCCACGGTGTTGGCGTCGATGAACTCCCGTACGGCGCTCTCCGGGATGCGGACGTGTCGGCCGACCTTCACGAACGTGATGCGCCGCTCCTCGATCAGCCGCCGAGGGAAGCGAACCGTCGTGCCCAGTCGATCGGCGACCTGGTCAACCGTGAGGTAGCGCTCATCCATGGGTCGGCTCTCCTTCCGTTTCGTGGGTGGGTTCGCGAGTGGCGGCAAGCCAGGTTTCGGCGTTCGTCAGGCCGGTTCCGGCGAAGCGCCAGTGGGACAGGACCAGGACCGTGTCGGGGTCGAGGTCGGGCAGCGGGTGTCCGGCCTCGGCGGCGCGTTCGCGGGCCAGGGCTTCGTTGTGGTCGGCGCGTTCCTGGCGGAGAGCGCCGAGGGTGACGGAGTACGCGCGGGACTTGGTGGAGAAGTGGCCGCGGAAGCCGAGCATGTGGGCCCACTTGCGCAGGCGCAGGTGTTCGAGTTCCGGGAGCGCGCCGAGGTGCCAGCAGGTGAGGATCATCTGTCGTGCGTGGTCGGTGACTTCGGCGCCGATGAGGTCGGTGATGGGGTTTCGGATGGGGCGGTCCAGAGTGCCTGTGGCGGTCTCGGCGCCCTTGGTGGCGTACTTGGCGATGTAGGCGGCCACGGCGCGGCTGGACAGGTCCGAGGTGCCTGTGAAGTCGGCCGAGCGGATGGGGCGGATGTCGAGTTGCTCGCCGAAGCGGAAGGCGTAGGCGTGTCCGTCGAGGACGGGGCCGGGCGTCTCGGCGAGCTCGGCCGCCGACTGAACAGCGTCCGTGAGGAGTTCTGTGGTGGCCCAGGGCGGTGGAGCGTCCTCGGCGCCCTCCGGCCCGTCGAGGCGGATCACGGCGTGGAAGTGGACGGCGCCGCGCCGCTGGTACTCGGCGACCTTGGCGTACGAGACCTTGAGGCAGTGGCGCAGCTCGGAGCGGGTGAGCCCCGCACGGGCGGCGAGTTGCTGGCGCAGGTAGGTGGTGAAGCGGGCCCACAGGGCACCGGCGTGCGCGTTCCAGAGGACGGCGGTGCGGTAGTCGTACCGGTCCGGGTTCAGCGGGGTGCCGAGGGCCGGGTCGTCGTCGGGGTGGAGGCGACCGCAGCGGCACCGGCCGCCACCGGGCCGGTTGTGCACGGGGCCGAAGGACGGGGCGGTGAAGGTGGCGAACACGCGGGGGTGGTCGGCCACGGCCGGGCCGATGCCCTTGCCGCCGCTCAACCCAGCGGTGACGAGGTGGAAGGTGTCCTTGCGGTAGATCTCGGCGCAGGCCTGGCACCGGGTGGCGCGGCGGTTGTTGCAGCGGACGAGGAGTTGCCCGGCCGGGAGGTCGCGGTCAGCCAGCTCCCGAACGATTTCACCCGTGGCGGCGTGAACGTCGAGTCGGTGGCCCTCCATCCGCACGGGCTGTTCGCAGCCGCCGAGCCGCTGGATCTGTTGGGCGTAGGCGCTGAGGTCGCCGTGCCGGGCGAGGACCGCCAGTTGGCGGATGGCTCCTGCGGGAGCCGTGGGGCGCATGTGCGGGTTCCTCCTTGGAGAAGCGGGGGTTCGGGGCTCACCGCCCACGCCGTCCAGGGGGCTAGACAGCATGGGCAGGCGAAGGCGGGTGGAGCAGGTGGGCTTAGCGGCTCTTGAGGATCGAGCGGATGGTGACCGCGCAGACGGCCACGGAGGTGGCGGTGATGGCGACCGCGAGGAGCATGGAGACTAGGACCGCGCCGACGACGAGGACCACGGCGCCGCCACAGGCGACCAGGGCGAGCGTGCTGCCAGGGGTGAGCTGGACGGTCGGCCGGTTCGAGACCGGGGCGGACGTGACCGGGGCCGGGACCGGCCCGGTGGTCGGGGCCGTGGCGGTGGGGACAGGTGCGGTGTCTTGGGGCGGGTACTTCGGGGTGAACACGAGAGTGATCCCTTCTGCGGTTACTTGAGGACCGTGCCGATGGCGGGGGCCAGGAAGCTGTCGGCGACGAGGTAGCCGCCCAGGAGGAGCACGGCGATCAGCCACCACGGCGGGCGGACGAGCTTGACGCCGAGGACTCCGACGACGAGCAGGGCGAGCCAGAGCGGGACGTCCATTGCGGTGATCTCCTGTCAGGCCTTGCAGCGGTGGGTGCGGGCGGCGAGTTCGGCGGCGGCGCGGCTGTCGTACTCGGCGGAGAAGTCGCAGTTCGGGGCCGTGCATGCGGCAACGTGGCGGTTGCGGCCTCTGGCGACGTACGAGGCGACCTGGACGGGGCCGATGCGGCGGACGTTGCGGAAGCGCGGGTTCACGGATCGTCCTTTCTCAGAGGTGTGCGGCGACGGATTGCGTCATAGAGGGAGGTAGGCCGAGCCGGACGCGGATGACATCGGGGTCGGCGGGGCGGCCGGTGGTGGCCCGGAGTTCCTCGGCCAGGGTTCGGACGCGATCGACGAGGGCCGGGGGCAGGGCTACGGCGGGAGCGGGAGCGGCAGGCGCCGGGGCGGGCACGGTGACCGGCTCTTTCGTGACTTCAGGGGCCGGTTCCGGGTCGGCGGGCGGCGCCGGGAGCGCGTCACGGTGGGGTCCGTCGACGACGGGCGGGGCGGAGAGCTGGTCGGTGTTCGTGTCTGCCGTCACCGAAGTCGCCGGTGCCTCCGGGGCGCGAGGCGAGTGCGCCAGCAGCGTTCCGCCGAAGAAGGCGACGGCGGGCCAACCGGCCACCAGTACCCGGAGCCAGGCGGGGACGTGGTCCAGGTCGAGGAGTCCGGCAGTGGCGACGTTGGCACCGAGGGAAGCGGCAAGAGCTACCAGGAACCACAACCGCGGTCCCCCGGCCGGTTGCCCGGTGCGCTGCTGCTCCCCCATCCGGCGCCAGGCGGCGACCAGCAACAAGTCGACGCTGACGGGGTAGGCCCACGCCTTCCAGCCGCCCTGTCCCGCCGCTTCGGCCAGGTCGTGTAGGTGCGAGAAGGACAGGGCGCCCGCGATGACTGCTTGAACGAGTACGGCGTCGGGGCGGATCGAGCGGAACATGGGAGGTGGTCACCAGGCCCACGGGGAGTCTGAGGTGTCTTCCGGTTCCTCGTCGCGGTAGTCGTCCATGACCTCCGGCGAGTTGTTCCAGGCGGAGATCAGGGCCGATTCCAGCGGGTCGATGGCGCCGGTCTCGTCGCCGCAGTGCTCGCAGGGCATCTTTGTCTCCTTCGGCTTTCGGCATGACTGGGGTAGGGACTTGGCGTGAGGCGGTCACGCCGACCGTGGGGAAGGAAGTGCTGCTACTCGGTCACCGTGCGCGCGGTGGGCGCGGGGATGGCGGAAGAGATGGCCTCGGTGGACTCGCCGGAGAGGGGGACGGCGGGCCGGAACGAGTCGAGACGGGGCAGGACGGGCACGAGGGCCGAGGTGTCGCGGCAGATGGCCGCCGCATCGTGGAGGGAGAGGTGCGGCGAGCGGACGCGGGACCAGCCGCCGGAGGAGTCGCCGACGACCGCGACGCCGGGCCGTTCGGCCGGGATGGACGTAGCGGCGAGCGCCGCTTCAGGGGAGATGTCGGCCAGGGCCATGTTCGCCGAGGTCTCGTCGTTGACGCGGTGGCAGATCCGGCCGGTGAGCTGGGCGCGCAGCATGGTGGCGCCCTTGCCGAGTTCGGAGCCGAAGCGCTGTCCGCACACCTCCAGGTAGATGCCGGCCGCGCGGCCGAGCTGGGCGAGGCGGATGAGCTTGGTGACCATGGCGTCCCGTCGCTTTTCGTCGTCCCGGCTGGCGGCGAGGAAGAGTTCCGCGACCTCGTCCACGACGACCACGACCGGCACAGGCCGCACCTTGTCGGGCAGTCCCCACACGTCCGAGGTGAGCACGGCATCCGCATCGGCCCCGGCCGAGAGACCGATCAGGCGGAACCGTGCCTCCATCTCGTCGATCAGTGCGTCCAGGAGGTCGTTCGCCCGGTCCGGGGTGTCGGCGAGCGCGGACAACCGGGGCGCGAAGGGCGCGAGTTCGACGCCCCACTTGCAGTCGATACCGACGAGTGCGACGGGTTGCCGGGCCAGCCCGCACAGCAGGTTCCGCAGGTACACGGACTTGCCGGACTGTGTGGCGCCGAGGATCAGTTCGTGCGGCACCGTACGGAAGTCCCGTACGTGCCAGTGCCCGTCTTCCCGCAGCGCCAGCGGCAGGGACAGGGGCCCGGTCCGCAGCAGCTGCCGTGCGGGCCGTACGTCGGCGAGTACGTCCCAGCCGACCAGCCGCAGTTCCAGCCGTCCCGGCTTGGTGGGGCGGATGTGCACGGCGTGCGCAGCCCAGGCATGCCGTAGCCGGTCGGCCGAGGCGGTGAAGTCCTCGGGCGCCTGCCCGGTCGCCATGCGCAGCCGCATCACGAGGCCGGAAGCGGTGGGCAGGGGCAGCGACCGGCGAGGCGGTACGGGCGCCGCCTCCCGCCCCATCATCCGAGCCGTGGCCCGGCGTATGGCTGAGGCCGGAACCGTCAGACCGCAGGCGTCCATCGTCGCCCGGTACGAGACGAGCACCCGCAGTGCGACGACCGGGTACCCGACGAGCCACCAGAACAGGACCGGCAGGCGGCGCCGCACCACAATCAGCGCGGCGACCGCCAGCAGTCCCAGCACCAGAACCCACACGGCATCAGTCATGGTGATCAGCCCTGCGCGGCAGCGCCGACCATCACGGCGTCAGCCCGGAAGGCGATACCGTGCCGAGTACGGCCGCCGAACTCGCTCTCCCAGGGCCGGGCCACCAGGCCGGACAGGAAGACCGGCGCACCCATCGCCAAGCCGTCACCGATGCCCTTCTCGGGAACAGTGACCTTGATCATGTCGGAACCGCCCTCGGCGATGAACACCAGCTCAAGGGTCATGAGCCGCTCGTTCGTCACCGGGTCGACGGCGACCTCTCCGGTCTGGCGATCACGCACCTTGACCTCGGGCAGCTTGGTGACCAGCAGCGTCGCGGCGGAAGTGTCGACGGGGATGACACGCATTCTGTGAACCTCACTGGTTGGCAGCGTCCGTCATGGACGCCGATCCGAACTGGATACCCCCCTAGACAGCAAGGAGGTGGCCCACCCTGAACTGTCTAGGGGGGTTGACGCCAACCGTAACCCGACAGCCCATCAACTGTCTAGGGGGGTATACGAGTCGCGGTGCGGCTAGGTCTGGGGCGCCCTACGAAAGCGTCCAGTGAAGGACGGTGGCGTCGTCATGCGCTTTGCCGCGCGGCCACCGCCGACCGTTGGGGTCCTCGGCTTCCACTTCGCGAACACGGCGAATGAGCTCGTCCGGCCCGGACGAGTTGAGGAGACACAACACCTTGTCCCAGTCGGCGAGTTCGAATCGGTCGACAAGACGTGTCGCGCCGTCACTCAACAGCGTCACCGAGGCCAACGAGCCCAGAGACACAGTCCCAGTCAGAGCGTGTTCGGCCGCCTGCGGCTCGGGGCCGGCAATCCAGAAGCCGCCCGGCCGATTACGCAGCCGCGTCAGCGCATCCCGGTACTCAGCCAGTGCGGCAGCGTGTTCGGGCGAGCCGGTAGGCAACTCGTCGACCGGGCCGCGAAGCCGCTTGCCCACCTCGTCCAGGCGCTGATCCGTGACGACAGCCGTTCCGCCATCGCGTTCGGCGAGGAGGAGCGACGAATCACCGAGAACGAGATACTCCAGCTCTCCTTCACGGGCCCTGACAGCGACGACCGTACTGGTCGGACTGGCTCGGTACGTGAGGTCGCAGGTGTCCCCGTGCAGGGACCGGACTTCACCGATGGAGTCGGCCAGGCAGTCGGCGAGTGACCGAGCCGGATCCGCGGTGACAGCGCGGATCAGCAGGGCCCCGAGGGTTCCGGAGAACCAGGCCACGCCGTGAACGCACCCGGTCTCTGCGCCAGCCACCCCGGCACCATCGAGGAGGACGGCAGCACCAGGGGCCGCAGCGGTGAAGTCCTCGTTCTCCCTCCCCGGTTGGGATGGCAGGGAGCCAAGGACGACGCTCACGCCCCGTCCTCCTCGTCGTGCCGGTAGAGCGGGCAGATCAGTTCGACAGACCGAGGCTCATTGGTTTCAAGGTCGTACTCGACCCCCACGAGGGTGGAGAACCGATGCTCCCCGACCTGGCCCCACAACGCGTTCAGATCCGAGGCGAGCAACTGGACGACGCCAAGGGAGCCTTGCGTATGGATACCGGCGATGGCCAGCAGCGAACCCTTGCCGTCCGGCCGGGGGAGCCTGCCGAGATATCCGACGTCGTACGGCCGGACCGGGTCACTGTCCTGCCCAGACCTGTGCACCATGCCCGTGCGACGGTCCGCGACCGTCCAGGGCCCGTCATCCGCGCGCTCCCAACGCAGCACGGGATCTTGGGCGTACGTGTCCCACATGTCCTGTGACATGCGCGGGCCGCAGACGACGACCAGGCCGTCGCGGTTGAGATCCATATCGCCACTCACCGGAACGTGTTCCGAGGCGACGTCGAGCCCGTACGACCGCGCCAGGTCTTCCAGGCGCTTGCCGGAACTCACGTCGTCCACGGCGACGACCGTGCGGCCCCGCTCGTCGTCTCGTCGCAGCGGGGTTGCGACGGTAACGGCGCCCACACCGAGGAAAGCCCCCTCGGGCGCCGGGCCGGTGTGCCGGATCTGATGGATTCGCCCACGGCTCAGCCCGGCTTTCTCCGCGATCTGCGCGTACGAAAGCCCCCGTGCGTGCAGGTCCTGGACGACCCGGCGGCGGAGCCGGGCCAGCTCGGTCACCTCCTGCTGAGCGTCGGCCAACCGGGTTGTGACCTCACGCAGGAGCAGGTACGGATCATCAATCGCCATGATCCGCTGCAACTCGTCCGACATGCTCTCACCTCCTAGGCTCCCCTCAGAGTCTAGGGGCCTAGACGGTATGGGCGGGAGTAGCCGTCCCGAGTAAGCGCCGATCACGTAGAAGCCTGATCTACGCCGGGGCACACCCCGAGGGCTCACCCGCCACCGCCCGCATGGCAGCCAGATACTAAGACCGCACCCAGCAGCGTCACGCGCACTCCCGCGCCAGGTCGGCCCAGACGGTGCGCCCATTCGCCACAGTCTTGATCCCCCAGTCCTTGGCGCAGGCAGCGACGAGCGTCAGGCCACGGCCACCCTCCTCCTGGCTGGTCGCATCGCGCATCCGGGGCACTTGGTCGCCACCCTGGTCGATCACCTCAATGCGCACGTGATCCGCGTGGTACGCAACGACCACGAGGAACCAGCCGCCGAGCGCCCCGCTCAGGGTGTGCCGCACGGCGTTGGCCGCCAACTCCCCGACGATCAGGACGGCGTCGTCGACGCCACCCCACTCCTCAAGCAGGGCGGCGACGAAGTGGCGGGCTTCAGCCACTTGCTCGGGTAGGCCCGGAAAGGCTCGACACCAACGGGTGAGCACAGGAACTCTCCTCGTCTAGAGGGCTAGACAGCATGAAGGCAGAGTATTCCTAAGCGTGACAACGATCCAAGGCATCTAGAGGAATTATTCCTCTAAGGGGTGACGGTGTCCGCCAGGTCCCGAAACTCCTTCAGCACCCGCAACAGCAGCTCACGCACCTCAGGCCCGAACACGGCAGCGCGTTCGAAGCGGCTGAACATCTCCTCGAACGAAGCAACTTCGTTCGCATCCTCGGAGACCCGCTCATTCCGGAACGCCTCCACCACAACGGCCCGCCGATCACACAACGTGAAGCCGTGACGAGGCATGAGCGGCACGGGTCGGTCCCACGGGATGACACCGAACCGTACGGTGCTCAGGCTCTCAACAGCCAGCAGCCGGTCGAGCTGGGCCAGCATCAGCGACGGAGTGCCCGGCCACGTCCGCAACACGCCCTCGGTCAGCACGAACACCGACTCCCGCCCCGGTTCATACAGAACGCTCTGCCGCTCCACACGAGCAGCAACAGCACGCCCGACCGCCTCAGCATCCATCTTCGGAGCACTCGCGAAGACATGCCGGGCGTACTCGGCACTCTGGAGCATGGCCGGCAGAACCACACACTGGAACGAGCGCACCAGCCGAGCACCGCGGATCGCTTCGTCCAGGAGCAGCCCGGCAGGCACATCGCCCTCGGAGCTTTCGCCGGAGTCAGCCGCAGCGGCCTCCACCTCGGCCAGCAAGTCGAGCACCTCACGAGCCGTCAACCCGTCGAGATCGAGAGCCCGAGCAAGCCGCTCCAGGACATCCCGACTCGGGACCATCCGCCCGTTCTCCACCTTGGACACAGTCGGCTGTCCCACACCGGCCCGCTGAGCCAGCACGGCACCCGTCAGACCAGCATCCATTCGCAGAGCCCGAAGACGCACCCCAAGCGCCCGCATCCGCTCCCGCCGCTCACTGCCCATACCCAGGGTTCTACACCAGAGGCAGGAACCACCGGGCCCGAGAGCCACGACGTCCACGAGCCGGGACCGCAGCGTCAAGCATCAACCGAGACAGGACACGACCAGCAGCCCGACCATGATTCAAACTTTCCCTACTGGTTCAAGTGCGGCTCGCTCCGCTCCCCGCGCGCGGCCCGGCCCCCGGCCGGGCCTGCGCTCATGTCTCCGCCCCGCTCCAGCCCGGCCGCCGCCCGTGCCACGCGCACAGCAATCAGCCGTCCGATGCCAACGAAGGCGGTATGTCGGCGCCGAGGCTGCTGACTCCAGGCCTGTACTCAGCCGCTGCCGCGCGGCCCTCAACCGAAGGCTGATCACGCGGACGCAAAAGAAAGCGGCTTCCGCAAGAGGCAGAAGACGTTACCGTAGGTCTCTCCCTCAATTGACGCCAAAGTGCCATGAACTATGTCTTCACTCCGACCCAGCTTGCTTGCCCATTGGCCATCCGGAATTTGACGGGCAGCATGCGAACCGTCGCCACCCTTCGAAAATATGGCTACTTTACCGAAACCGCGTTCAGGCGCCTCAGTGTCACATGCCTGGTAACCGCAACGCTTGAACGCCTCAACATACCAGGAAACGTTATACGCGCCGTTAAATTTACCGGTTGGGAGCCCCGAGGGCCAATAATGACCTCCCATCCCGCTCGGCTCCCACCATCTGGTGGAATCCCCCGCAGCCCAAGCGATGCAGTTATAGCGAGTATCCTGCGGGCTCGTCAGCCGATAAGAGACCTCTTTAAGGCCAGGGAAATACTGTTCAAGGATGGCCCGTCTACCAACTGTCACACGTACCCCATACTTTCCCCCCACGACAGCCACTTAGCCGCCGCTTCCCGTGTATCATCACAGCCTTCCGCCACATCCTCCCCCACAATGGAGCTGAGAGCCCAGAACCACTCGGAAGCACCCGTGGCCATCAGTTGATTAAGCACAAGAGGGATACCCTGAAGCCCCAAGCCGATAATCCGTTGAAACGCTGGGTGCATTACAGATTCAGCCACGGAGGAAACAAATTCCGTTTCGGAATACCACTCGTCAAAGTGCTTCCTAAATCGACTTTGAACCTCACCTGGGTCCAAAATGCGAGGTGCCTGATTTGCACTGCTGGAGCGGAGCAAGCGGGTACCGAATACTAGCGGGACAACCTCAGCCTCCACGTCTGCGAAGCCATAAATTGAGGCGCCTTCATCCCGCTCAAGGCTTTCCCACTCGGCAACATAGCTCAGACTCCCCGCGGCCATCCTTACTCCCCCTCAGTTTGAATAATCTGGAGCCCCGACGAGTCCATGAGGCTTTTCACATTGCGAGCCTCCGACAAAGCCCGGATCGCCGCGTCTCGCAGATCCTCAAGGTCTTCCTCGTTTAGCGCGATGAAGATGTTTCTCGTCTCGCTCCTGTCGTTAAAGTATTGCAATTTCAACGTCTGATTTACCACTACTGCCCGCGGTTTCTCGGATGGATCGTCACCAAATACTGGACGAACGTCAGTCAAAACCCGAACAGTATGGAAAAAGTTCTCTCGCTCACCCGCTAGATCGGCAGCCCTAGCCACTTCTTGAATAGCCGGGGTTTCGAGATAGGAACCCAGCCGCTTAATGAGTTGAGGCTTTTGCTCGTCTGGCAAATCCAGTTGTCGCGACTCGCCAATTCGCTCCAGGATGTCATTAATTTCCCAGCCATGCGAAAGCATGACAGTATTCAGGCCGATTAGACCATCAACAAGGTTGCTGGCATTATCGGGCGTTACGCCCTCGATGTTGGAAAGCTGCTTCTTAACTGCTGGGACGGACAGGTAACTTGAAGCACCTGAGAGACAGCTCTGAATACCCTCTGCAACTTTGTCGCTCGTTTCGGCCAGGAAGCGGAAAACTGGCACATGCCGACGAGGAATCGTCAGACTCGATGGGCTGGACAACGGGGCCTCCAGGCACAACCTTGACAGCTAAGATTCAGAGGACCACAGACTACGCAGGCGTGCACTGCCTGTCATCGACTCTCACATATGCGTACCCCTATGAGCGCAAGAGCACTCGCGCACCGTGGGTGGGGGCCAGGGTGATCCACTCGAGATGCGTTGCATATGATCCACGCGCTGACAGGGTCGGTGGCAGGCGCGTATTGAGAAGTGTCGAGGCAAGACGCTGCGCCATCAGCACCAGTGGCCGACGGCTGCTGCTCCGGCATCCGGAAACGTGGCTAAGGCCGGTGGGGGTACAGCGAGGCACACGCGCGCCTGATCGGTCGGCGCACCCTCCGTCGTGGCTGACTGTCGTCGGCTGAGGTTCAGCCGGTCCGCATCGAAAGCGACAGTGTCCGCAGTCGGCCAACCGGCCGACCCGTGGTGATCAACTCTGGGCCGTCCGTGGGCCGCCCGAGCCACCAGCTCAGAGGCCCCCAGCCATACGCGTTTCCACCCAGGGGTGGCAGTACGGCAAGATGGGTTGTTTCTTTCCGTCAGGGAGTTGCTCTGCCAGGCGTCTTGGGGAGCATGCCGGTGTCTTCGGCATCGTCAGGGGATAGGTAGTGGTGGGTGCCAAATCGGAGGGGATACCAACAGTTGAACGCCGAGCGATTCACAGACCTGGCTGCGCAGATGATGCGATCCGCCCTCGACTCCTGGCGCGGCGGGAACCGTCTCTTCGCAGTCTTGCATGCTGGCATGGGCTCCGAGTTCTGCCTGAAGGCGGTCTTGTGCCACCACGACCCACTGTTGATCTCGGCTCATGGGGACCGGGCGCTGCGCTTCCACACACTTGGCTTTGCGGGAGAGAAAGGAGTCAAGCCGCTGGAGCAAGCCCGAACGATCGGCATGGCCGAGGCATTCAAGGATGCGGAGGTCGTGATGCAGGGCCGCATGCCTGTCACGCTCGATGCGTTCACGCCGGTGATGGAGGCCCGCAACGGCATCGCTCACCTGGCCCACCACAATGCGGCCACCGCTGAGCATGTAGTGTCAACGGCCCTCCAGGTAGCTGAGGCCGTTCGTAAGGAACTCGATACGCCCGCTCCTGACTTCTGGAGGGGTTACGCCCGTGCCTTCCATGATCTCAGCAAGGTCGCAGCCATGCCGGCCATCCCGAAGATTGGCATGGAGCAAGCTGCGGAAGACCTGGCACAAGCCGAGGGCAAGGAGGCTGCACGCGCCGCCATGGACGCCGCCAAGAGCACTGCGGCCACAGCGGCCGACGCGATCGCCAGGATTCCCCTGTGGGGTGAAGCCCTCCGCGGCGACAAGGCTGCACGACATGCCTTGAGCGTCGCGCACCGCGCCATCGTCTCGGCCGCCTTGCACACCACCAGCATGCGGGCTCAGCGCGCCGCCACGGACCTGCTCAAGTCGTACGGCTACCTGGCAATAGACCGGGACAGCGAGGTGTCATCGACCGATGCGGTAGCGGTGAAGACCCTGGTGGCCCGCAATGTGGAGGGAGCATTCCGGGGCGCTCTCTCGTCAGAGCTGGAGTTCACTCTGTCGGAGCCGTCGAGTGACGTGGTGTGGCGTCCGCGACCGTATGAGGCTGCTGGATACGGCACCTACCTGTGGCGGTGGGAGCCCTGCCCGGCCTGCCCAGCGTGGGGAGACATGTATGGGTACCTGGAGCACGACGTCTGCGTTGTCGAAGAATGCAACGCTGGCGTCTACTGCGGGGAACACGACGAGTGGGAGCCCACCACCGCACACGCACAGGCATTCGCGTGCCCCGTGTGTTGCCTTGTGCTTGATACCGAAGGAGAGTTGGAGGCGGCACATATGGAGCTCGCAACCAACTTCGAGGGCTGAGCTATAGACCAGAGCTGGCCAGCAACGGTCTCCGCGCTGTCCTTTGGATCTCACGTCAGCGCGGTGATCACCTCCTGGTCGCTGCAGCTCTGCACCACTACCGCACCAGAATGAGCGGGGGAGCAGTGGGGGACCACGGTGAAATCAACCGATCCCAGAAGGAGCACGGGCCGAACGTGCACCCAGGTCAGCGGCCGATCCAGCCGCAAATGCTCGTAGCTTCCCAAGCTGAGGGCGTACCGCCAGCTCAGCGGGTACGCCAAAGGTTTGCCGACCGCGTCACCTGCAAAAGTACCCCGGCCCGTGCCAGATCAGCGCCTGATCGGTCAGCGCACCCGCCATCGAAGCGCTCACGGCCTGGGTGGAGTCCGGGCCCGGTTGGTACGAACGGCACCAGCAGGGAGCCTCTGCCGACCGAAGGCAACTGGACGTACTTCGCTCACGCGCTGAGGGCCGCCACGATGTACGAGTGACCAGGCCACCGAAGAGTGGTGAGACACCGTGCCCCATCCGTGCCCGATCGCGCGGGAAACCACGGGGAACCACGGTCGCCACCGGGCACCGAACAGCACAACGGCCCCTGACCATATGACCTGGTCAGGGGCCGTTTCACCTGGCGGTGGGTGTGGGATTTGAACCCACGGTGGCTTGCGCCACGACGGTTTTCAAGACCGTTCCCTTAGGCCGCTCGGGCAACCCACCCCGCACGCCCGCGATCACGGGTGTGCGGGGACAAGACTAACCGCTAGCTGTCGCCCTCGCGCTGGCCCAGGGTTACCTCGGCTGTCTGGGTCTTGCCGTCGCGGGTGTAGGTGAGGGTCACCTTGTCGCCGGGCTGGTGGGTCCAGATCTCGCCGATGAGAGTGGGGCCGCTGTCGATCGGGGTGTCGTCGAGCTTGGTGATCAGGTCTCCGGGCTTGAGGCCCGCCTTGTCCGCGGGACCGCCGGGGGTGACCGCGTCGGAGCCGCCCTCGCCCTCTTCCGTGATCTTCGCTCCGCCCGCGCTCTCGGTGAGGGTGACCGAGGCGCCGATCACCGGGTAGACCGGCTTGCCCGTCTTGATCAGCTGCTGGGCGACGTTCTTCGCCTGGTTGATCGGGATCGCGAAGCCCAGGCCGATCGAGCCGGACTGGCCGGTGCCGCCGAGGCCGCCGTTGCTCGAGGACTGGATCGCGGAGTTGATGCCGATGACGTTGCCCTGCGCGTCCAGCAGCGGGCCGCCGGAGTTGCCGGGGTTGATCGACGCGTCCGTCTGCAGGGCGCTCATGTACGACGCCTTGGTGCTGTTGCCGCCGTCGCTGGAGGCCACGGGGCGGTTCTTGGCGCTGATGATGCCCGTGGTCACCGTGTTCGAGAGGCCGAAGGGCGCACCGATCGCGATGGTCGAGTCGCCGACGGCCACCTTGTCGGAGTCGCCGAGCGTCAGGGGGTTCAGGTCCGACGGGGCGTTCTTGAGCTTGATGACCGCCACGTCGTAGCCCTGGGCATGGCCGACGACTTCGGCGTCGTACTTCTTGCCTGTGGGGAAGGTCGCGGTGAGCTTGCCACCGTCGACCGCTCCCGCCACCACGTGGTTGTTGGTGACGATGTGGCCCTGCTTGTCGAAGACGAAGCCGGTGCCGGTGCCGCCCTCACCGCTGCTGCTCTCGGCCTCGATGGTGACCGTGCTGGGCAGCGCCTTGGAGGCGACCGCGGCGACGGTGCCCGGGTCGCGCTTCAGGTCGCCGCCGCTCTGGGAGGCGGAGATGGTGGTCGAGTCGCCGGAGCTCTCGCTGCGGTCGGCCAGCGTGTAGCCGATGCCGCCGCCCACACCGCCCGCCACAAGGGCGGCCACGAGGATCGCCGCGAGCAGTCCGCCGCGCTTGCCTGAGGGCTTCGGCGCGGGCTGCTGGTACGAGGAGCCCCAGCCGGTCCCCGAGCCGCCGCCGTCCGCGTACGAGGGCGTGGCCGGCGGCGGGGGCGGCGGCCAGTCGGCCTGGGCGGGTGCCGTCCCGCCGTAGGGCGCTCCCGGGGCTCCCGGGGCTCCCTGAGCCTGCGCGTGGCCGTCGGCGCCCTGGCCGCCGGGGGACGCGTACGCCGACGCGCCCGTGTGCACCAGCTGCTGCTCGGCGGCCTCCGGAGCGCTCGCGGGCACCGCCGGGATCGGAGCCGTCGGGGCGCCCTGGGCGGCGGTGCCGTCGGAGGACGCTCCCGGCTCGGGAGCCTGGGCGGGTGCGGAGGCAGCGGGAGATTCCACCGGCACGGGAGGTGCGGACGGGGCGGGGGGTACCGCGGTGCCCTCGTTCTCGGTGCTCACAGCTCTTCTCCTCGATCCACGGCTGTTGTTCTCGGTCGCACTCGGTCACACTCGTTCAGCTTCGACGGTCCGGCGCGATGAAGCTGTGCATCTGTGCATGTGCTCGTCATGTGCTTCTGTACGTCTGCTTTTGTACGACGTCAGCTTTTCCCATCGACCGTCAGAGCACCATAAGCGGTGACTGTGGGTCCGCGACCATCCTTTATATAGGACCTGTCGGACTAAACAGACGGTTTTGTGATGCGATCGCCCTCACGCGTACCCCGTCACGGTGGCACCATGACGCGGTGACCCACGCACGACAGCACCCGATTCAGGTCGTCGCCCACCGCGGCGCCTCGGAAGAGGCCCCCGAGCACACTCTGGCCGCGTACAAGAAGGCGATCGAGGACGGTGCGGACGCCCTCGAGTGTGACGTACGACTGACCGCGGACGGCCATCTCGTCTGTGTACACGACCGCCGTGTGAACCGTACGTCCAACGGCCGCGGCGCGGTCTCGGCGCTGGAGCTCGCCGACCTCGCTGCCCTCGACTTCGGTTCCTGGAAGAACGGCGAGGAGGCGCCCGACTGGGAGTACCGCCCCGAGGACCGTGAGGACACCTCCGTACTCACCCTGGAGCGCCTCCTGGAGCTCGTCGCCGACTCCGGCCGCCGGGTGGAGATGGCCATCGAGACCAAGCATCCGACGCGCTGGGCGGGCCAGGTGGAGGAGCGGCTGCTGCTCCTGCTGAAGCGGTTCGGGCTGGACGCCCCGGAGTCCGCCGCCGAGTCCCCGGTACGGATCATGAGCTTCTCGGCGCGCTCGCTGCACCGCGTCCGGGCCGCCTCCCCGACACTGCCCACGGTCTATCTGATGCAGTTCGTCTCTCCCCGGTTGCGCGACGGGCGCCTGCCCGCGGGCGTCCGGATCGCCGGGCCCTCGATCCGGATCGTGCGCAATCAGCCGCTGTACTTCGAGCGTCTGAAGCAGGCCGGGCACCAGGTGCACGTGTGGACGGTGAACGAACCCCAGGACGTCGATCTCTGCGTCGACCTCGGAGTGGACGCCATCATCACCAACCGTCCGCGCGCGGTGCTGCGCCAGTTGGGCCGCTGACCGTCCGCGCAGGGCCGCCGAGACCCAGTCGAAATCAACCTCTACAGAGACTTCACAAAAGGAAAAACAATCTCAAGAAGCCCTCTGTGAAGCCTCAAACGGGCCTGAGAGCCCCCGGAGAAGCCCCCAGAACAGCACCCGGAACCAGCCCTCCGATTACGGGGAGTGCACCGGCGCGTTCGTTCCGTATTTGATCGTTCCGAGTGCGTCGGTGGACGCGGATTGGCCGGTTTCCGGTTCAGCCCAATGGGGCATTCACACCGTGGCGTGGGGCAAAGGAGGTCTCGGGGGTGGCGTTGGTGGTGGCACAGGAGGTGCCCACGTCGTCGAGCATGGCCGTTCCCCATGGCCCTGCGGGCGTGGGGGAAGCAAGACACAGGATGCGCGACCAACTGCGTACCGGTGGGGTGACGGAGTCAGTCATCGACGATGCCGTACTGATCCTTTCCGAACTGCTCAGTAACGCCTGTAAACACGGCAGACCGCTGGGCGACGCGCTCGCCGGGGACGGTGACGTGCGCGCCGCGTGGCGTGTCGACCCCTCGGGCCGGCTCACCCTTGAGGTGACGGACGGCGGTGGTCCGACCCGCCCGGTTCCGGCCACGCCCTCGGTCACCGCACGTGGCGGCCGTGGGCTGAACATCATCACGGCGCTGGCCGATGACTGGGGAGTCCGGGACGAGGTCCACGGAGAGGTCACGGTGTGGGTCGTCGTCCAGGAGACCGCGGACAACGGGGACCGCGCCAGGCGCCGCGAGGACTTCGTCACGCGCGTCACGGCTCCGCCGGTCTCCGCGATACCCGGGCTGGGCCTGGCGGAAGCGTTCGAGGACTTGGACTAGGGCTCGGCGCGCCACGCTCCGCTCAGGCAACGGGTGGTGTGCCGTGCCGCCTGGCCGTGACGGGCTCCGCTCGGGAACGGGCGGCGGAGACTGAGGCTCTCGCTCGGGTGTCGGCGGCTCTGGCTCTGGCTGTGACGCCGTGGCTGTGGCGCGGGATGACGGCAGGTGTGACTCCGGCGTCGCGACTCGGTTTCCGAAGCGGTCGGTTTCCGAAGCGGTCGGTTTCCGAAGCGGTCGGTTTCCGAAGCGGTCGGTTTCCGCAGTGGTCGGTTTCCGTCGTGGTCGAAGCGGTCGGTTCGGGCGCAGGGCGCTCGGGCTCGTGCTCGAGTTCGGTCGGCGCGACTCACAGACAGGGCGCCGGGGCTCGTACGCGAACGCCTGCACTCATGTGCGCGCAGCCTGAATCCGAGGCGCCCGTCTCGATCACAGGCACATCCGCAGCCACCAAGCGGCCCGTACGGCAGCCCGGCACCCCCGCACCCCCGCACCCCCGCAC
>NZ_VJZE01000014.1 GCF_009377205.1 Streptomyces phyllanthi
AGAGAGGGCCGACCCATGTCCGCAGAACATCGGCAGAACCCGCCCGATGGAATCTCCGAGAATATCGTCCACGAGTTACTCTCCCGGGCACTCGAGTCGATTCCACGCAGCGATCAGCGGCGTTGGGAAGCGCTGGTCGGGAAGCGCCGGTCGGGAAGTACCGGCCGGTGAGGCGCCGGCCCGTGAGGCGCCGGTCAGCCGCCCCAGCCGGACCGGGCGAGCATCCGGTCGGGTGTCAGCCGGCGGAACAGCGGTGCCCAGTCGCGCGGGGCCTCCCCGGGCTCGTTGTAGAGCTCGAAGGTCCTGCCCCGGGCCTCCGGGGCGACGAGTGCCTGTACACAGGCCTCGGCGACGGCCGTCCTGGAGACCCAGCCGTTCCCCCGGTCCTCCTGCTCCAGGCGGACACGGGCGCCGGCGAAGGGCTCGTCGGTCAGCCAGCTGGGCCGTATCACCGTGTACGGAAGACCGGACGTCCGCAGGGCGTCCTCGCCCCGCAGCCGCCAGTCGAGCAGTCGGCCGTAGGAGTTCATCGGGTGGTCGCGGCGGGTGACGTAGATCTGGCTGACCAGCACCACATGCGGGCGTTCGCCGCGTTCGGTGGCGGCGGCGAGCACGTTGCGCACGCCGTCGTGCATGGTGGCCTCCGGGCTGTCGGGACCGGAGTTCGCGGTTCCGGGCTCGACGGTGAACACGACGCCCGCGCAGCCCCGCAGCGCCGGGGTGAGCGTCGCCGCGTACCGTATGTCGGCCCGGTACGGCTCCACTCCGGGCGGAAGCCGGACGCCTTGCGGGTCACGGCTCACCACCCGTACCTGATGGCCCTGTTCTGCCAGCCGGTGAGTGATGTGTGCGCCGAGCCGGCCGGCTCCACCCACGACGGCGATGGGGCTCTGCATGGGGTCCCCCTCCTGGTCGAACGCCTTCGCACCCGTTCACAGCCAGCGCAGGATGTCCTCGGCGTTCCTGAGTTCGGTTCTTGCCGGCAGGCCCGTCAGCGCGGGCACCTTGAGGCGCGGGTAGACGGTCACCCCGCAGAATCTCGATCCCGGCCGGAGCACGGCGCCGTCGCCGATGGCCGACCAGCGTTCGAGGCGGGCCGGCCGGGCGCGCTCCGAGTGCACCTCGGCCATCGGTCCGAGATAGCTGTCCGCTATCTCGGCGTAGCCGCCGACCACCGCGGACTCGCCCACGGTGGACCGGACCAGGGTGCTGCCCTCGCGGACCTCGGCCCCGTCGCCGATGTCCACGCTCTCCAGGCGCACTCCCGGCCCGATCTCCACGTCCTGGCCGATCCTGACCCCGGGACCGATCACCACCGAGCCCTGTTCGATCTTCTGGGCGAGCGTGGTGCCGGTGACGTCGTCCTTCGTCTGCAGGCTGGACTCGTGGATCCAGCGCCGCCCGTCGACGTCGTCGGGGCTGTCCATCAACCTGTTCATCTGCTCGTACGCGCCGTTGAGTACGAGTCGCACGGTGTCGAGGTAGTCCGGTACGTTCCCCAGGTCGCCGAGCCTGCCGATGGTGTGCGTGGCCACCGGATGGCCATGGCGGACCAGCCAGGGCAGCAGGTCGCCGCCCCAGTCGAGCCGTTGGTGGGACTGCCGGAACAGCTCCGGCTCACGCGCCAGCAGCCGCAGCCGGCCGCAGTCCACCAGGTACATTCCCGCGTTGGTGGGCAGCGTGGTCCGCGGGTCGCGCACCGTCCGCGGGAACAGTTCGCCCAGCTCCGTCAGGCCCGGCTTCTCCACGAAGCCGCGCACCAGACCCGTCTCGCCGGTCCGCATCACCCCGTACTTGTGGGCGATCTCCGCGGGAGTGCGCGCGACCGAGGCCACCGTCACCAGGGCGCCGTGCGTGTCGTGGCTCGCCTCCATCGCCTTCAGGTCGAAGTCGAAGAGGGAGTCGACGGGCAGGACGAGGGCGCGTCCCTGCAGGTCCCACTGTTCGAGGTTGTGCAGGGTGGCCCCGGCGGAACCGGCGTTGTAGCGGTCGAAGCGGGAGCGCGAGTACGTGATCGACACGCCGTACCGCTCGCCGTGCCCCAGCAGGAGCTTGATCTGGTTGCGGTTCTCCAGACCGTGCGTCACCACGTAGAAGCGGCGGATGCCCTGTTCCCGGCAGGAGTCGAGAACCCACTCGATGAGCCGTCTGCCGACGAACGGGATGAGCGCCTTGCTCCTGATGTAGTCCGCGGACTCCAGGGTGATCGGCCTGGCCCGTTCACCGCGGCCGCCGGCCAGGATGATGCCTACCGTTTCCGGCCTGGTCGCCTTGGTTCTCATCACGCCCCAACCGTGTCGAGTGAACTGCGGTCGATGAATGAGGAGCTACGGCCACTCGTCCTCGAGCGGGCTGAACGGCCGGTCGCCGGCCGACCGCTCATGGACGATCCCCCCGGACCGAGCGGATGCCGCCGACGCCTGCTCGGTGGCTGAGAACTGCGTTGCGGAGCCGATCAATAAAGCGGTTGACAGGACTCCGAATAACTTCTTCACGGGAGAATCCGTGAGTTTCATAATCCCTCCCCTTTGGCTGAAAGACTCGTGTGCTTCCGCCTCCTGAATCATGCCGCAGGAAACAACCTCGAACTGCTTTCGGGTAGCATCGTGATCACGCAATGTAGAAACCGGAAGGGGGGTCATGTGTGTAGAAATCCGGACATTCTCCCGCAACCTCACGTCGTCACTCTCTGCGGAGAGGGTCTGGAGCGATATCGGCACGCCTTGATCAATGGTCCGTTATCCGGTGAAGTCCCTGAATGTCTCGTGGAGCTGGGGCTGCTGCGGCCATTGGCCGAAGACCCGGCACTGATGGGAGCCGTCCCTCCCGACATCGCGAGCAGCGAACTGCGGCGCCCCATCGAGCGCGCCCTCCTGGTGCAACAGCACGCCATCGCCGCCATCCGGGAGGCCCTCTACGCGGCGGAGGACGTCTACCGCGAGGAGCACCGCGAGTCAGGCACGGCGGTACGGCTGCTGAACGGCTCCGATGTCATCCGGGCCGCTCTCCAGCAGGCGCGCGAAGCCTGCGAACACGAACTGCTCACCGCCAAACCGGGAGGCACCAGGCCCCTGGACAACCTGGCCAGAGCACTGCCGAACGATCTCGTGCTCCTGTCCCGGGGAGTCAAGCAGCGGACGCTGTACCAGCACACCGTGCGCACCCACGGCCCCACCCTCGCCTATATCGAGAAGGTGACCACGGCCGGAGCGGAGATACGCACACTCGACGAACTCTTCGACCGGCTGATCATCTACGACCGGCGCATCGCCTTCATCCCGGACCCCCTGCTCGACGTCAGCACGGCGGCGCTGGTCATCGAGCACCCGGCGATCGTCCACTATCTGGCCACCGTCTTCGACCACGCCTGGCAGCGCGCCGAGCCCGTCAGCATCACCCCGGAGCAGATCCGCCCGCCGCTGATGACCGACGAGACCCGCCGGGCCGTACTCCGCCTCATGGTCGAGGGCCACACCGACGCCGCGATCTCCAAACGGCTCGGCATCAGCACGCGCACCGTCTCCACCCACATCAGGAAGGCCTCCGAGGCCCTCAACAGCCGCAGCCGCGCGCAACTCGCCTATCTGCTGGCGAAGTCGGAGCTGCTGGACGACGTCGTGCTCTGATGCGCGGTGTGCTGTGATGCGCGGTGTGCTGTGAGCGGCCCGGATGTCCGGCGTCCGCCGACGGGCCGGCGTGGCGCGCGGACCGTACGGCCGGTTCACGCCTCCGGCGCCGGCCGGGTGCTCACGCGCAGGCCGCCAGCTGGTCCGCGGCCCTCAGCACCCCTGTCACCTGACCGCCGGCCCGATCGGCGGCGCCGTGCGCGGCGGTCACCTCACGCCCCGGCAGCAGCCGTGCGAGTGTCGCGGCCACCCCTCCGGCCCCCGGGCACGCGCTCGTGACCACGAACTTGCTGTGTCTCAGGGCCAGTTCGCCCGCCGCCGCCTCCAGATGGGCGTCGTCCAGACACACCAGGTGGGCGTGTGCGAGCCAAGGGGCCGCCTTCCGTACGGCCCGCGCCAGACCGACGCCCTCCTCGCCGACGGACACCAGGCAGACCGCCTGGGCGCGCGCACCGGTGAACTCCCAGAACACGGGCGGGACCGGCGCCGGCGCCTCGGGACCGAGGTCCGCGCGCGGCCAGTCCGGGACGGGAACGTCACCGACCCGGATATGGAACGGCCGGTCGGAACGCGCCGCCGCCCGCAGGACCGCCCGCGTCTCCGCGTCACCGCAGGGCGCCGCGAGCGCCACCCCCTTCAGACGCCGCAGCACCGCGTAGTCCTCCAGAAAACCGGCGTACGGCGTCACGACCGTGGCCCCCGCCTCCAGATAGCGGGTGCGCAGGTGGAGACTGCCCGCCGCGCCGGGCCCCGTGGGGGACGCCACCGTGCAGACGAACGGGCGGAACCCGGCGGCGACCAGCCCCGACACCACCTCCACCATGGCGGAGGCGATACCGGGCAGCCCGAAGAACCGGTCTGGATGGGCCGCTTCGAAGGGGTGGCCGACGGCGCCCGGTGATGCCGCGAGGCACACCACACGGCTGTCCTGCGCGGCGACCGCGCACAGCTCCCGGCGGTAGGCCTCGTACCCGGAAAGGCTCCCCACCCCGGCGCCCGGAGTGAGCTCCCGCACCACCCCGGCCACCTCGTACGGTTCCATCTCCTCGTCTCCCCCTCGCGTCCCCGTCACCGGGATCCGTGCAGGCGTACTCGCAGAGCGAGCACGCGTGAAACCCCCCAGCAAAAGTCCCCCTCGAGTTCCCCGGACGTGACTCCTGCCGCCTCCCCAAGCGGCTGGCCTGGACCAAGGGTGCCGTCAGCGGGCCGACGTACATAAGGTGTTCGGACAACCACGTTCCGCATCCGAACCGGTGTTTGGAACACCTCTTCCCTGGTTAGCTACCACCTGGATGCGAGCGGCACCACGGGCGGAGTGACAGGTTCCGGCCACGTCGACGGTGGAGCGGCAGGCCATCCAGGCCCCCGAGACCCGTTGTGGGTCGTCCCATCCTCTCCCGGGGGCGCTAGGGGAGTGAGGAACGGGTGCCTGACGAGGGCCGCCTAGTCCGCGACGGGCTGCTCGGGCTCTTGGAGCTGCTGGCCTCGAAGGCACCGGCGCGGCGCTTCGACGAACCTCCGGCGCGGGCGCGCCTCGCCGGGGCCTCCACCGAAACGCTTCTCCTGCTCGACCGGGCCAGGGCCATGGCCCTGGACGTCCGCGGTCTGTCCGCCCGCCACCGGCAGCGTGAGACGGTCCTGTCCGCGATGGTGGACACCGCCCGCGAACTGGCCCTCTCCCACGACGTGGACGCGCTCCTCGACATCGTCGCCCGCCGCGCCCGCCTGCTCCTGGACGTCGACCTGTCCTGGGTCGGTCTGAGCGACCGGGCCGAAGACACCCAAGACGCCGAAAACGCCAAAGACGCCAAAGACGCTGAAAACGCCAAAGGCGCCGAGGACCCCGAAGGCGCCAAGGGAAACGCGCGGGTGCTCGCCGTCGACGGCGAGTGCACCATCCTCACCGTCGGCCTCCGCATCCCGCCCGGCGGTGGGGTCGGCCATGCCGGGCCGGCCCGCTCCGCGCCGTTGTGGACCCCCGACTGTCTCGCGGACGAGCGGTTCCCCCGGGTCGGGGCCCTCGACGACGTGATACGCGCGGAGGGGCTGCGCGCGCTGATGGCGGTGCCGTTGAAGGAGGGCGAGGTCGCCTTCGGCACCCTGTACGTCGCCGACCGCGCGGTCCGCCACTTCACTTCGGACGAGATCGGCCTGATGGTGTCACTCGGTGACCTCGCTGCCCAGGCCATCGGGAGGGCCCGGCTGCTCGACCGGGCCCATGAAGAGATCAGCGCACTGGAGCGGGACTCCGCGCGGGCCCGCGGCTCCTCGTCCGCGGCCCGGCGGCTGAACCGGGTGCACACCCTGCTGATCGACATGGTGCTGCGCGGCTGCGACCTGGCGGAGCTGGCGTCGGCCGCCGCGCTCCATCTGGGCGGCCCCCTGATGGTGCGCGACGCGGAGGGGCACACCCTGGCGCAGACGGGCGGCTTCCCCGAGCCCGACGAGGACGAGTTGTTCCGCCGCATGCTGGACGCACACGCCGAGCGCGCGCCGATCCGTTCCTCCGGCGGCCTGTGGCTGTGCCCGGCCACCGCCGGCGAGGAGGTGCTGGGCACCCTGTTCCTCGCCCCCGGCGGCGGTGCGTCCGATGCCGACCGGGTACGGCTCCTGGAGGTGGTCGCCCAGTCCACGGCGGTGCTCCTGCGTACGCAGGCCAGTGCGGCGGCGGCCCAGGGCGCGGGGCGCGACGAGCTGTTGCGCGAACTGCTCGGCGACTCCCCGCGGTCCCCGAAGCAACTCTCCTCATGGGCGAAGCAGCTGGGAGTCGCCCTGGACGAGCCGCATGTCGTCCTGGTCATCCGCCCGGATGGCGGCCCGCAGGGCCGGGCCCTGGTCTGGGCCGCCTCCTACGCCACCCGGCACACAGGCCTGAAGACCACCGACGAGGGCTGCCTCGTCCTGTTGCTGCCGGGCAGCGACCCCTCGGCAGCCGGGCGGGCCGCCGCCGAGAGCCTGAGCGCCGTCATCGACCGCCCGGTCACGGTCGGCTCGGCGGGACCGGTCACCCACGCGGCCTCCGTCCACCGCACGTTCACCGAGGCCGAACGGTGCCTGGACGCGATCACCGCACTCGGCAGCACCGGAGGCAGCGCCTCGCCCCAGGACCTGGGCTTCCTCGGCCTCCTGCTCACGGACCACCCCGACCCGTCGGCGTTCATCGCGGACACCATCGGCCCGGTACTCGACTACGACGAGGCACACGCCACCGAACTGGCCCGCACCCTGGAGGCCTACTTCGCCTCCGGCGCCTCCCCCCGCCGAGCCGCGGAAACCCTCCACGTCCACGCCAACACGGTCTCCCGCCGCCTGGAACGCATCACCGAACTCCTCGGCCCGTCCTGGCAGAACCCCACCCAGTCCCTGGAAGTCCAGCTGGCGCTACGCCTGCGCCGGACCCGCCACACGATCCGGGGCATGAACACGCCGTGATCAAGGCGGGTCCGGAGCGGGTGCCTGCGCACAGGCCACCACGGCTCAGGTCCGGGTGGCAGTCCGGCACCCCGCGTCGTCGGCATCCCGCACCCGCGAGTCCATCGACTCGCTGCGGTCGTACGGGTCGACCTCGCGGCCGTCTCCCGAGCCCGAGGTCGCACGATCGGCGGTGAACTCGGGTGTGAAGTAGCCGGTGTAGGTGTCGCAGCCGCCGTTGGCGGTGTCCGACGTGTAGGAGACGAGGGAGAACGTACCCGGCTCGGTGATCACCTTCGCCGGGTCGTCCCAGCTCATCACGACCTCGCGGCGCACGATGGTGCGCGCGACCTCGTCGCTTCCCTCGGCGGCGCGTACGACCGGATAGACGTACGTGACATCGGTGGTCACCTCGACCGCGCCGCGCTTCCCCTCCCGGTACGTGATCCGTCCCCGCGTCTTGACCACGTCCCCGACGAGCCGCACCTCCGACTTCTCGAACCGGCTGAACAGCCGCAGCGGATCGTTCTCCTCGCTGGGGGCGCTGAACGCGGTCGCCAGGTAGTCCTGGACGTCCTTCTGGTGCGGGTTGATCAGCGCGATCGCCTCGCTCGGCCGCTCCCCGCGCAGCACGGCGGGGTCAAGGTTGGACTCGGCGAGGAAGTCCCGGCTCCGGTCGAGCGCCCGCGCGACCTGCTTCTTGCTCATCCAGCCGGTCGCCCGTGCCGCGGGCAGCCCGATCCCGGCCGTCCCGTCGCCCCACCGCACCGCGGGCGACCCCTTGAACGGCTGCTCCAGCGTGGGCTGTTGGTCCGCCGCCTCGGTCGGTGGCGGCTGGTCCGGACGCTCCGACTCCGTGGCGAGCGGTGCGCTCTCACCGTCTCCGCCGCCGAACCATCCGACCACCCGCCCCGGATCCAGCGCCACGACGAGCAGGCCGACCGCGAGCAGCAGACCGACCACGTACCAGCCCTTGCCCCGTTTCCGCCGCGGCGGTTCGTGAGTCCGCCACCCCCTCGGCGGGCCGGGCTCCTCCCGCAGCCGCCGCGCCACCATCCGGGCCCGCGCCGACGGCTCCTCGGGGGCGTCCTGGACCCCGGCCTCGGCCTCCCGCAGGAAGCGCTCCCACTCCTCGTCCGGTATGGACGTCCCATCCTTGCCCACGACCGCTCCCGTCCCCTCCCAGAGCTCCGGCCCCTTCCCCAGGGCCGACCGGTGTCCGTGCATCATCACACGCCTCGGCGACGCCAACACGTCGGTGACAACCGGAGAGGGGCCCGCACGGCAACGCTCACGATCGCCTCGCCTCGCCTCGCCCCGGCCCGCCCGCGGGCCCGTACTACGATTCGCGGCCTGAAGATCCTCGAAGGGCGAACACCCCTTCGCGGGAACCCTGCATGACCACGACCCCAGCGGTCGAGGACCGGTCACTCCGGTCCGGGCCGAAGCGGTCAGCTGCCCTTGGGCAGCAGATGCGGTGCGTAGGCCTCGACCGCTTCCAGTAGCTCTCGCTTCGAGGGGTTCACCATGGCTCGGCCGGTGACGGTCACGGTGGGCACCGTCTCGTTCCCGTCCGCGACCGACCGGACGAACGCCGCCGCGTCGGGGTCCCGCCAGATGTTCACCCTGGTGTACTGCAGCCGTGTGAAGCGGAGTTGGGTGAGCAGCTTCATGCAGTACGTACACATGGGGCGCCAATAGACGACTACGCCACCGGGCTCCTCGGACACAGGTCTCTCCCTCGTTTCCCTTTCACGCACGCTGGTTGACCAGCGTCGAGCCATCGTGCACCAGTGGGGGCGGCCAAGGATGGGGGGACAAAACTCTCCCTGCCACGGACGCCCCTCGCGATGCCAGACTTCCCGCGTGACGTGCCGCGGCTGACCGAGCGCGGCTTCCCAGGTCCTGCGGCGACGCCCATCCCGTATCCCGCCCCCTGCCGTGCCCGCTGCGCACGGCCGACCCGTCCGCGATGCGAAGGCATACGTATGTCCATCGAACTCCCTGAGTCCGCCGTTCCACCCCCCACCGGAGCCGGCGAGTCCTCCTCGACGCCCACTCGGCGCACCTTCATCGCCACCAGTACCGCGGTGGGTGGTGCCGTCGTCGCCGGCGGCGTGATCGGAGGCGGATCCCTTCTCGGCCCGGAGGAAGCAACTGCCGCCGAGGCACCGCCCTCCAGCCGAGTCTCCCTCACGGTCAACGGCACCCGGCGGACCGTGACCGTCGACAACCGCACCTCACTGCTGGACCTGCTGCGCGAGCACTTCGGCCTGACGGGCTCGAAGAAGGGCTGCAACGCCGGGGCCTGCGGGGCGTGCACGGTCCTCGTCGACGGCGAGCGCAGCGAGATGGGGGTCCCCCCGGCCGGAGGCTGGGGGAGGGTCAACTCCTGCCTCACGCTCGCCGTCCGGCTGGAGGGCGCCGAGGTCACCACGATCGAGGGCCTGGCCGACGGGGACCGACTCCACCCGCTGCAGAAGGCGTTCATCGACCAGGACGCCTTCCAGTGCGGCTACTGCACCCCCGGACAGATCGTCTCCGGCGTCGGCTGCATCGAGGAGGGGCACACCGGCTCGCCGGAGGAGATCCGGGAGTGGATGAGCGGCAACATCTGCCGCTGCGGCTGCTACGTGAAGATCGTGCGCGCGGTCCAGCAGACCGCGGGCCGGAAGTAAGGGGCGGCCGTCATGCATCCCTTCGCCTACACCCGCGCCTCCGGCACACGAGAGGCTCTCGACGCCGGGCGCCGAGGCGGCCGTTACATCGCCGGCGGCACCACACTGGTCGACCTGATGCGCGAGACCGTCGAACGTCCCGGGAACCTGGTCGACATCAGTGGCCTGCCGCTGCGCGAGGTCAGCGTCACCGAGCGCGGGGGCCTGCGCGTCGGTGCGCTGGTGACCATGGCGCAGACAGCCGCCCACCCCAAGGTGCGAACCCTGTACCCCGTCATCTCCCAGGCGCTGGAGCTGAGCGCCTCGGCCCAGCTGCGGAACATGGCCACCATCGGCGGCAACATCATGCAGCGCACCCGCTGCACGTACTTCCGGGACGTGACCGCCGACTGCAACAAGCGCGACCCCGGCTCGGGCTGTGCCGCCCTGCACGGCTTCAACCGTACGCACGCCGTCCTCGGCACCACCGACTCCTGCGTGGCCACCCACCCCTCCGACGTGGCCGTGGCCTTCGCCGCACTGGAGGCGACCGTGCACCTGCTGGGCCCGGACGGGAAGCGCGGGGTGCCCTTCGCCGACTTCCTGCTGCGGCCCGGCAACACCCCCCACCGGGAGCACGCCATCCGGCAGGGCGAGTTGATCACGGCGGTGGAGATCCCCGCCCTGCCGCGTCCGCTGAGGTCCGGCTATCTGAAGGTGCGCGACCGTCAGTCGTACGAGTTCGCGCTGACCTCGGCGGCAGTCGCGCTGCACATGCGCGGCGGGGTGATCCGCGAGGCCAGGGTCGCCGCCGGGGGAGTGGGCACGGTGCCGTGGAAGCTGCCCGCGGTCGAGCGGCACCTCGTCGGTGAACGCCCGTCGGACGCCCTGTGGACAGCGGCCGCCGAGAAGGCGGCGGAGGGAGCCCGCCCGCTGGAGAACAACCGCTTCAAGGTCGAACTGCTCAAGCGGACCGTCGAACGCCAACTGCGCGTCGTAGGAGGTACGAAGTGAGCCCCCAGCCGCAGGCAGCCGTGGGCGCGCCGCTGTCCCGGGTGGACGGCCGGCTGAAGGTCACGGGCGAGGCACGGTACGCCGCCGAGTTCGACGTCGACGGGGTCGTGCACGCCGTCATCGTCGACGCGAGCATCGGCCGCGGCCGTATCACCGGCGTCGACACGGACGCCGCGCTCGCCCATCCGGGCGTGCTGCGGGTGATCCATCACGGCAACGCGCCGACGCTGCCGTACCGCGACAATCCGGGGTCGAACAACCTGCCCGGCCGCAGGCTGCGGGTCTTCCAGGACGACCGCGTGCTCTTCCACGGCCAGCCGGTCGCCGTCGTGGTGGCCACCACGCTGGAGGCCGCCCAGCACGGCGCGAGCCTGGTGAAGGTCGGCTACGACGCCGAGCGGCCCACGACGGACCTCGCCGAGGGCGAGCCGGGCCGGCCGGCGAACTACGCGCGCGGTGACGTGGAAGCCGGGCTGCGCGACGCGGACGTGCGGCTGGACCTGACGTATCGCATGGCGCGCAACCACCACAACCCGATGGAGACACACGCCACGATCGCCCGCTGGGACGGCAACCGGCTCACCGTGTGGGACAAGACGCAGTGGGTGCCCGGCACGCAGACGGAGCTCTCCACGGTGTTCGATGTGCCGCCGGACTCCGTGCGGGTCATCAACCCGTTCGTCGGGGGCGCCTTCGGCAGCGGGCTGCGCTGCTGGCCGCACACCGTGGTCGCCGCGCTGGCCGCGCGGGAGACGGGCCGCCCGGTCAAGCTGGTCCTGACCCGCAAGCAGATGTACTACGGCACCGGCTTCCGGCCCGCCTACGAGTACCGGCTGCGCCTCGGCGGCGACCGGAACGGCCGCCTGGTCGCCGCGGACCACGGGATCGACGCGGAGACCTCGTCGTACGAGACGTTCACCGAGGCCGTCATGTCGCCCGGGCAGATGCTCTACAGCACACCCGGCGTCCGCCAGGCCTATCGGACGGTGCCGCTGGATGTGAACAGCCCGATCTGGATGCGCGGTCCCGGCGCGGCCACGGGGTCCTACGTCATCGAGTCGGCCATGGACGAACTCGCCCACGAGCTCGGCATCGACCCGATCGAGCTGCGCCGCCGCAACGAGCCGGCCCAGGACCCGTCGGACAACGCGCCGTTCTCCACGCGCCGGCTGCTCGAGTGCTACACGGTCGGCGCCCGCGAGTTCGGCTGGGACCGGCGCAAACAGAGTCCGCGCTCGACACGTGACGGCGACTGGCTGATCGGCATGGGCATGGCCGCGGGCGTCTACCACACCGCAGTCGCTCCGGCCCGGACCCGGGCCCGCCTGAACGCCGACGGCACGGCGGTGATCGAGTCCGCCACCAGCGACATGGGCCCGGGCACGTACACCTCCCAGACCCAGGTCGCCGCCGACGCGCTCGGGCTCGCCGTGCGCGCGGTCGACTTCCGGCTCGGCGACTCCCGCTACCCGCAGACCCCGCCGCACGGCGGCTCGATGACCATGGCGAGCATCGGCTCCGCCACCCTCGACGTCTGCGACCAGCTCCGGCGGCAGGCGATCGAGCTGGCCGTCGGGGACGAGGAATCGCCGCTGCACGGGGTGTCGCCCGACGACGTCGTGGTCCGGGGCGGCCGACTGCACGTGCAGGGGAACCCGACGCGCGGCGAGACGTACCAGCGGCTGCTGACCCGCAACGACCGCGCCCGCCTCGAAGCGGAGGCCTCCTTCTCCCCACCGAGAGGGGAGCGGCGCTCCATCAGCGCCTACAGCGCCGTGTTCACCGAGGTGGCGGTGGACGCGACACTGGGTCTGGTACGGGTGCGGCGGATGCTCGCCGTGTACGACGCGGGCCGGATCATCAGCCCCAAGCTGGCGGACAGCCAGGCGATCGGCGGCATGGTGGGCGGTATCGGCGCGGCCCTGCTGGAGCACACGGTCACCGACCACCGCGACGGCCGGATCGCCAATGCCGGCCTGGCCGACTACCTGGTCCCGGTGAACGCCGACGTCCCCGACCTCAGGGCGATCTACCTGGAAGGGGAGGACTACGAGGCCGACCCCATCGGCGTCAAGGGCCTCGGCGAGGTCGTCATCGTCGGCGTGGCGCCGGCCATCGCCAACGCGGTCTTCAACGCCACCGGCCGCCGGATCCGCGAACTGCCCATCACGGCCGAGGCGTTGCTCTGACGCCCGCACTCCGGTCGGCGAGCGGCTCACCCCCGTCCCGCTGCCGGACCATCGAGGGCCGCCGCCGCGTGGAGCGACGCTCTCCGGCGGCGGCCCGCCCACGCCGGCCTCCCCGAAGGAGCCCGTTCATGCTGAACATCGCGGACACACTGCACCGTTGGTGCCGCGAGACACGCCCCTTCGCCCTGGCCACCGTCGTCGACGTCCGCGGCAGCGCGCCCCTGCCGACCGGTACGTCGGTCGCGGTGGACGCGGACGGCAACGCGGTCGGCAGCATCTCCGGCGGCTGTGTCGAGGGAGCCGTCCACGAGCTGTGTCGGCAGGTGCTCCACGACGGAGGCGTTCCGCAGCGCGCCTGGTTCGGCTACTCCGACGACGATGCCTCTGCCGTCGGGCTGACCTGCGGCGGCGAGCTCGACGTACTCGTCCGGCGCGTCGACCGGTCCGACGGGCCACACCTCGCGGTGGCCCTCGAAGAGGTCGTGGAGGGCCGGCCCGCAGCCGTGGCACAGGTCGTCGACGGCCCGGACGATCTCCTCGGCGCCACCCTGAGCGTCCTCGCCGACGGCGGCATCACCTACGGCACCCTGGGCGACGGGTCGGCGGACCGGCCGGCGGCGGACGAAGCGCGGGCGCTGCTGCGGGCGGGCCGCACCGCCCGCGTCACGGTCGGCGGGGACGGGGACGGCTGCCCCGAACCGCTGACCCTCCTCGTCCACGTCCACGCGTCCCGCCCGCGCATGCTGGTCTTCGGCGCCGTCGACTTCGCCGCCGCGCTCAGTCGGGCCGGGGCTTTCCTGGGCTACCGGGTCACCGTGTGCGACGCCCGGCCCGTCTTCGCCACGGCGGCCCGGTTCCCGTACGCGGACGAGGTGGTGGTCGACTGGCCGCACCGCTACCTGGGACAGACGCAGGTGGACGCCCGTACCGCACTCTGCGTCCTCACCCACGACGCCAAGTTCGACATCCCCTTGCTGCGCCTCGCACTTGAGCTCCCCGTCGGCTACGTCGGTGCGATGGGATCCCGGCGCACCCACGGCGAACGCCTGCGCCTCCTGCGGGAGGAGGGCGTCACGGAAGGCCGGTTGGCCCGGCTGCGGTCTCCGATCGGTCTCGACCTCGGGGCGCGTACGCCGGAGGAGACGGCGGTCTCCATCACCGCGGAGATCATCGCCCACACCAACGAGGGCACGGGCCTGCCCCTGACCCGGGGCACGGGCCCGATCCACCGGCGCCCGGTCGCCGTCAGCTGACGGAGGGCGAGGCCGGCAGTTCCTGGTCGGGGCCCGTGCACGCGCCCGCCGGCGTCCACGACCATGCCACCCACAAGACTCAAACGTCCTGACTCCGGGTAAACCAGGGAGCAGCGGAGCAGGGTCTCCGATCACCATGGGGGGAAAGACAACTGCGCGTCGGGGGAGCGGGGTTGAGGGCCTGCGTAGTCGTACTGATGGCTCTGCTGCTCGGCGGCTTCGCGTACCCCGGCCACGTCGCACGCGCGTCGGACGACCTCTGCCGTAGCGGGAGTCTCGCCAAGGCCCGGGTGAGTGCGTCCGTACGGCTGGAGCACGAACGCCGGACGCACACCAAGGTCGTCAGCCGGCTGACGGTCCGCGTCCCCTCCACATGGACGTATGCGACCGGGCTCCTCCTGGGCGAGGACTCCGAGGCCTACCGGCGGGCGATGCGCTGCCTGCTGAGGGGGCCGGGGACGCAGTACACGTGGTGGGACGAATGGCGTTCCCGCGCTCCGCGCATCACGGCGGAGAAGGACGCCGTGAAGGTCCGGGTCGACTTCTATGCCTGGGCCGACGATCAGGGCATGACCTATGTCGGCCCCTGGGACGTCGAGATCGGCAAGGACCACTGGCGCATCCGCCTGAACCCGTCCGAGGCCCTGCGGCGCGCGAGATGGACGTCCGTTGTGGTGGACCCGGGCTCCTCCAGCGCCATCATGGCCAAGCCCAGACCGGCGACCGGTGAGGGGGACACCGGTCTGGTCTGGCGGCAGAAGCCCCGCCAGGCCATGCCGGCCGTCGATGTGCGCCTGAACCCCGCCTGGCAGCGCTCGTGGGCGGCACAGGACGACCGCCTGCGCTTCCTCACCACCAGCGTGTCCGGCGAGTTGCTCTGGGACTGGTCCCTGGCCGTTCTGGTGCTCGGCGCGGCCGCCAGAACCAGACGGGCCGGGACCCTGACACCGAATGAGACGACGCACGTCACCACGGCGGCCCGGTGGGCGTGGCTGTATCTGGCGATATCCCTGGTGAACAGGGGTGAGGACGTTCTCTACCGCCTACTGGGCGACCACTTCCGCATCGACAGCTGGAACAACGACCTGCAGGCGTACCACGGTCTCTTCGTCGGCCTTGTCCTCGGCTGGGTTCTCCTCGTCTTCGGCCGTCCGCGACCCACCGTCTGGCTGGCCGGCGCGGTCCTCACCGCGCCCGTGCTGGCCGTGGCCGTCCGACCCGAGCGCTTCGGGCTGACCGCGCACGCCTTTCTCCTCGAAGACACAGACGACAACGCGATTGCGGCGCTGTTCGCCGCGGCCGGCAGCGTCTTCGCCCTCCTCCTCCTGGGGACGGCGGCGACCGGTTGGCGGCTGGCCCGCTCGGCCGGGCTGATCAGCCCTCGCTCCCCGAGGACTCCGGGCGGGCCGAACGAACCGCGCGACCTCACACTGCGCCACGCGGCACCGCTGATCGTCCTCACCGTCGGCATCATCGGCCTGTGTGTGGGGATCACCAGGGAACGGAACTGGCAGCGCGCCTCCTGGCTGAGCGCGCACGGTGACGCGGCCTACGGAATCGCCCATGTGAAAGCACTGGGGAGCGAGCTCACCTGGTTCAGCACCATCAGCACGGACTGGTGGCTCACTTACGACTGGATCCTCATCGGTCTGGCGATCCTCGCCGTCCTCCGGGCCCGGGCGCACCGGTTCGCGGCCTCCCCGCAGGACCCGGATCGGATCGACGAGCTCTGGATGCTCCTCTTCTTTCCGTCCATGGTCGGCCTGGGCCTGGGATGGTTCGTCAACAACGGCGTAGTGAGCTGGCTGTGGGTCTTCGTGAACCTCGGTGCTCTGCAGCTGGTCATCGTGCTCAGCAGGGGCAAAGGCGTACTCGACAGGCCACTGCAGCGTTCCGGGGCCCCGCTGAGAGACGCGCTCGACGAGCCACGGCGGCACGATCTGCTCGACCGGGCCCGCAGGTTCAGGGAGGTGCACGCCAAGCTGCGTCGCCTCGACCAGGGACAGTCCGACGACGAGGCGCACAGCCGACGCGTCTACGAACGCGAGCTGCGCGGCCTCCACCGCTGGCAGGCCCCCTCGGGAGCCGCCGACAAACTCCCCACCGACATCTCCGTTGTCGACGCGGCCCTCGCGCTGGGGCCCCACGCGGCATGGTGGGAGAACGGCCGTCGGGCCGCTCTGCTCGCCGGGCTCATCGGGTTGCCCGTGAGCGCCCTCCTCGTCTGGACCGAGAACCTGAGGGGGGAGTTCCTGACGACGACCCTCCACTACGGCTTCGGACTTCCCGGCGTCCTGATGGGATTCGTCTACTGGGAAGTCACCTGGGCCGGGGCCGGATTCCTGCTGGGCGCGCTCTGGCGCCGGCTCCCCGGACGCCGAGGACCGGTGCGGAGCCTGCCGATCACGGCCGCCTTCGCCCTCCCGATAGGGCTCGACGCCATCGGCAACTGGTTCACCCGGCAAGGACAGACCAACCTGGCCCTGTACGCGGCGGCCATGCTCCTGGTCATGACGCTCACCGGCATGGCCCTCGACCTGGACACCTTCCGAGGTGAACGTCGTTACTGGCAGAGCCGCCTCGGGTTGCTGCTGTCCATCTACCAGATGCGGTACTTCTCCCTGCAGATGGCCTACTTGTTCGCCCAGCTCATCGCCTTCCTCACCCTGTGGCAGTTCTTCACCGACAACGCCGGGCCCCCGGAACCGAGAGTCGGCACGTCGGGAGGTGCGGAAGGCAGCTGAGGCTGCCCCACGATCACCGTCGGGCGACACGCGGCCGCACGACCGCCGAGCCGACCACCCACGAGCCGCACCCCCACCGCGCGTCACATGCGGACGGGCCGGTCTCGCCGTTGTGCCGGCCGTCGCACTGTTACTCACCAGTCGAGATCTTCGTACCCCACCGGCGGTACGCCGACGGCTGAGAAGACGGCCAGGGCCTGCTGCCTCATGGGGGCGGCGGCTGCGTCCTCGGTTTCGTGCAGGGCGCGGCTGAGGACCATCAAGGTCCGGGCTTCGCCGAGACGGTGGCCGGTCCTGCGGTGCATGGCCAAGGCCTCGTGGCCGAGCCTGACGGCTGTGGGGTGGGCCGCCTCGGACTCCGCTATCGCGCACAGGGCCGTCAGGGCCTGGCCCTCCACCACGCGGAACGAGTGGTCGCGCGCCAGGCTCAGCGCCTGTTCGGCGTGGCTGCGGGCCTCGTCGTACCGGCCCCGTTGCTCGTGCGTGAGGGAGAGCCCCAAGACGCAGTCCGCTTCCGTGCGTTGGTGTCGCGACTCGCGGGCCAGGGTGAGAGCCCGGTGGCCGGCCCGCACCGATCGGTCGAAATCGGTCAGGCTTCGGTGGGCGGCGGCGACCGTGTTGAGGATGCCGGCCTGAATCCAGCGCCGTCCTTTGTCCTTGACCATGGCGAAGGCACGCTCGGCCTGTTCCAGCGCCTCGTCGTGGCGGCCGAGTTCGATGTTGATCCTCGCGACGGCGTCCAGCATCATGGCGCGGTCGTTGCGGTATCCGCCGCTCCTGTCACCGATCACCCCGAGACCGAGGATCTCCAGGCCATCGGCCAGACGGCCGAGTTCCCAGTACACCAGGCCAAGATTCTGCAGAGCCAGGCTGTGGTCGTTCCAGCCGATCTCCTCATTCCGCTTCATGGCCAGTTCGATGTGGCCGGCAGCCTCGCGCAGCCGGCCCAGATCCCGGCAGGTCACACCGAGGACGACCAACCCCAACGCTTCAAGGTGACGGTTTCCGACGTCACGGGTGATCCGCAAGCCGGTGACGACATGCTCGCGCGCACTGTCGAGGCGCGCCATGCTCCATTCCGCCTGGGCCATGCCGCCGAGGCCCGCCGCCTCGCCCACCGCCCAGCCGAGCTCCCGACTGATGTCGCGTACGCGTGTGTGGTGATCGACCGCCTGCCTGCCGTACCCCCGGTCCGACTTGAGCAGTCCGAGGCTGCTGTGCATGGCCGCCTGGCCGAACAGGTCGCCCTCGGCCGTGGCCGCGTCCAGCGCCGTCTGTGCGGTGGCCTCCCATGTCGCCCGCGGCAGATGGAGCCAGAAGTAGCCGAACAGCGCGTTGGTCAGGTGCCAGGCGACCGGGCGGGGACCGTGGCGGCCGGCATGGTTGATGACGGCGAGCAGATTCGCCCGCTCCGCCTCCAGCCATGGTCCGGCTCCGGCAGCGAACGAAACGTCCGGCTGATCGCCTGGGGCGAGGTCGTGGGGCAACTCCGGGAAGAGCCAGGTTCCTCCGGCGGCGCGAGCGGCGTTCAGGTACCGGATCAGGACGCGTCTCAACGCGGCACCGCGATCCGCCGCGGTCTCCTCCACCTGCGCACGCTCCTGCGCGTACTCGCGCAGAAGATCATGGAAGCGGTACCGGCCCGCCGTCGCCGGTTCGATCAGGTGGGCGGCGGCCAAGGCACTGAGCAGGCGGCGGGCCTGCTGCACCGGTGCGTCCAGGAGAGCCGCCGCGGTATCGGCGGTGAGCTCCGGGCCGGGGAACAGTCCGAGCAGGCGGAACAGCCGGCGGGCGGCAGGGGCCAGAACTCCGTACGACGCGGAGAAGGCCGTCCGCAAAGGGGAGCCGTCGTCACCGTCCGGCTCCAGCGCCTCAAGCCGGTTGCCCTCGGACATCTCAGTGACCAGGTCGGCCAGGCGCAGGCCCGGATCGCCCGCCAGCCTCGCGGCGGCCACGCGCAGCGCCAGCGGAAGGCTGCCACACAGCCGGATCAGTTCGTCGGCCGCGAGCGGTTCGGCGGACAGCCGGTCGGTGCCGAGTGTCTCGCTCAGCAGCGCGCGGGCCTCGGCCGGCAGCAGGAGATCCAACGGCAGGGCGTGGGCGCCGTCGCGGGCCACGAGATCGCCGAGCCGGTTGCGACTGGTCACGACGACGCAGCACGACGGGCTGCCCGGGAGCAGCGGACGGACCTGCTCCGCCGAGGCGGCGTTGTCCAGCAGGACCAACAGGCGCTTGTCAGCCAGCAGGGTCCGGTACGCACGCGCCTGCGCCTCGTCGTTCGCCGGTATCTCCGACGCCGCGAGCCCCAGGCTCCGCAGAAGCAGCTCAAGGGCTTCTCCGGGCCTGAGCGGCTGCCGGTCGTGGTCGAATCCGTGCAGGTTCACATACAGCTGGCCGTCCGGGAAGCGGTCACGCACCTGGTGCGCCCAGTGCACCGCCAGAGCGGTCTTGCCGATGCCTGCGGCGCCGCCGATGGCGGAGACGACCACCGTGTTCGCCACCCCCCGGCCCTGCTCCGGTGGAAGCAACGCGTGCAGTCGGGCGAGTTCTTCGGTGCGGCCGGCGAACCCCGCGGCGCCGTGCGGCAACTCGGCCGGCGCCGGCCGAGCGCTGTCGCGCGGCGGGTGAGCCGCCCGCCCCGGTGCCCCTGGTCGCATCGGCTCGGCCGCGGCGTGATCACCGCGGGCGGCGGGCCGGGAGAGCGTCTGCGCGGGAGGAGCCGCCGTACCGAGGAGGGAGGCGTCGTCGTGGCGCAGCACCGCCTCGTACACCCGGCGGAGCTCCTCACCGGGATCGACGCCGAGTTCGTCACGCAGCCGTACGCGCATGCCCTGGTAGGCGTTCAGCGCTTCCGCCTGACGTTCGCAGCCGTACAGAGCCCGCATCCGCAACGCCAGCAGTGACTCGTCGTAAGGACTCGACGCGGCCTCGGCGGCGACGTCGTCCAGGGCCTCACCGAACCGGCCGAGCAGGACCAGGCACTCGAGTCTCTTCAGCCGGAGCGCTCGCCGGCGTTCCGACAGCCGCTCCCGCTCGGCCTGCGCGTACGGTCCCGGCAGGTTGGCCAGGGGCTCGCCCCGGAACAGCGCGAGCGCCGCGGACAACTGGTCCGTCGCGGTGTCCAGGTCGCCGGACGCCTTCGTACGCAGCGCCTCGTCGCCCCGCTCGGTCAGGTCCGCGACATCGAGCCGGATCCCGTCGACGACGAAGCGGTACCAGCCCTTGCCACTGCGGATCACCGACTCCGTGTGCCGGGTGCTCTCCGCGTCGAGCGCCCTGCGCAGCGGGTTGACGTGACTGGCCAGCACCTTGTGGCCGGACGCGGGTGGCTCCGATCCCCACACCCCGTCGAGCAGTTGCCCATGGCTCACCACGGCACCCTGACGGAGCAGCAACGCGGCCAGTACGGCCTGCCGTTTGACAGGCCCCAGATCCAGTGGTGATCCGTCCCGCCAGGCTCGTAGCGGCCCGAGCACCGCGATCCGAAGCCGCTGAGGAGGTCCGCTGTCCAACTCCCCGCCCCCGCTTCCGTACATCATCGAAAATTCATCGGCGTTGCAGCGTGTCCCGACATGGTTGCAGAGACACGACTGAGAACCACTGAGATGTACGCAGACCGGCGGGCACGGAAGTCCGCTCCGGTCGGAAACCGGTAGCGCCACGCAGTGAAGTGCGGCACCGGCCATCTCGAAGGGCACCCGGTCGTGGCCCTACAGAGCAGGAGAAGTTCGCGGTTGCGACGAAGCGGTCGTCCTCGTCGCCACCGTCGCACAGGTGACTGGGAGTGTGGTGTGGTCGAGTTGGCCAGGGTGATCAGGGACCTGCGGGAGGAGGTCGGGCAGGCGATCGCCGCAGCGGAAGGCGAGGCACTGCGCTTCGAGCTGGGGTCGATCGAGTTGGATCTGTCGGTCGCGCTGGAGAGCTCCGGGCAGGCGGGCGCGAAAGTGCGGTTCTGGGTGGTGGAGTCCGGTGCGGACGCGGCGGTGAGGGCCACCTCGGCCCAGCGCGTCTCACTGACGTTGCGGCCGGCCCTGGCGGGGGCGGACGATCCGCCGTACGTCTCCGGCCGCGCCGGCGCACACGAGCGGTGAGTGCCGCTGTGGACGCTGTGGGCGGGGGAGTCGAGCCGGACGGGCTCGACCGGCGGCGGGCGGTCCAGGTCGTCACCACGCGCGGCGCGGGCCCGGGAGGGCGCGGGTCGGGTTACCAGGTGACCGGGGACCTGGTGCTCACTGCCGCGCATGTGCTGTGTGACGCGACGTCGGTTCAGGTGCGTTTCCTCACCGAGGACGGCGGTACGCGGGAGGTGTACGGCAAGCCGGTCCTGGCGGACCCCGCCTCCGACATCGCGCTGATCAGGATCGCGGACGACCCGAGCGCCGGGGGCCTGTCCGCCGACGAGGTCTCGCCGGTGCGGTTCGCCCGCGTCACGCGGACGGTGGACTGCGAAGCGCTGGGCTTCCCGAGGTTCAGGCTGCGCGCGAGTACCCGGTCGTCGGACCGCGGTGAGCCCGTGTGGTACCGGGACTCTCACCACGCGCGAGGTGACACCAGCCCGTTGTCGTACCTGCGCACGGGCCGTCTCGCAATAACCCTGAGATCCTCCCCGGAGTACGACCCCGAGCGGGGCCGCTCCCCTTGGGAGGGGATGTCGGGTGCCCCGGTGTGGAGCGGCGGGTGCGTGATCGGGGTCATCAGTGAGCACCATCGCCCCGACGGCCTCGGCACGCTCGCGGCCACCCCGGTGGAGCGCTGGTTCACGGACCTGACCCCGGCCCGGATCAGGGAACTCGGCGAGCTGATCGGTCTGCCGGTGCGCGCCGACCGACTCCAGCGGCTGCCGCGCCCGTCGCCGCGCGCGCCGGAGCCGCGGGAGGAGGCCGAGCGGCTCGCCTCCAGGGTGGCAGGGCAATGGGAGAAGGAGTGGCGGCGGCGGAAGGTGCACGACCCGTACCCGCTTCCCGTGCGCTTCCGGAACGCCGACACGGGCTTCGACCACTGGGCAAGTATTCGCAACGCCCCGCCCGGGAAGGATCCGGGGCCGCTCGTCCTGGCCGGCCGCCTCGACGAGATCGTGAAGGTGTACCGGTCCGTCCCGTCCCGTCGGCTGGTGGTGCTCGGTGCGGCCGGGTCGGGCAAGACGATCCTGACCCTGCGCTTCGTCCGCGACTGGTTGCGCGACCGGGCCCCTGACGACCGCGTACCGGTGATCTTCAGCCTCGGTTCATGGGACCCGACCACCATCTCGCTGCGCGACTGGATGTGCCATCAACTGGTGCGCGACCACGACCTCGCGCCGCCGGCCGCCCCCGGAGGGAACCCGGCCGGTGCCCTGGTCGACACGGGCTGGATCCTGCCCGTACTGGACGGCTTCGACGAGATCGCGAGCGGCCTGCGGCATGCGGCGCTCAGGGAGCTCGACCGCACGGCCACCTCACTGCTCCTCACCAGCCGTCCCGAGGAGTACGCCGAGGCCGTGGCCGACCGCCCGTTCCCCAAGGCCGCCGTCATCGAGCTGGACGGCCTCACCTTGGAGGACATCGCGCCCTACCTGCCCCGCACCAGCAGTCCCGGCCCGGACGGCGGCCTGCACAACACCGTGTGGGAACCCGTCCTGGACGAGCTGCGCGCACACCCGAGCCGCCCGGGTACGGCGAACCTGGCCACGGTACTCACCACTCCGCTGATGGTCGCCATGGCCCGCACCGTCTACAGCGACGCCCGTGGGCGCGACCCTCGAGAACTCCTGAACACCGCCACGTTCGCGACCCCCGAGGCCCTGCAGAAGCATCTCCTGGCGGCGTTCACTCCCGCCGCCTACGAGCCCACGCCGGCCGACGGCGACAGCGGTACCGGCCGTCGCTGCCGGCGGCACTGGAACCCCGACCGTGCCCAGCACTGGCTCGGCTACCTCGCCGCGCACCTGGACCAACTCGGCAGAGCACGCACGGGCGTTCCGGAACGTGACCTCGCCTGGTGGCGACTGGGCACCGCGATGCGCCGTTCTTCGCGCGTGCTCGTCATCGGGTTCCTGGCCGCACTGGCCCTCGGGGTGACGACCGCGGTCGGAAACGTGCCCGTGAACTTGATCGCGACATCGCACGGGCTCGAGTTCGCGCTCGTGCGGGGGCTCGTGGTCGGGCTCCTGCACGGGCTCGTGAACGGGCTGCTCTTCGGGTTCGTGTACGGGTTCGTCTCCCGAGGCGCGGTCGAGCCGTCGCACGTACGCATACAGGTCTTCGGCAGGACCGGGGAGCGGCGAGCGAAGGTCGCTCTCCGGTTCAGGCTCGGACTCGTGGGCGGGGTCTCGCTCGCGCTCGCGGTGTTGTTCCTGGACAGGGTCGTGGTCGAGTCACTGGGGCTGGGGGACGGGCTCGACGGCGGGCTCGTGGGTGCCCTCTTGTTCGTGCCCGGGCTCGGGCTCGGGGCGGGGCTGGTGCTCGGGCTCATGGCCTGGCTGGAAGTTCCCATCGACACCGAGTCCGGCGTCAGCTCCGCCGAGCTGTTGAGCCAGGACCGCAGGAACGTGGTCGTCTACATGCTGGTGTGGGCGCTCGTGTTCGGGTTGGGCGTCGGATTCGCCCAGGGAGCCGTGGACGGGCCTGTGTGGGGTTCCCTGGTGGGGCTCGGGTTCGGGCTCGAAGCCGCGTTCGGGGGCGGGCTCGCGTACGGGCTCGGTTTCACCACGTGGGGTCAGTGGGTGGCCCTCGTGCGTATATGGCTGCCGCTCACAGGACGCCTGCCCTGGCGGCTGATCGCTTTCCTCGATGACGCGTGCGAGCGGAACGTGCTGCGCCAGACCGGCGCGGTCTACCAGTTCCGCCACGCCCAACTCCAAGATCACCTGACGCAGGTCTTCCTGGCAGGCCGCGACGGCCGTGACGTGCGCGATGGACGCGACGGCCGTGACATGCACGACGGCCGTGACCGGCGACCTGCCGACTCCGCTGAGCCGCATGCCGAGTTCAGCACGACCTGATGGCAGCCGATGCCGTACCCGCCGAGTCGCCCCGGGTGGCCACCCCGGCCGGCCCGAAGTGCGGGTTTCATCCGAGAGATCCAAAAACCCTGACGGGGATTCAGAATGAGAACTGACAAGCACATCCAGAACCCGCGTGAGCGGCGGGCCTCGGCCCGTGCCGTCCTGAGCGGTCCAGGAGCACTTCGCTCCCTCCGATCGACGACGGCTGTGGCGGTCGCGGGCGGACTCGTGGGAGTCCTGGGAGCCGGACCCGCCGCCGCGGACCCGGTGTCGCTCACCGTGCGGTACACCTGCTCGACTCCGTTCATCGACGACCTGCCCGTCACGGTGAGGATCGATTCGGAGATCCCGGATTCGGCCGCGGTCGGACGGCCCACCCCGGAATTCGTTGTCAGAGCTGCGGTGCCGGTCGACGCGGGCGCCACGAAGATGCTGGGCAGGATCGGTGTGAAGACCGTCGAAGGCACGGTGGACGCGCAGGCACGCGTGGCTGCCCCGGAGGGGGACACCGACGTGACCTTGCCGTTCAGTGTGAAGGCCGACATCCCGGTGTCGGGGTCGTTCCACGTCAAGGCGACCGGCTCCGCCCCGGCGCTCACCTTCACGCAGCCGGGCCGCGCGAAGATCACCGTCGGCGATCTCGTCGCGCGTCTCACCCCGAGGGACGCGAGTGGCGAGGTGACGTTCCCGGGCAGGATCGACGCGCGGTGCGAGCTGGACGCGGGGCAGGAGAACGTACTGGCGTCGCCCAGGATCACGGGGGCCGGGACGACGACCGGACCGTCCGCCTCCGGCACTACGGGCGCGACCGGCGCGGCCGCCTCCGGCGCAGCGGAAACCGATGAGACCACGTCAGGTGCGACCGCGGCCGGGCCGAATGGCGTGCTCCCCCAGACCGGAGCCGGTGCCACCCCGTGGCTGCTCGGCGGCGCCGGCCTGCTGCTGGCCGTCGGCGCAGCCGCGGTCTTCGCCACACGCCGAACCCGTACGGATGACGGTGCCGGAGGACGCCGCTGAGACCTCAGCAGTCTGATGCAGGCCCCGCACGGCCAGGTGCGGGGCCCTGACCAGGCGGCGGGTGCCCTGGGGCAGCAGGCGTTCGACCTGCTGCCCCAGGCGCGGACCGTACGTGTGAACAGGGCGCTGTCCGTCCCACGTGACCGGACCGAGCCCTCCGGACGCACACATGCGCCTGCTGCAGGTCGGCCGTCTGCTCCGTCGCCGGGCGATCAACCGCCGCAGCGGCCGCGCAAATCCCACCCAAGGATCGCCGCAAGGGCGAAGGCCCGGCGTGTCCGCCGACCGGCGCACGGACCCGCGGCCCGTCACTTCCAGATGGAGCTCAGCTGCCACGCCTGCATGCGGTCGAGGGTGGCGGTGCCGCCTTCGGCGAAGACCTCGACGCCGGTGCTGGAGGGGTCGGGGAAGATCTGGTCGGTGATCACCGCTTCGCCGTTGCCGCCGAAGACCTCGACGGACGACCAGTCGACGAGGATCCGCAGCTTGACCTTGCCGTTCCTGGCCTTCAGGGGTGCGGTCTGGACACCGGGGAAGGTGCTGTTGAAGTCCACGGCGCCGGAGCGGGTGCGGTCGACGTACAGCTCCTGTGTCGTGGTGTCGTAACCGATGACGGTCTCCTCACCGCCCGCGCCGGTGCGCACCTTCAGGCCGAAGCGTTCGGCGTCCTTGAGGGAGAAGGTCGCCTCGATGTCGAGTGCCCTGCCCTTGGCCGCGGGGCCGATCAGGGGCTTGGAGGTGCTCTTGACGGTGACGCCGGACGCCGTCGCCGGGCGGTTCTGCCGGAGGGATTCCAGGCTGCCCACAGGCTTGCTGGTCAACCGGATCCGGCCGTTGACCGTGCGCAGGGCCATCTCCCGGGGAACGCTCTGCGCGCCGCGCCAGGGGGAGGTGGGGACGGAGAGGCCGTAGTCCCAGTTGTTCATCCAGCCGATCATGTAGCGCTTGCCGCCCGGCGCGTTCTCCCAGGACACCGCCGCGTAGTAGTCCTTGCCGTAGTCGGCCCAGTCGGCGCGCTGCACGACGGACCTGGCGGGCTTGTCCGCGGCGGTGAACCGGTCGGCCAGGACGTGGCCCCAGCCGCCGGTGTTCATGTCGACGACCTGGATCCGCGCCTTCTTGCCGGCGTAGGGGCGCAGGTCGAAGGAGGCCCAGTCCAGGGTCTCGCTGTCGGTGCCGGTCGCGCTGCGGACGACCTCGCCGTCGACGATCAGGTTGACGGAGGTCTCTGTGGAGACGCGGGGGGCGGTGGTGTCGGAGAGCACGATGTGGTCGACGTTGATGTGGCCCCAGCCGCCGGTGTTGTCGTCGACGATCCTGATCCGCGCCTTCTTGCCGGCGAGGTCGCCGACGTCCCAGGAGGCCCAGTTGAGTGCTTCGGCGTCCTTTCCGGTGGCGCTGCGGACGACTTGGCCGTCCACGAGGAGTTCGATCGCGGTGGGGTTGGCGGAGCCGGCCGGGTGGTTGCCGCCGCCGATGAGGAAGTTGATGTGCTTCTTGTCGATGGTGAACTCGGGCGAGGTGAGGGTGCCCGTGGTGGAGTCGCCGTTCAGGAAGGTGTTGACCAGGCCGCTGCCCAGGTATCCGGAGACTTGTTGCTGGCCGGGGAGGGCGCCGGTGGCCGGTGCGGCGCCGAAGGCGTCCCCGGTCGCCGTCCAGTCGCCGTACGTTCCGTCTTCGAAGTCGGCGAGGACCGTGCCCTCGGGCGGAGTGCCGTCCAGAACGGTTCCGGCCTCGTGCGGGTGCCGTCCGCCGCCGATCTTGAAGTTCAGGTAGGGGCTGTCGACGGTGAAGGAGGGGGAGGTGAGAATGCCGGTGGCGCCGTCACCGCCGTGGAAGCTGTTGGCGAGGCCCTTGCCGTCGAAGCCGGTGACGGCCCCCTGCCAGTCCACCGCCCCGGCGGCCGGTCCCTGTCCGAACGCCGTGCCGGTCGTCGTCCACTCGCCGAAGCCGGTGCCCTCGAAGTCCTGTACCACCGTGCCCGTGGGCGGGGTGTAGGTGCCCTTGTCGTCGGCGGTGAACTTCTTGCCGTCGAAGTCACCGATGAAGTACTGGGCGGCCGAACCGCCCGCGATGCCACCGGGGTTGATGTTGACGACCAGAACCCACTTGATGTTGTCCTTGTCGCCGTCGACCGCCAGGGGGAACAGGTCCGGGCACTCCCACACGCCGCCCGTCGCACCGGCCGGCCCGAACTCGCTCAGCAGCTCCCAGTCCTTGAGGTTCTTCGACGAGTAGAACTGCACCTTGTGCTCGGCGGACAGCGACACCGTCATGAGCCAGCTCTTGGTGGGTGCGTGCCACTGGACCTTGGGGTCACGGAAGTCCTTGGAGCCGATGTCGATGACGGGATTTCCCTGGTACTTGGTCCAGGTGCGACCCCGGTCGGTGCTGTAGGCGAGCGACTGGGCCTGCTTGCCGCCGTCCTTGTAGGCGCTGGTGTAGATCGCCACCATGGGCGGGTTCTTCTTCGTGCCGAACCCGGTGGTGTTGTTCCAGTCGACGACCGCGCTGCCGGAGAACACCATCTCCTCGTCGTCGTGCGACAGGGCGAGCGGCAGTTCCTCCCAGTGCACCAGGTCCTTGCTCACCGCGTGCCCCCAGGACATGTCGCCCCAGGAGTTGCCGTTCGGGTTGTACTGGTAGAAGAGGTGGTACTCGCCCTTGTAGTGGACGAGGCCGTTGGGGTCGTTCATCCAGTTCTTCTCCGGAGTGAAGTGGAACTGGGGTCTGTAACTCTCGGTGTACGGCGGGGTGTCGGCGGCGACCGCCTGGGGGGCGAGCGGGGCTGCGGACAGGGCGCAGACCGTTGCCACCGCCGCCATCATCCGTATGCGGGCATGCCGGGATACGCGTACCGAGCTCATGGTGTCTCCTAGTCCCGCGGTCGTCCGGGCAGCGGTGACTGCGGCCCCGGTGCGGACGGACCGAAAAGTGACGCCTCGGGCCGGCGCCGTCGTCCACGCCGCCGACCGAGGTGTCAACGTTGACTTGTGTCAGCGATGACATCGAGTGCCCGATTATGAAGCGCAGTCCGGCCGGTGCGTCAACGGTCCGGGCGAGATTGCTCCGGTACGAGCCCCCGTTCCGTCAGGTGTCTCCGTGGTCGTGGACTGCGTCAACCGGCCCTGCCGTGACGCGTTCAGGCCGGCAAACGAGCAGGTAGGAGCGGTGACCCGGGCGGCGAACAGGCAGGCGTCCGCGACGTTTTCGAGATCGGACCGGCCGGTTAACGAGTTGTTTCCGGCCTGTTGACCAGTCGGGCCTCTCGGTGCTTCACTTCCGGAACCGGTACCGAAACCGGTTCCGGGACCGATTCCGGTACCGGTTCCAAGGGTCTCTGTACGATCGGCCCTTCGGTGCGGGAGGACGTCTTCCGCCTCTGCAGGAAGGGAGGGGAGGTGACATGGGAGTCACGATCGCCGACGTGGCAGCGCGGGCCGGGGTCAGCAAGACGACGGTCTCGCGGGTGCTGAACGGCAAGGGCGAGATCAACGAGAACACCGTCTTGAAGGTCCGCGAGGCGATCTCGGAGCTCGGCTATGTGCCGAGCGCCGGGGCAGTGGGGCTCGCACGCGGTACGTCGCAGATGATCGGCATGCTGGTCCCTGACATGGCCTGGGCCTGGGCCGGCATAGTGCAGGCGGTCGTCGAAACGCTGGAGACCGAGGGCTTCGGACTGCGCATGCTGACCGTGAACCGCGGTGAGGAGTCACTGCGCAGGCTGGGCCTGCAGGTCGCCGCCAAGTCGTTCGACGGTCTGCTGGTGATCGAGCCCGAGGGGGCCCTGGCATCCATCACGGAACTGCACGAAGCAGGGCTGCCGGTGGTGCTGATCGACGACCGCTTCCAGCGGCCGGGATTCCCCTACGTGGCCACCACCAATCGGGAGGGCGGAGAGCAGGCGGCGCGTCACCTGCTGGACATCGGCCGCCGTCGCCCTCTGGTGGTGACCGGGCCCGAGGAGTACGGCTGTACTCAGGAACGGCTGGGCGGCTTCGTCGATGTCTACGCGCAGGCCGGGATCGAGCTCGACCAGCGCAGGATCGTCTGCGGTGACTTCCTGTTCGACGACGGCCGGAGCGCGGTCGCGCAGGCTCTCGCGGACGGCGTGGAGTTCGACGCGGTCTTCGGGCACAACGACCCATTGGCGGCCGGCGTGCTCGCGGCCTTGCACGAGGCCGGTCTCCGGATTCCGCGGGATGTCGCCGTGGTGGGGTTCGATGACGTCGAGGTGGCGTCGTACACCTATCCGGCACTGACCACCATCCGCCAGCCGATGCGGGAGATGGGTGCGGCGGCGGCCCGTCTGCTGCTCGACCACGTGCGGAGATCGCCGGAAGCGGCCTCCTCGCGCATCGTTCCCACCAGCCTCGTGGTCCGTGGCTCGACGACAGAGCCAAGCTCGAACTGACGCGACGTCATCGCGATGCGCACGTGATGGCGCCTCGCAGTCGGGCGGTGTGTCGCCGGTGAGTGACGCACCGCCCCCGTCTCCTTGAAGCCTCGGCGAACCACTTCGGCCTCGCCCTCCTCGCAACTCCGGGCGGCTGCGCCTGCGTTCACGCGGAACCGCCCCCATGCACCTTTCCGCTCGTGCGTTCCCGATCCGGGACACCGAACGGTGCGCCTGGCACACCCGCCCGGCCGCTGTCCCCTCCGCCTCGGATGCTCCAGCCGCGACCTGCGGATGGCCGCCGATGCCGCTGCCACCGCAGACGGTCTCCACTCGTGTGCCGACCCGTCCGGGCGCCCGCCCGCTCCCACACTTCGCCGCCCCCCGCCTCCGTATCGCTCAACGGCAAGGAGCCGCACCATGCGTATCACCACCCGTCACGCTGTCAGAACCGTCCAGACCCTGTGCGTCACCGTCACCGCGGCCCTGGTGGCCACCGGCTGCGGCCGGAGCGAGGATTCCGGCCCCGGCGACGACGCGCCCGCGAAGCTCGGCGCCGGCAAGGCCAAGGGGACGGTGGTCATGTGGTCCATGGGCGACCCCGACGAGAACCTGAAGGACCTGGCCAAGAAGTTCGAGCAGGAGAACCCGGACGCAACCGTCAAGATCACTGCCGTTCCCTGGGACGCCGCCCACGACAAGCTGACCACCGCGGTCGCCGGCGGCAACACACCGGACATGTCCCTGGTCGGAACCACCTGGATGGCCGAGATGGCCGCCATGAACGCCTTCCAGGCCACCCCGGAATCGATCAAGTCGTCGGACTTCTACCCCGGCCAGTGGGACACCACCAAGTACAAGAACACCTCCTACGGCGTCCCGTTCATCGCCGACACCCAAGCGGTCTACTACCGGACCGACATCACCACCAAGGCCGGCATCAAGGGCGCCCTGGCCGGCGACCGGGCCGGATACCTGAAGGACCTCAAGGCCATTCAGGCCACCGCCGGCAAGCAGAACCCCAAGGTGCGTCATGCCAGCGGGCTGGTGATGGGCTTCAACTCCTGGATCTTCTGGGTGCCGATGGTCTGGCAGCAGGGCGGTGACATCCACGACGCCAGGACCGGGAAGTTCACCTTCGACTCGCCCGAGGTCGCCAAGGCGCTGGAGTACTACGCGAGCGTCCCGAAGGATGGCCTGGCGCCGACCGACAGGTCGGACAACGTGCAGGGCTTCCGGGACGGGCTGATCGCCGTTTACCAGGAGGGAGCGTGGGCCGGCGGTAGCTTCCACAAGGACGCACCGGAGCTGGACGGCAAGTGGAAGACCATGCCGGTGCCGTACTCCGAGCAGCCCGCCGGGTTCGCCGGCGGCAGCGATCTGGCGGTGTTCAAGGACGCCAAGAATCCCGACGCGGCATGGAAGTTCGCCCAGTTCCTGACCGAGCCCGCCAACCTCGCGGCCTATGCCAAGGCCACCGGCAGTCTGCCCCCTTCGCCCGAGGCGTGGTCGGTGGGGAAGCTGACCGAGGACGAGAACATGAAGGCGTTCGCCGAGCAGCTCGAGGTCAGCAAGGCGCCGCCCGCCATCACGACCTGGCAGCAGATCGCCGACGCCATCGACTCCGAGCTGGAGAAGCTGATCCTCGGCAAGGCCACCGTCGCCGAGGTGCAGAAGACGCTGCAGTCCAAGGCCACCAGCATCGGCACCGGCCGCTGAGCGCCGCCCCGTGAGTATCCCTCGTACGGACGGATGACATCCATGTCCACGAAAACGCTCCCCGGGTGGAGCGACACCCACGAGCAGAGCACCGCGGGGCCGCAGCGGAGTGCCGATCGCCGGTACTCCGGGCTCCGGAGCACGGCGCGCGGCAGGCAGGCCCGGGCCGCCTGGATCCTCGCCGCCCCGTTCCTCGCGCTGTTCGCGGCCTTCATGCTGCTGCCGGTGGTGTGGTCGCTGCTGATGAGCCTGACCGACACCAAGAGCGCCGACCTGCGCACACCCCTGAACGTGTCGTTCACGGGCCTCGACACCTACGTGCGGCTCTTCCAGGACGACCAGTTCTTCACGGCCCTGCGCAACACGGGCGTGTTCGTCCTGGTGGCCCTGCCCCTGACCCTGGCCGCCGGGCTCGCCGCGGCGGTCGCCCTCGACCGGGGCATCCGCCGCTTCCGGGCCGTCTTCCGGGTCGGTTTCTACCTGCCGGTGATCACCAGCATCGTGGCCGTCGCCGTGGTGTGGAAGACGCTCCTCGAACCGCGCGCGGGACTGGTGAACCTCGTCCTGGGCTGGCTCGGGATCGACGGTCCGGCCTGGCTGGCGGACACCCGCTTCGCCCTGCCCGTCATGATCGTGATGGCGGTGTGGCGCAACCTCGGCACCGTCATGATCATCATGCTGGCGGGTCTGCAGTCCGTCCCCCAGTCCCTGATGGAGGCGGCCGAACTCGACGGCGCCGGGCCCTGGCAGCGGTTCTGGCGGGTCACCTTCCCGCTCCTGCGCCCGGCCCTGCTGCTGACCGCCGTGACCACGGGCATCGGCTATCTGCAGTTCTTCGACGAGCCGTTCGTGATGACCGGTGGCGGGCCGCTGGACTCCACCCTGTCGGCCACGTTGTACGCCTACAACCAGTTCGGCAACGGCAACTACGACATGGCGTCGGCCGCCAGCTACGTCATCTTCGTCCTCATCGTGGCGCTGACCGTACTGCAGTTCCGCGTGCTGCGAGACAAGGACTGATGCCTCATGAGCACCCTCTCCACTGCTCCGACGGCACACCCGGGCACGGACCGCACCCTGAGGCGCCGCCGCATCAGGCAGACCTGGGGCCAACCCTGGCTGTACCTACCGCTCGCCGGCGCCCTGCTGCTGATGATCGCGCCGTTCCTGTGGATGCTCTCCGGTTCCTTCAAACCCGAGGCCGACATCCGCAGAGTGCCGCCCGTCCTGATCCCCACGGCGCCCACGACCGCCAACTACGGCGAGCTGTTCAGCACGCTCGACTTCACGAGCATGTTCGCCAACTCCGTGATCGTGGCCCTCGCCGTCACCGCGGGCAACCTCATCTTCTGCTCGATGCTCGGATACGCCCTGGCCAAGCTGGAGTTCCGCGGACAGCGCGCCGTTTTCCTGCTGGTCATGGGGACGCTCATGATCCCCGGCCTGGTCACCTTCGTACCGCTGTACGTGCTGGTGTCCAACATGCAGCTGACCGGCTCCCTGGTCGGGCTGATCCTGCCGTTCCTGGCCGGCCCCTTCGGGGTGTTCCTGATGCGGCAGTTCATCTCCACCCTGCCCGACGAACTCATCGACGCCGCCCGCGTCGACGGCTGCCGCGAACTGGCCATCTTCGCGAGGATCATCCTTCCGCTGACCAAGCCGGCCCTCGCCACCCTCGGGATCATCACCTTCCTCGGCTCCTGGAACAACTTCCTGTGGCCCCTGGTCGTGGCCCAGAACGAGAGCCAGTACACGCTCCCCGTCGGCCTCGCCCTGGCCAGCAGCGGACAGTCCTTCACCCGCTTCGGCATCCTGCTCGCCGGCGCCATGGTCGTCCTGCTGCCGGTGATGATCGTCTTCCTCCTCTTCCAGCGCCAGTTCGTGGCCGGCATCGCCACCACCGGCCTGAAGTGACACGCCGACGCCCACCCCGCCGCCCTGTGTCGCACCGGCCCCGCCCGGGGCGGCGGGCAGACGGCGCGCGAGCTCCACCGCGGCAGGCGGCAGTGCCCTTGCGGCGAAGCGCTCGCCGTCGCCAACCAACTCTCTGACCTGTGACGACTCATTACCTGGAGAACACAGTGGGACAGCCCGTCCGCCCTGCCGCGTACCTGGATCCGAACGCGTCCGTGGAAGCGAGAACCGAGGACCTGCTGTCACGGATGACCCTTCCGGAGAAGGTCGGGCAGTTGCTGATGCTCGACGCACAACACGGTGACCTGGCGGACATCGTGTCGGCCAAGCTGTCCGGGTCGGTCCTGCACGTGTCACCCGCGCTGATGCCGGAGGCCATGGAACTGGCCCGGCGGACCCGGCTCGGCATTCCGCTGCTGACGGCCGACGACGGCATCCACGGCCACTCGTTCTGGCCGGGTGCGACCATCTTCCCGACCCAGCTGGCCATGGCCTGCACCTGGGACCCCTCCTTGCTCCACCGGGTGGCCCGTGTGGCCGCGACCGAGATCGCCGCGACCGGAATCCACGGGACGTTCTCCCCGGTGCTGTGCATCACCCGGGATCTGCGCTGGGGCCGGATCAACGAGACGTTCGGCGAGGACCCGTTCCTGATCGGTGAGCTGGGGGCGGCGATGGTGCGCGGCTATCAGGGTGAGGGCCTTGGCGACCCGACAGCCGTACTGGCGTACGCCAAGCACTTCGCGGGCTACTCCGAGACCCTGGGCGGGCGCGACGCGAGCGAAGCCGATCTCAGCCCGCGCAAGCTGCGTTCGTGGTTCCTGCCCCCGTTCGAGCAGGCGGTTCGTGCCGGCTGCCGCGCCTTCATGCTCGGCTACCAGTCGATCGACGGCGTGCCCATCACCGCGAACGAGTGGCTGATCAACGACGTACTCAAGGGCGAGTGGGGCTTCACCGGCACGCTGGTGACCGACTGGGACAACGTCGGCCGGATGGTCTACGACCAGCGGACCTGCGCCGACTACGCCGAGGCGGCGGCGGTCGCCGTCAACTCCGGGAACGACCTCATCATGGCCACACCCGCGTTCTTCGAGGGCGCGCAGGAAGCGGTCGCCCGCGGCATGATCGAGGAGAAACAGATCGATGACGCGGTACGGCGGGTTCTGCGGCTGAAGTTCGAGCTCGGGCTCTTCGAGGACCCCCGCACCCCCGACCCCGAGCGGCAGGCGCGGGTGATCGGCTGCCGCGAGCACGCCGACCTCAACCTGGAGACCGCCCGACGCTCCCTGGTGCTGCTGCGCAACGAGGGGATCCTGCCCCTCGAAGGGGGGCTGACCTCGGACGGAACCGGCCGCGCCGTGAGCCGGCGCACCCCGCGGACGATCGCGGTCATCGGCCCCAACGCCGACAGCACGGAAGCCATGCTCGGCGACTGGGCGGGTGCCACCGGCCAGGTCCCGTGGATGCCCGAAGGACATCCGCGCGAGTCGGTGGAGACAGTGCTCGACGGCCTGCGCGCCGTCGCACCCGCCGACTGGACCGTCACGTACGCCCGCGGAGCCGACATCGCAAGCCCCGACCAGGACGCCGGGTGGTCCACCGGGCCCGACGGCCAACCGCAGCCGTCCCCCTTCACCCCCGCCCCGGTCGACCAGGCCCAGCTTCGGGAGGCCACCGACGCGGCACAGGCCGCCGACTACGCCGTGGTGGTCGTGGGGGACACCATCGACCTCACCGGCGAGGTGCGTTCCACGGCCACGCTCGACCTCCAGGGAGGCCAGACCGCACTGCTGGACGCGGTCGCCGCCACCGGCACACCGATGATCGTCGTCCTGGCCCAGTCCAAGCCGAGCACCCTCCCGGACTCGGCACTGAACGCCGCGGCACTCATCGAGGCGTTCAACCCGGGGATGCGCGGCGGCCGTGCCATCGCCGAACTCCTCCTCGGACTCATCGAACCCGGCGGTCGGCTCCCGGTCTCCTTCGCACGCCACGTCGGACAGCAGCCGGTCTTCTACAACCAGGTACGAGGCCAGCACGGGAACCGCTACGCGGATCTCACCCAGGACCCCCTGTTCGCCTTCGGCGAGGGCCTCACCTACACCACCGTCACCTACTCCGACCTCATGGTGCAGGACGAGGACGTCCCCGCCGACGGCACCGTCAACGCCACCGTACGACTCACCAACAGCGGAAACCGTCCCGCCCTGGAAACGGTCCAGGCCTACGTCAGCGACCTGACCACCAGCGTCACCTGGGCCGAGCAGGAGCTGAAGGGTTTCACCCAGGTCGACATCCCTCCCGGCGAAAGCCTGGACGTCAACCTCACCATTCCCGCCGCGCACTGCTCACTCGTGACAGCCGACAACCGCCGCGTGGTCGAACCGGGCGAGTTCATGCTCCGCGTCGGCCCCAGCTCACGGCGTGAGCACCAGCTGAGCGCAGGATTCCGCATCCGGAACTGAAGGCCGTATACGGAAACCTGAAGGCCGCATCCGGAACTGAAGGCCTATACGGACCTGAAAGCCGCGTACGGCCGTGAAGACCCCCGCCCCGCCGGCCGGCCGCCCCGCCGAACCGAGGGCCGGCGGGGCGGGCCCCTCTGAAACACCGAAAGGCACGCGTGTGTCCACCACACCCCGCGATCCGCACTACCCCGTGGCGCACCTGCGCCCGCCCCGCAACTGGATCAACGACCCCAACGGGCTGGTCTTCCACGACGGCCACTACCACGTGTGCTACCAGTACAACCCGTACGGAGCGACCCACGCGAACCTCAACTGGGGCCACTTCCGCAGCCCCGACCTGCTGACCTGGGAGCCGCTGCCGATCGCCCTCTCCCCGACCCCGGGCGGCCCGGACGCCGACGGCTGCTTCTCCGGCAACGCCGTCTCCGACGGCGAACGACTGGTCGCCTTCTACTCCGCGCACCGCGAGGACCGCTCGTTCCAGCACCAGCCGGTCACCTGCGCCGTCTCCCGAGACGGCGGCCGGACCTTCAGCCCGCGCGGGGAACCGGTCATCCCCGAGCTGCCCGAGGACTGCACCATGTACCGCGACCCGTACGTCTGGCAGGACGGCGACGGCTGGCGGATGCTGGTCGGCGCCGCCCTCGCGGACGGACGCGCCGCCGCCCTCCTGTACGACTCGCCCGACCTGGCGAACTGGACCTACCGGGGGCCTTTCGCGGCCCGCGAGAAGGAGCCGATCACCGGCACCGACCTGCTCACCGGCGAGGGCTGGGAGTGTCCCCAGTACCTCCCGGCAGCCGACGGACGCGGCGCCCTCATCTTCAGCGCATGGAACAGACAGGACGGACCGCAGAGCGTCGCAGCCCTGATCGGCGAGGAGCGCGACGGTCACTTCGAGGCCGGCCCGGCGGTACCCGCCGACCACGGCCCCGAGTGCTACGCACCCGCCCTGCTGCGCGCACCGGGCAACCGGTGGCTGCTGTGGGGCTGGTCATGGGAAGCCCGCGACGCAGCCTGGGCCGTCGCGGACCGATGGGCCGGCGTCCTCACCCTGCCTCGCGAGATCCGTGTCGACGACGGTGGCACGCTGCGCCAGCAGCCCGCCACCGAACTGCTCGCCCTGCGCGGCAGGCACACCATCCGCGCCGCGGGCGCGACGAAGGGCCCGCAGCCGGTGGACCTCGGCAGCGTGGGCCGCGCCTTCGACCTGACGGCCCGTCTGGAGCCGACCGGTAACGCCGCTCTGCGGCTGCTCACCACCCCCGACGGCTCCGAGTACCTCGACATTCGCCTCGACCCGGCCGCGGGCGAACTGGTCGTCGATCGCGACCACGCCTCACTGGACACCCGGGCCCGCGGCGGCTCCTACCGGATGCCCTGCCCGGCCGGCCGGCCCGTCGACCTGCGCGTGGTCGTCGACCACTCCATCGCCGAAGTCTTCCTGACCACCACTGGCCAGGTCCTCACGCTGCGCTTCTACCCGACAGGGCAGTGCCCGTGGCGGCTTCAGGCCCGCACCGCACCGGGTACGCGCCTCGGCTACGCGGTCGACGCGTGGGAGCTGCACCCGCTCGTGATCAAGCAACCGAGCACCGGCGCCGCAGAGCCGACGCCGATGCCGACGCCGCCGTAGAACCGGCGCCGGTGTTGCCGTAGAGCCGACTTCAACCCTTCGGTCCCCCACCTCGGCACTGTGTCCCACCCATCTTCGAAAAAGTACTGAACAAGCAGGTCCGAAGGAGGATCTTCCATGAGCTCGTACGGTCTCGGACGACGCCAGTTCCTGGCCACCGCCGTTGGTGTCGCCGCCGCCTGGACCCAGGTCTCCGGGAATGCCGTCGCTGCCCCGCAGCTGACGCAGGCGGCCTCACGTGGCAATTCCGTGCGCGTCTGGCTGACGGACGTATCGGCCGACGAGTGGGTTGTGAGCCGGAGTGATGTGCTGTTCAAGGCAAGGAGAACGGCCAACCCGCTGACGATCAAGATCGACGACAGCGTCAGGTACCAAAAGGTCCAGGGTTTCGGGGCGGCCATGACCGACTCCTCGGCCTGGCTCATCGACAAGCTGTCCACTGCCGAGCGGACCGAGCTGATGAAGAAGCTGTTCGACCCCGCGAAGGGCATCGGCCTCAGCCTGCTCCGCTCTCCGATGGGCGCCACGGATTTCAACGCGTCCGGGAACTACTCCTACAACGACATGCCGGCGGGACAAACGGACCCGAAGCTGTCCGACTTCTCCATCCAGCACGATGTGCCGTACATCATTCCGGCATTGCGAGAGGCCCTCTCACTCAACCCGTCCATCAAGATCATGGCCAATCCGTGGAGCCCACCAGGCTGGATGAAGACCTCCGACTCCATGATCGGAGGCACCCTCAAGAGCGAGTACACCTCTGCGCTGGCCAACTACTTCGTCAAGTTCATACAGGCCTACGGCGAAGCCGGCGTGCCCATCTCCTACATTTCGCCGCAGAACGAACCCATGGGAACTCCCACCTGGCCCGGCATGTTCCTGTCCGCTTACCAGGAATCCGAGTTGATCCAGGAGATCGGCAAGGCGTTCGAGGCCAACGGAATCTCCACGAAGATCCTGGCCTGGGACCACAACTGGGATGTGCCCTCGTATCCCGAGACCATCTTCAGCGACCCCGCTGCCTCCAAGTACACCGCGGGAACCGGATGGCACATCTACAGCGGCGACCCGAACTACCAGACCTTGGTCCACAACGACTACCCGAGTAAAGAAACCTACATCACGGAAGCCACCGGAGGCGTTTGGCAGGACAGCAACCAGACGGCGTTCAGTGAGGCACTCGGTACGTGGATCATCAAGGGCACGCGCAATTGGGCGAACGGGGTGATGCTGTGGAACATCGCGCTCGACCCCGACAGGGGCCCGCTCAACAGCGACACGGCCGGTATACCCATGCTTCGTGGATTGCTCACGATCGATCCGGCCGACGGACGGGTGTCCTACAACGTGGACTACCACGCCCTCGCTCACGCCAGCAGGTTCGTCAAGCCTGGAGCACATCGCATCTACTCGAACACCTTCGGGGAAGGAAGCATAGAGAACGTCGCGTTCCAGAACCCGGATGGATCGAAGGTCCTGATCGCGTACAACTCGGGAAGCGCAGCGAAAACCTTCAGCGTGGCAGACGGGACGCACTCGTTCGACTACACCCTGAACGCCGGCGACGCCGTCACCTTCACGTATTCCGGGCCTACGCGGAGCGGCCGTACCCCTGCGGCGACCAAGGTCTCGGACCCGACACACGACTTCACGTTCAAGTCGCCATCCGGTCCGGTCACGGTCACGTACGATCCGGCACTGCTGCCCTACCAGAATGCCATCCGTACCGGAAACAAGCTGGTCACGTACTCCCTTCCGGTCGGAGCTTCCATCCAGACGACAGGAGGGGCGCTGAGCCGCGGCAAGTGGACCGCCACGGCCTCGGCGCAGCCGGACTGGGGTGTGGCCGCGAACGCGATCGACGGCGACATCAGCACCAGGTGGAGTCTCGGGCATGGGACGACGAGCGGCGACTGGTTCCAGATCGATCTGGGAAGTCCCACGAGCTTCAACAAAATCGTCTTCGACACCGGCGTGAACAATTCGTTCGACTATGTCACCAGGTATCAGATATATGTCTCGAATGACGGTGTCGATTGGGGCAGTGCGATCGCGAGCGGCAGCGGGGGCATAGGAAAGGTGGCCGTCACGTTGCCGACCCGGACGGCGCAGTACATTCGCATCGTCAGTACCGCGGCATCCGGTTTCTGGTGGGCCATCGGTGACATCGATGTGTACGGGTCCTCGCGTGGAGCCGGCTCGATCACAGCCCCGACAGCGGTATCGAACGGCCTCCAACTGAAAACCTGGACCAGCAAGGAGGGGGAGCAGGTTGCCGTGGTGTTCAACGGGACCGCAGGCAGTCGGAGTTTCAAGGTATCCGCCGATGGCTCGTATACCTATACGCTCCCGAGCGGGACATCGGCGATGTTCACGACCAAGAAGCTGTCGAGCTTCCCGACGCCGGTCTTCAGCAGTCTGACGCCGGACCAGGGCATGCCGCGCTCCAAGTTCACGATTCGCGGTTCCGGCTTCGGCGACGCGCAGGGGCTGGGTACGGTGTATTTCGGATCAAGCTATGCCGAAATAGACAGCTGGTCGGACACGAGTATCAGCGCTTACGTTCCGAGGGGACTTCCGTCGGGGAAGGTCGCGGTTTCCGTGAAGGGAGCCGGCGGAGTGCACGCAGGTGGATCCTCGTTCGATGTCATGGACCTGGGTCCCGCGCTGTCGCGGACGGGTTGGACCGCAAAGGCTTCGGACGCAAGTCAGTGGGATGCGCCCGGAAACATGCTGGATGGAAATTCCGACACCCGGTACAGCTCCGGAACGGGGCAGTACGACGGTCTCTGGATCCAGGTGGACATGGGGCAGACGCAGACTTTCAGCAGGATTGTGCTGGATGTCGGCGGCAGTGTCAGCGACTATGCGCGAAGCGCAGACATTCACGTATCTGCGGATGGAACCGACTGGACCAAGGTTTCTTCCGTGACGGACGGCCAGCGAGTCCACCTGGTCTCCTTCCCGACGCAGACAGCTCGCTACATCAAGGTCGTCAATACCGGCAATGTTGCGCGTAGCTGGTGGTCAGTCGCAGAATTCAACGTCTACGACTGACCTCGGGCTTTCGTGTGGGGCGAGCGCTGACCTCGCCCCCCGAAGCAGAGAAAGTGCCTCTGCCCGGCGAGAACAGGGATGCTGACGTCCTTGTCCCCGCACTGGGCGGAGGCACTTTCCAGGTGAAGGGCGCGCTCGGCAGTGTTCCTCCGGCGTCGAACCGTCCATCCGGGCGACCTTCAGCGTTGCAGACTGGCGATCACCAGTCTGTACGTGGAATCGCCGCCTTGGGAGATGCCGACCGAGCCGACGCCGAGGACTTTGTCGGTGCCCGGGACCGCCGCGATGTCGTTCAGCTGGAGCGACTGCTTCGCGCTGGACCTGATCCCGTCGCCGCTCGGCAACTCCGGTCTCGCGATCCCCTCGCAGTCGCCGTCCGCCGTGCGGTAGCGGCCGGCGCTGACGACCACCCCACCCTCGCCGTCGCTGACCGAGCGGCCGCGGTCGGCACACGCACCCTCCTCGTCCGGCAGCTTGGCCCAGCGGGCGCCGTTCCAGCGCAGCCGGATGTCCTGCGCGGGCGGGTCGGGTTCGTCGTCCTCGCTGTAGGAGCTGAGGGCGCCGTAGGCGCGTACGTCGTCCTTCGCCGTCGCGACGACCTCCGTGAGCTGGGCATAGGCCTCGGGCGCGGGGACCGTGTAGTGGTACTCCGGCATCTCCACGAGCTTCCAGGTGCGGCCGTCCCAGTGCACAGCGGCGGGCTGGGTGTGCGCCAGTGCGGGGTCGGTGCCCCCGGCATCCGGGTCGCGGCGGCCGACCGCCCACAGGTCGTCCGACGCGGCACCGTCGAGTGCGCTGACGGGGATGGGCAGGTCCATGGCGGTCCAGCGGCTGCCGTCCCAGTGGTACGCGCGGGACTGGCCGTCGAGGACCCAGATGTCGTCCGGGGCGAAGGCCTTGACGTCGGAGGCCCGGGGGTCGTCGGGGAGCTCGGGCAGTGCCGTCCAGCGGGCACCGTCCCAGTGGGCCATCCGCACCGAACTCAGGTTCTGCAGGCTTGCTGTCAGCAGGAATCCGCCGGAGTCCAGGGCGTCGAAGCGGGCGTCGTAGACGCTGTCACCGAACGACGCCGGCAGGGGGCGGCGCTGCCAGTCGGTGCCGTCGTAGTGCATGAGGAAGCCGTCGTCGGCCGTATCACCCCCGGCGTCGCGGAGGTCGGACTGGCCCACCACCCAGATGTCGTCGGCGGCGGGCGCTATCACGCCGGACAGTGAAGTCGTCCTCCCGTCCTCGCCCTTGAAGACCTTGTCGTATCTCCAGGTCACGTCAGGGCCGAACGCGGCACGTGCGACGACGACGGAGACGAACAGGAGCAGCAGCATGGCGAGCACCAGGTTGACCTTGAGCATGCGCGAGTTCACGTACGCCCTCCCCACATCCTGTCTCCCCGGGCCGGCCCCTGGTCGGGGCAGCATACGTTCCGGACTCTCGCCTGGATCAGGCACCGTTCGTCACCTCAGGGCTTGCTCCTGGAAGCCGGCGATGACGGGGCCGGCCGTGTAGTCCTGCCGCCGGGCCGGACTGCCGGGCCGGACTGCCGGGCTGGACTGCCGGGCTGGACTGCCGGGCGGTCGGCGCCGCGCGCTCGGCCGCCCGGCTTCTTTGTCAGGCAGCCCGTGTGTCGAGGCTGCGGCCGGACGTACGTCCCTCTCACCCCGCCCCGCGTCGCCCCGGCATCGCCCCGTCCCGGCATCGCGCCATCCGGCGTCGGGGCGTGTCCGCTGGGGCTTGTCGATGCTGCACAGCTCGGCGGGGAGATTTGTGGATGCGTGACATGGGCTGTCGAGCGGCGCCTTCCTACTGTTCACGGACACGTAAACACCCCTGCACAGCCTGCGTCGTCGAGGTGATCTGGTGAGCGTTGGATACCTGCCCTGGGGCCGACCGGACTCCGTGATGTCCCGACCCTGTCTGCGCGACGCACGGCACGAGCTGTCGTACGCGGACGTCGCGTGCCGCGCCGAGGCGGTGGCGGAGCAGCTGGCCGAGCATGGGGTCGGCGAAGGCGACGTCGTCGCGGTCATGTTGCCCAACCGGGTGGAGCTGCTGCTGGTCCTGCTCGCCGCGTGGCGCCTGGGCGCGGCCGTGACACCGGTCAACCCGGTGTTCACGGCGAACGAGGCGGAGTACCAGCTGCGTGACGCGGATGCCGTGCTCGTCGTCACCGCGGGTCCCGGCGCACCGACTGCGGGCCTGCCGTCGATCCCCGTCGACGCGCTGCGGGCGGAGCCCGACGGCGGGTTGCCGGATCGCGAGGTGCGTCCCGACGACCTGGCCCTGCTGATCTACACCAGCGGCTCCACCGGCCGCCCCAAGGGCGTGATGCTCGACCACGCCCATCTGCGGGCGATGGCGTCCATGCTGGCGGGGCACCTGAAGCTCACCGAGGACGACCACTGTCTGCTGGTCCTGCCGCTGTTCCATGTCAACGCGATCTGTGTGAGCTTCCTGTCCTCCCTGCTGGCCGGCGGGCAGCTCACCGTCCTGGAGCGCTTCGCACCGCTGCCGTTCCTGGAGGCGGTCGAGCGGTACCGGCCCACCTACTTCGCCGCCGTGCCGACCATCTACGCCCGGCTCGCGGAGCTTCCGGCGGACGTCGTACCCGACACCTCCTCGCTCCGGTTCGCCGTCTGCGGGGCGGCCCCGGTGTCGAAGGAGCTGCTGGAGCGGTGCGAGGAGCGCTTCGGCCTCGTCATCGTCGAGGGATACGGGCTCACCGAGGGCACCTGCGCGTCGACCTGCAACCCCGTCGACGGCCCGCGCAAGCCGGGCACCGTCGGCCCGCCGCTGCCCGGCCAGGAGATCGGCGTCATCTCACCGGACGGCCGCCTGCTCCCGCCCGGTGCCACCGGAGAGGTCGTCGTCCGCGGCCCGAACGTCATGCGCGGCTACCTGCGCCGCCCCGACGAGACCGCCGCCGTGCTCGTCGACGGATGGCTGCGCACCGGCGACGTGGGACGCGTCGACGACGACGGCTACCTCACCCTCGTCGACCGGGTGAAGGACATGATCATCAGGGGCGGCGAGAACCTCTACCCCAAGGAGATCGAGTCCGTGCTGTACGGCCATCCGGCCGTCCTGGAGGCCGCCGTGGTCGGCGCGCCGGACCCTCTCTACGGCGAGGTCCCCATCGCCTACGTCGTCACCTACCCCGACGTGCCGGTCACCGCCGACGACCTCTTCGACCACTGCCGGCAGCACCTCACCAGGATCAAGCTGCCGGTCGAGATCCACCTGCCGGGAGCGCTGCCGAAGAACCCGGTCGGGAAGATCGACAAGCCCTCCCTCCGGAAGTCCCTGCAAAGGGGCCCCCTGCCGCGACAGAACACCAGCTGCTGAATTCCCGCCCCTCCCACCACCGTCCCGTGAACAGTCGCCGGGCGGACGGTACCCCCTTGCCGCAAAGGAGCCGCACCATGGGGTTCAAAACGGGTGATTTCCCTCCTGTCGACCCGGAATCGTTTCTCCGCAAACCCCTGCTCGAACGCACGAGGACACTCGCGCTCCACTGGGTCGAGTACGGCTTCGGCACACCCAAGATGATCCACACGACCTACGTCGTGAAACTCCTCGTCCTCTACGTCCTGGGCGGTACCGCGGCCGCGACCGCGAGCTCCGGGGCCGGTCCGTTCTGGGACGTCGCGCACTGGTGGAACGTGCCGATCGTGTACGAGAAGCTGGTGCTGTGGACGGTGCTCCTGGAGGTGGTCGGAGTGGCCGGGTCATGGGGGCCGATCGCCGGAAAGTTCAAGCCGATGACCGGGGGCATCCTGTTCTGGGCGCGGCCCGGGACGATCCGGCTGCGGCCGTGGCGCCGGGTGCCGTTCACGAACGGCGACACCCGGACGGTCCTCGACGTCGTGCTCTATCTCGCCCTGCTCGGCTGCCTGGCCGCCGCGGTCGCGTTGCCCGGCGACTCCTCGGATCTGGTGGACCCGGCGCTGCTGGTCGCGGTGATGATCCTGCTGGTGCTGTGCGGGCTACGGGACAAGACTCTCTTCCTCGCCGCTCGAGGGGAGCAGTACCTGCCCGCGCTGGTCTTCTTCGCGTTCCTGTCCTTCACCGACATGATCGTCGCGCTCAAGCTGCTGATCGTGGTCGTCTGGGTCGGCGCGGGTCTGTCGAAGATGGGCCTGCACTTCTCCCACGTCGTCGCGCCGATGGTGTCCAACTCCCCGTCCGTGCCCGCCAGATGGTTCAAGCGCGCCCACTACCGCGACTTCCCGCGCGACATCCGCCCCTCGAAGGTGGCCGGCGCCATGGCGCATGCGGGCGGCACGTTCGTGGAGATCGTCACCCCGCTGGTGCTGCTGTTCTCCACCGACCGGGCGGTGACGCTGGCGGCCGTCGGGCTGATGGTGGTCTTCCACCTGTTCATCATCTCGACCTTCCCGCTCGCGGTACCGCTCGAGTGGAACGCGCTGTTCGCCTACGCCACGGTCTTCCTGTTCTGGGGCTTCCCCGCCCAGGACGGCTACGGGGTCGGTGACATGTCGTCACCCCTGCTGACGGCGGCCGTGGTTGCCGGACTCGCCTTCTTCCCGGTCCTCGGCAATCTCCGGCCCGACCTGGTGTCCTTCCTGCCCTCGATGCGGCAGTACGCCGGGAACTGGGCCTCCGCGCTGTGGGCCTTCGCGCCGGGAGCCGAGGCGAAGCTCAACTCCCTTCCGCACCGGCCGACGACCAACCAGGTCGACCAGCTGCAGGCGATGGGCTACCCGGCGGCGGTCGCGGAGATCACCATGCAGCAGACCATCGCCTGGCGGTCCATGCACAGCCAGGGCCGGGGCCTGTTCTCCCTCCTCATCGACCACATCCCGGACCTGGACCGATGGACGGTGCGCGAGGCGGAGTTCGCCTGCAACTCGCTGATCGGGTTCAACTTCGGCGACGGCCACCTGCACAACGAGGACCTGATCAACGCCGTGCAGAGCCGGGTCGGCTTCGCGCCCGGCGAGTGGATCGTCGTATGGGTCGAGTCGCAGGCCATCCACTCCGGCGTCCAGCACTACAAGGTCATCGACGCCGCTCTCGGCGTGATCGAGCGAGGCACCTGGCGGGTCGCCGACGCGGTGAACGCCCAGCCCTGGCTGCCGGACGGGCCGATCCCGTACAAGGTCACCTGGTCGGCCCCGGGCGCCCGGCAGCCGTCCGAACGGCGCGAGGACGGCACCGGCTCGGGTGCTTCGGGTGCCTCGGGTGCCTCGGATGTGAGGACGCCGGCGTGAGCACGGCCGTGGTGGTGGGCGGCGGGCCCAACGGACTCGCCGCCGCCGTCCTCCTGGCCCGGGAGGGCGTGCGGGTCACCGTGCTGGAGGCCGCCGACGAGGTCGGCGGCGGCGCCCGCAGCGGCGAGGCGATCCTGCCCGGCCTCCTGCACGACCACTGCTCCGCCATCCACCCCATGGCCGTGGGCTCGGCGTTCCTGCGCGGCCTGGACCTGGGCAGGTACGGCCTCGAATGGCGACTGCCCGACATCGACTGCGTCCACCCGCTCGACGACGGCACCGCCGGCGTCCTGCACCGCTCCGTCACCGAGACCGCGGCCGGGTTCGGCGGCGCGGACGGGGCACGGTGGCGGCGGCTGTTCGAGGGCCCCGTGGCGTCGTACGACGACCTGGCCGAGGACATCATGGGCCCGCTCCTGCGCCTCCCGCACCACCCTCTGCGGCTCGCCCGCTTCGGGATCCCCGCGCTGCTGCCCGCCACGACGCTGGCCCGGCTGTTCGCCGGAGAGCGGGCGCGGGCCCTGTTCGGCGGCGTGGCGGCGCACGCCTTCCAGCCACTGCACCACCCGCTCACCTCCAGCATCGGTCTGGGCATCCTGACCGCCGGGCACCGGCACGGCTGGGCGGTCGCGGCCGGTGGCTCGGGGGCGATCACCCGGGCGCTGGCCGCGCTGCTCACCGACCTCGGCGGCAAGATCGAGACGGGCGTCCGAGTGCGATCGTCATCCCAACTCCCGCCTGCGTATGTGACGTTGTACGACCTCGCCCCCGCCGCCGTGGCCGACATCCTCGGCGACCGGCTGCCGCCGTCGGCCGCCCGTGCCTACCGCCGGTTCCGCCACGGCCCGGGCGCCTTCAAGGTCGACTTCGCGGTCGAGGGCGGCGTCCCCTGGACCGCCGAGCCGGCGCGGCACGCCGGGACCGTGCATCTCGGCGGCACCTTCGCCGAAGTGGCCGCCGGGGAACGGGAGATCAGCGCCGGCCGGATGCCGGAGCGGCCGTTCGTCCTGGTCGGACAGCAGTACCTGGCCGACCCACAGCGCTCGGTCGGCGACGTCCACCCTGTCTGGACGTACGCGCACGTCCCGCACGGCTACACCGGCGACGCCACCGAGGCGATCACCGCACAGGTGGAACGGTTCGCCCCCGGTTTCCGGGACCGCGTCGTCGGCCGCACGGTGCGCACCACCGCCGATTTCCCCGCGCACAACCCCAACTACGTCGGCGGAGACATCATGACCGGCGCCAAGAACGTTCCCCAACTGCTGTTCGGTCCCCGACCCACCCTCAACCCCTACGACACCGGCCTGCCCGGCCACTACCTCTGCTCGGCCGCGACCCCGCCCGGGCCCGGTGCGCACGGCATGTGCGGGGTGAACGCGGCCCGGGCCGCGTTGCGCCACGTACGGAAAAGCTCCCGCTGAAGAGCCGGCACCGGGCGGCGGCCGGGGCGCTCCCCCTCCAGGACCTGCGGAGATACGATCTGCGGGCCAACGGGAAGGACGCGGGCGATGACACCTGCCACGGACGACGACATCCTGCCCCTGGTGGCCGAGACGGCGCGGCGGCTGAACGAACGCGAGCCGGAGATCGCCCGCACCATGAGCATGCTGCTGGCCCGCGAGATCAGCCATCTCGACGAGGACCGGCACCTCGTCGAGATGCTGGAGGCCAGCGTCGACGCCAACGTGAAGACGCTCATCCATGTCCTCGCCAACCACATCCCGATAGAACACCTGCAGCCCACGACCGCCGCCGCCGAGTACGCCCTTCGCCTCGCCCAGCGCGACATCCCCGCGCACTCGCTGGTCCGCGCCTACCACATGGGCCAGAACGACTTCATCGAGGCGTGCTTCACCGAGGTCCAGCGCCTGGACTGCTCCGCGGAGCTGAAACTGGAGGTCCTGCACCACATCTCCGACGTGCTCTACCGCTACATCGACTGGATCTCCCTGTACGTCCTGGACGCGTACGAGAAGGAGAAGAGGCGCTGGATCAGCTCCCGCGGAAACCTCCGCTCCTCCCTGATCCACAAGATCGTCGCCGGGCAGCCCGTCACCCCGTCCGTGTTCGAGCAGGAGACGGGCTACCGCCTCGACCAGTACCACGTGGGGGTGGTGGTGTGGAGCACCGCCCCGGCACCCGACCCGGAGGAGCCCCGCAGGCTGGAGCGCTTCGTCCTCGGCCTCGCCGCCCGCTGCCGCTGCACCGGCCAGCCGCTCGTCACGGCCATCGACCGCAGCATGGTCTGGGCCTGGCTGCCGTTCGGGGCCAGACAGCCCGCCCTCGACATGGGGGAGATCCGCGACCTCACCGCCGGCCTCGCCAAGAACCGCCGGCTCGCCCTCGGGTCGCCCGCCCACGGCCTCACTGGCTTTCGACGCACCCGGGAGCAGGCGCAGTCCGCCAGAGACGTCGCCCTCGCCTCCGTCGGCCCCGCCCACCCCGTGGTGAGCTTCGGCGACCAGGGAGTGGCCATCGTCTCCCTCCTGGCCAAGGACATGGACTCGACCCGACGATGGGTGCACGAGGTACTCGGCCCGCTGGCCCGGGGCGACGACCACGCCACTGAACTCCGGCGCACCCTCCACGCCTTCTTCAGCACGGGCGAGAACTACGGCAAGGCCGCCGAACTGCTCAACGTGCACCGCAACACCGTCAAGTACCGCGTGAGCAAGGTGCTCGACTCGCCCGGCCTCACCGCAGCACACGACCGCATGGACATCGCCCTGGCCCTGCAGATCTGCCACTTCCTCGGCCCCGCGGCACTGTCCGGCACCGAACTCGGAGGGCAGTGAACCCGCGAGAAGCCGCGATCAAGCCCATGCGCCCCTCCTGAGGCCGCTGGTACCTGATCAGCCACCTCTGCGAGTGAGGGCGACGCACCCTGGCGGGGAGTGCCCGATGCTGCGAAACTGCCAAGGCGAAGCGAGCGATGGGGATCATCATCAACTGAGGTGACGGGGGCCTTGATGATGTCTGCGCCCAGGCCGGATCGAGATAGAAGTCGAACACTGTTCGCGGAATTCAGGCGCGTTCTGGCCAGGGTCAAGCCAATCCTTGTGAAGGCTTCCCTGGTTGTTGTGGCTGGCCTGGGGATTGCGGCAGAGGTGTTCGACCCCTTGGGAGATTTCCTGAAGGGAAGCGATTTCCTTGGGGGGTCTTTTGTTGCGATTGTTGCCCTCATAATTCTTGACGCCGTGAGCGACCTCGGTGCGGCGCCTGAAGATGACGGCATATACCTCCTGTCCGAAGTGGAGGATTTGCGAGACTACGTGCAGCGGGCCTTCGAGTCGAAAGAAGTGCGAATCGACTTCTCCGGTTTCACCATGGAGACGCTTTTGATGGCTCTGCGGCCGGCCTTGACGAGGCTGGGAGAAAGCAGGGGGAGTAATCGAAGCATTAGGATCCGGGTGGCGGTGGCTCATTTGGATGCGCCAATGAATCTTCCGAGCCGCTTGGTCCCGGGAGAGGAGCCGAATGGCTCACCGGCGCGATCCCGGCACTTTGAGGATTCTCCGCTCGTGCGAGAGCGAGGGCGGGGGACGAAGGAGAGGAGTGTGCGATGGCTGCAGCAGTTGATTGACGGTGCACGGCACATGAACCCTCAGATGAGAATAGAGTTCGAGGTGCGCGAGTCTCCTGTCGGTCCGGCGTTCAAACTCTTTGTGATCAACGATGAAGTTGCACTCTTTGGTCTCTATGGGATAAATGACGTGGAAGTTTCCCATGGTGGAGAGCGGTTGCGAATATTGGACCCCTATGCGTTCCGCCCTGCTGGTGGCGACTTGTATCTATTGGGTTGGGATCGGCGCTCGAGGTCGCAGAGCGTTCGTAAATCTTTCGATCATTACTCCCAATGGTTCGAAAGTCTGTGGGCGATATTGGAGTACGTGTCGCCGACCTCACGTACTCCGAGGTCTGCCCCTGGATAGGTTCAGCAGAGAACCCGGTATGGCGGACCTGCTGTGGCGCCGAATGCCGTGAAGTGGCTGGAGAAGGGGAGGGTAGGGGAG
>NZ_VJZE01000150.1 GCF_009377205.1 Streptomyces phyllanthi
CCCACGGCCCCCGCCGCCGAGACGTCCCGCGCCGGCAGCCTCGCAGGCGAAGGACGGGAGCGGCCGGGCCGGGCCGGTGTGGACGCGGAGAGCGGCGAGGTGGGGCCGGACGATCCGACGGAGACGGAGACGGACAGAGAGGCGGGGGCGGATACGGGCACGGGTACGGACCCGACCGGCCGCGAGCCCACCGGCCGTCCGAGCGGGAACCCGTACGACCGCGACGATCCGGACGCAGGCGCCGACGCGGACCCGGTCACCCGGCCGGGCGCCGGCGACGGGCCCGTGCTGCGGGCCCTGCCGCTCGGCAGCGGGCTGATCCTCATCGGTCTGGGCCTCGGGCTGGCGTTCGTCGCCCTGCGCGTCCGACGGTCGTGACCGTTGTGACGCGGCCCGGGCCGTCCCCGGCTCCCAGTGGCCGGGTGCTACGGCTTCACCAGGACCACCTTCCCGATGTGCCCGCTCTCCTCCAGCACCCGGTGGGCCTGTGCCGCATCGCTCATCGGCACCTCGCGGTCGACGACCGGACGTACGTGACCCGCGGCGACGAGCGGCCACACATGCTCGCGCACGGCCGCGACGATGGCCGTCTTCTCCTCGAGGGGGCGGGCCCGCAGCGTGGTCGCGCTGATCGCGGCGCGCTTGCCGAGCAGGAGGCCGATGTTCAGCTCGCCCTTGACGCCTCCCTGGAGGCCGATGATGGCGAGGCGGCCGTTGACGGCGAGGGCCTTCACGTTCCGCTCCAGGTACTTGGCGCCCATGATGTCGAGGATGACGTCCGCGCCCGCACCGTCCGTGGCCCGTTTGATCTCCTCGACGAAGTCCTGCTCGCGGTAGTTGATCAGGATGTCCGCGCCCAGCTCGGCGCAGTGGTCCAGCTTCTGCCCGGTGCCCGCCGTGACGGCGACCTTCGCGCCGACCGCCTTCGCGAGCTGGATCGCCATCGTGCCGATGCCACTGGAGCCGCCGTGCACGAGAAGGGTCTCGCCGGGGCGGAGGTGGGCGATCATGAAGACGTTCGACCAGACGGTGGCGGTCGCCTCGGGCAGCGCGGCCGCCTGCCGTACATCGAGGCCGGCGGGCACGGGCAGCACCTGCCCGGCCGGGACGGCGACCTTCTCCGCGTATCCGCCACCCGACAGCAGTGCGCACACCTCGTCGCCGACCGCCCATCCGGAGACACCGGAGCCGAGTGCGGCGATCCGCCCGGCGCACTCCAGGCCGGGGTAGGGGGAGGCACCGGGCGGCGGATCGTAGAAGCCCTGGCGCTGGAGCAGGTCGGCGCGGTTCACGGCACTGGCCTCGACGTCGATGAGCACCTGGCCCTCGCCGGGCTCGGGGTCCGGGACCTCCTCCCACAGCAGCGCCTCTGGTCCACCGGGTTCGGGAATCGTGATCGCATGCATGAGGGGGACGCTACTCCTCACGGCCTCCGGCACCGATCGAGGTGCGTCCACGGTCCCACGGGCAGTACGTCTCCGGTCGGGTTTCGCTGCGTCCTTGGTCCTGATCGTGGTGCGTCCGGCCACCAGGAGGGGGACGGTGGGAGACGTACGGCGGTACGAGCTCTCCGTGGGGCGGGCGGAGGCCCTCCGGTGCGCGACGGCCGGCGATCGTCCGCCGGGCCGCGAAGTCGCCGTACGGCGACCGATGAGTTCCGGAGACCGCGGCGGTCTCCCTTGCGTAGCCCAGTGGACCGGGCCCCGTACGCGGAAGGACCCCTGACATGAGCGCACAGACGTCCGGCCTCGCGATCGAGACCGCGGGTCTGGTGAAGACGTTCGGCGAGACACGTGCCGTCGACGGCGTCGACCTGTCCGTGCCGACCGGCACGGTGTACGGCGTCCTCGGCCCGAACGGCGCCGGCAAGACGACCACCGTGAAGATGCTCGCCACCCTGCTGCGCCCCGACGGAGGCGAGGCCCACGTCTTCGGCCACGACGTCGTACGGGAGGCCGACCAGGTGCGCGGCCGGGTGAGCCTCACCGGCCAGTACGCGTCCGTGGACGAGGACCTGACCGGCATCGAGAACCTGGTGCTGCTCGGCCGGCTCCTCGGCCACGACAAGAAGGCCGCGCGGCGGCGCGGTGAGCAGCTTCTGGAGGCCTTCGGGCTGACCGAGGCGGCCGGGAAGCAGGTCAAGCACTACTCGGGCGGGATGCGGCGCCGTATCGACATCGCCGCCTCCATCCTCAACACGCCCGATCTGCTCTTCCTCGACGAGCCGACGACCGGCCTGGACCCGCGCAGCCGGAACCAGGTCTGGGACATCGTGCGCGCGGTGGTCGGCCAGGGCACGACCGTGCTGCTGACCACGCAGTATCTGGACGAGGCCGATCAGCTGGCGTCCCGGATCGCCGTCATCGACCGAGGCAAGGTGATCGCGGAGGGCACGAAGGGCGAGCTGAAGGCGTCCGTCGGGGCGGGGTCCGTGCATCTGCGGCTGCGCGATCCGGCACAGCGCCCGCAGGCGGAGGAGGTGCTGCGGCTGACCCTCGAAGCGGACGTGCAGCGCGAGCCGGACCCGGTGGCGCTGACGGCCCGGGTCGGCGCGGGCGCCGCGGGCGGGTGGGGCGCCGCCGAGCAGGCGGCCCGTGCGCTCGCCGAACTGGCCCGCGGCGGTATCACCGTCGACAACTTCTCGCTGGGACAGCCCAGCCTGGACGAGGTCTTCCTCGCCCTGACCGGCCACGACACCCGTACGCAGACCACGCGGGCTGAAGACGCGAAGCTCGACGACACGAAGGACGAGGCGGCGGCATGAGCACCGCGACCACCACCGACAGCAAGGAACTCGCCCCCGTCAGCGCCGAGTCGCTGGCCGCGCTGCTGGTCGCCAAGGAGCGTCCGCCGCGCCCCAGCGCTCTGTCGGCCTCGCTGACCTTCGGCTGGCGGGCGATTCTGAAGATCAAGCATGTGCCGGAGCAGCTCTTCGACGTCACCGCCTTCCCGATCATGATGGTGCTGATGTACACGTACCTCTTCGGCGGCGCCCTGGCGGGCTCCCCGGAGGAGTACATCCAGTTCCTGCTGCCCGGCATCCTGGTGATGTCGGTCGTGATGATCACGATGTACACGGGTGTCTCGGTGAACACGGACATCGAGAAGGGCGTCTTCGACCGGTTCCGCTCGCTGCCGATCTGGCGGCCGTCGACGATGGTCGGCTATCTGCTGGGCGACGCCCTGCGCTACACGATCGCGTCCGTGGTGATGCTCACCGTGGGGATCATCCTGGGCTACCGGCCGGACGGCGGCGTCGGGGGCGTGCTCGCCGGGATCGCGCTGCTGATCGTCTTCTCGTTCGCGTTCTCGTGGATCTGGACGATGTTCGGCCTGATGCTCCGCACCGAGAAGTCCGTGATGGGCGTCAGCATGATGGTGATCTTCCCGCTGACCTTCCTGTCCAACGTCTTCGTGGACCCGAGGACCATGCCGGGCTGGCTCCAGGCGTTCGTCAACAACAGCCCGATCACCCATCTGTCCTCGGCGGTGCGCGAGTTGATGGCGGGCGAGTGGCCGACCGCGGAGATCGCCTGGTCACTGGGCTGGTCGGCACTGTTCGTGCTGGTCTTCGGACCGATCACGATGCGGCTGTACAACCGCAAGTAGTGGTGACGACGTCGGGGGCGCCCACCGATGGCGGGCGCCCCCTCGTCATGCTCGGGAGGCTCTGGATGCTCTTGGCCGTCAGTCCTGGCGCAGGGGCCGCATGTCGGGCGCCACCTTGGTGCTCGGGGTGGCCCGGACGATGGTGATGAGCCGGTCCGCCAGTTGGAGTTCGCCGATGGCGGAGTCGTCGTAGCCGAGCACCCGGTGCCCCCGTACGACGCTGACCACAAGGTCGTCGATCTCCCGCACCTTGCGCCCCACCTCGGCCTTTATGACCGGCCGTTCGACGATGTCGAGTCCGCTGCCCTGCTGGATGAGGTCCTCCATGACCATGCCCGCGGAGGGGCTGAGCACCGAGAGCCCGAGCAGCCGGCCGGCCGCGCTGGCACTGGTGATGACCATGTCGGCACCGGACTGCTTCAGCAACGGCGCGTTCTCCTCTTCGCGCACGGCGGCCACGATCTTCGCCGAGCGGTTGAGCTGCCGGGCCGTGAGCGCGACGAGGACGGCGGTGTCGTCCCGCTGCGTGGCGATGATGACCTGCCGCGCCTTCTGCAGCTCGGCCCGCAGCAGCACATCACTGCGGGTGGCGTCCCCGACAACCCCCGCGTACCCGTCGGCCGTCGCCGCGTCGACCACCTTGGAGCTGGGGTCGACCACGACGACCTGCTCTTTCTTCAGCCCCTGAGCGCAGACGGTCTGGATCGCCGACCGCCCCTTCGTCCCGAAGCCGACGACAACGGTGTGATCCCTCAAGGCCGTCCTCCAGCGGTTCTGTCGCCATTCCTCGCGCGTGCGTTCCGTGAGGACCTCGAGTGTGGTGCCGACCAGGATGATCAGGAACAGCACACGCAGGGGCGTGATCACAAAGATGTTGGTGAGCCGGGCGGCGTCGCTGACCGGGGTGATGTCGCCGTACCCGGTGGTGGAGAGGGTGACGGTCGCGTAGTAGAAGGAGTCGAGCAGGTCGACGCTGCCGTCGGAGTTGTCGTTGTACCCCTTGTGGTCGAGGTAGACGATGAAGGCCGTCCCGACCAGCACGAACAGGGCCATCGCCAGCCGCTTGCCGACCTGCCGTATCGGGCGCTCGACCGCCCGCTTCGGAAGTTTCACCTGGTGGGTCACGAGGCGCTCGTCCGCCTGCCGAGCGATCATGTCCTGGCCCGGTAGTTTCACGTGAAACGCTCCCCGATTCGGTACGCGGTGCGACTCGTGCTCGTCTCCAGGGACGGCCGAAAGATCAGGTCCACACTCGTCCTGACGCACAGGCCCAGGGCCTGGTTGCCGCTGGGCTCCACGATCCCGTACATGCTCTGTTTCACGTGAAACACACCTGGATTCCCGCAGCCGCCCAGGGCAGGTCGAGGAGTTCCAGCTCCTGTCCCGGGCGACCGCCACCGGGCGGTACGACGGCCAGGGCATCGGCCGCGGCGATCCCGCGCAGCATGGCGGGGCCGTTGTAGTGCAGCGGTACGGCCCGGTCGGCACGCAGGGCGACGGGGATGAGCCGGGTGTCATGCGGGTGGCCGTGGACCGCGTCCTGGAGGGGCAGCGCGAAGGGCTCAGGAGCAGCACGCCCCGCGAGCGTCCGCAGGAGGGGCTCAGCGAGGGTGAGAAGACCGGAGACGGCCGCCAGAGGGTTACCGGGGAGCCCGACCAGATGCTGGGTCTCCCCCGTGTGCGCCAGCAGCATCGGGTGGCCCGGACGGACCTGGACACCGTCCACGAGGAGTTCGGCGCCGAGGCGGCGCAGGGTGGGATGGACATGGTCGACCGGACCCGCCGCGGTACCGCCGGTGGTGACGATCAGGTCGGCGGAGGAGTTCTTCAGGGCCGTGTACAGGGCGTCGGCGTCGTCCCCGATCCGGCGGACGGCCGTGACCTCGGCGCCGAGCGCCCGCAGCCAGGGCGGCAGCATGGGGCCGAGCGCGTCCCGGATCAGCCCGTCGCGCGGACGGCCTTCGGTGAGCAGCTCGTCACCGAGGACGAGGACTTCGGCCCGCGGCCGGGGATGAACGGTGACCGTGTCATACCCGGCGGCCGCGGCGAGCCCGAGCACGGCCGGGGTGACCAGGGTGCCGAGCGGCAGCAGCTGGTCGCCGCTACGGCACTCCTGGCCGCGCGGCCGGATGTCCTGCCCGTGCCCGAGCATGGGCGTCCCCCCTGCGTGGGCGGAGTCCGGAGCCTGGGGGAGCGTCGCGTGCAGTCGGCCCTTCTCGTCCGTGCGGCCGTGCTCGCTGCGCAGAACGGCGGTGGCGCCCGGCGGAACGCGGGCACCGGTGGCGATACGGACGGCTTCGCCGTCGGTGAGCGGTTCGGGCTGCGCGTGCCCGGCCAGCACTCCGTTCCGGCGCACCTGCCAGGGGCCGGGGCCCGCGACCGCCCAGCCGTCCATCGCGGAACTGTCGAAGGACGGGAGGTCGGTGAGCGCCGTGAGGGGGGCGGCGAGGACCAGGCCCAGGGCGTCGTCGAGCGTGACGGAAACAGGGGTGGGGCGCCGGATCGAGCGGGCGGCGCGATCGGCGAGAGCGCGGGCCTCCGGCCAGGGGGTGGCCCCGTGGTGGGTGCCCTTGGCGGAGGCCGGGCCCTTCTCGGCGGACCTGGGCGTGGAGGAGGCACGGGAGGGGTGCGGGGCGCCGGGGGGACGCCCGCCCCTGTCGTTGGCCACGGCCAGCGCCTCCTCCACGTCGAGTTCCTCGGCGTCCCGGCGGGTCATCCGGCGTCCGGCGCGTTCTCGGAGGCGGGGCCGCGCCCGGCCTCCGCACCGGCGCCTGCCTCGGGCCCCGTGCGGGCCTCGGTGTCCGGCTTGGCGTCGGGCACGTCCTCGTCCGCCCAGCGCAGGGCCAGGGCCGCGGCCTTGCGGGCCGCCTCGGCGACCGCCTCAGGGCCTCCCCCGGCCCGGGCAGCGGCGTATCCGACGAGGAACGTGGTCAGCGGGGCCGCGGGCCGGGCCACTCCGTGCGCGGCGTCGCGAGCGAGGTCGAGGAGGCCACCGGTGTCGACGTCGAGGTCGATACCCAGTTCGTCCTTGACTGCGGAAATCCATTCATCCAGCACGTTTCCATGCTCCTTGATACGTGCCCGGGCGGCGGCGATGTCCTCCCAGGTGTCGCAGTCGAACGACGCGACGGGGTCGGAGATACGGGTCAGATCGAGTGCGCCGGTGAGCCGCCGCAGCGGCAGCCCGGTGAGCTCGCCGTACTCGGCGGCGAGCGCGCCGAGTACGCGCCGCAGGGCGTCGGCCCGGTATGCGGCCACGAGGGGCTGGTCACGGCCCCCCGGGTCGGTGAGCAGCGCGCCCTCCGGGCCGCGCTCCGGGGCTCCCTCGACCTGGAGGGCGCCCAGCAGCCGCCGCACGGTGGTCTCCTCGAGGAACGGCAGATCGGCGGAGAGCACGACGACCTGGGGCGCGGTGGTGTGCCGGAGTCCGGCCTCCAGCGCGGCGAGCGGACCGCCGCCAGGAGGGTCCTCGCGGGCCCACACCACAGGTCGTACGGTCGGCCGCCGGTCGGCCACGACCACCGTGCCGGCCGCTTCGGCGCACGCGGCCAGCACACGATCGAGCAGCGCCCGGCCGCCCACGTGCACCCCGGGTTTGTCCGCGCCGCCGAGCCGCCGCGCGGCGCCCCCGGCGAGCACGACGGCGTCGTACGCGGTCCCGGCGGCGTCGTACGCGTCGGCGGCGCCGGGCTGCGGCCGGTCGGGAGGGTCGTAGGCGGTCACCCTCCGAGTATGCGTGCCACGGCGATCACAGGGAACGCAGGAGCACCGCCGGCTGTTCGACGCAGTCCGCCACGTAGCGCAGGAAGCCGCCGGCCGTACCGCCGTCGCACACCCGGTGGTCGAAGGTGAGCGAGAGCTGGACCACCTGCCGGACCGCCAGTTCGCCCTGGTGCACCCAGGGCTTGGGGACGATACGGCCGACCCCGAGCATGGCCGCCTCGGGGTGGTTGATGATCGGCGTGGACCCGTCGACGCCGAACACCCCGTAGTTGTTCAGCGTGAAGGTCCCGCCGGTGAGCTGCGCGGGGGTGAGCGTCCCGGCGCGCGCCGCCTCGGTCAGCCGCGCGAACTCGGCGGTGAGCGACTCCGCGTCCCTCGCGTGCGCGTCCCTGACCACGGGGACGACGAGCCCCCGCTCGGTCTGCGCGGCGAAGCCCAGGTGCACCCGGTCGAGACGTACGACCTCACGGGCGGCCATGTCGACGGTGGAGTTGAGCTCGGGGAAACGGGCGAGCGCGGCCGTGCAGATGCGGGCCAGCAGGGCGAGCAGCGAGATCTTCGGCCCGCCCGTCGCGTTCATGGCCGTGCGCGCGTTCATGAGTTCCGTGGCGTCGGCGTCCACCCAGCAGGTCGCGTCCGGGATCTCACGACGGCTGCGGGAGAGCTTGTCGGCGACGGCCCCGCGCACGCCACGGAGGGGGACACGGGTGCCGGGGGCGACGGCCGCGGAGGTACCGGCTGCGGACATGCCCGCTGCGGCGGGCTCGGCGGCGCTGCCCGCGCGCGTGGGCGTGGGTGTCCTCTCCGCGCGCGTGGGCGTCGAGACGGTCCGCGACGGCTCTGCCGGGACCCGCGTCACCGGAGCGGCGGTGGCCGCCGCCCGCAGCGCCTGCTCCACGTCCGCGCGCAGGATCAGCCCGTCGGGTCCGGAGCCCGCCAGCTCCCGCAGATCCAGACCGTTCTCCCGGGCGAGCCGGCGCACGAGCGGCGAGATCACGGGGACCGGGCCCATCGGGCCGACGGGTTCGCCGGAGGGCTTCGGGGCCGTCACGGGTGCGGCCGACGCGGCAGGCGCGCTCCCAGCGGCCGAGGGTGCGGCGGCCCGATCCGGCCTGTCCGGCACGGCACCGGGACCGGCACTGGCACCGGCCCGGGGCCGCACCCGCCTCCGCCGCGCCGGGGGCGCCCCCGTGCCATAACCCACCAGCACGTTCCCGGAGCCCTGGTCGTCCTCCGCAGGCGCCCCAACGGCCACCGTCAGCAGCGGTGCTCCCACGGGCAGTTCCGTGCCCTCCTCGCCGAAGCGCGCGGTGACCACGCCCCCGTACGGGCACGGCACCTCGACCATGGCCTTGGCCGTCTCGACCTCCACCACCGGCTGGTCGACGGCGACGACGTCCCCGACCCGCACCAGCCAGCGGACGATCTCGGCCTCGGTCAGCCCCTCACCGAGGTCCGGGAGCCTGAACTCCAGCACCTGGGCCATCAGCTCTCCGCCTCCCACTGCAGACGCCCCACGGCGTCCAGGATCCGGTCGACGCCGGGCAGGTGATGCCGCTCCAGCATCGGCGGCGGATAGGGGATGTCGAACCCGGCGACGCGCAGCACCGGCGCCTCCAGGTGGTGGAAGCAGCGCTCGGTGACACGGGCCGCGATCTCGCCGCCCGGGCCGCCGTAGCCGCCGGACTCGTGGACGACCACGGCGCGCCCGGTGCGCCGTACCGACGCGGCCACGGTGTCGTCGTCGAAGGGCACCAGGGAGCGCAGGTCGACGACCTCGAGGTCCCAGCCCTCGGCTTGTGCCGCCTCGGCCGCCTCCAGGCAGACGGGCACGGACGGGCCGTACGTGATCAGCGTGGCGCTCCGGCCCGTGCGCCGTACCACCGCGCGGCCGATGGGTTGGACCGCCTGCGGCTCCTCCGGGTTCCAGGAGTCCTTCGACCAGTACAGCCGCTTGGGCTCCAGGAAGACGACCGGGTCGTCGGAGGCGATGGACGCGCGCAGCAGCCCGTACGCGTCGGCGACGGTCGCGGGCGTGACGACGTGGAGCCCCGGGGTCGCCATGTAGTACGCCTCGGAGGAGTCGCTGTGGTGCTCGACACCGCCGATGCCTCCCCCGTAGGGGACTCGGATGGTGATCGGCAGGGGCATGGCGCCCCGGGTGCGGTTGCGCATCCGCGCGACATGGCTGATGAGCTGCTCGAACGCCGGGTAGGCGAACGCGTCGAACTGCATCTCGACGACCGGCCGCAGCCCGTACATCGCCATGCCGACGGCCGTTCCGAGGATGCCCGCCTCGGCCAGTGGCGTGTCCGTGCAGCGGTCCTCGCCGAACTCCTTGGCGAGCCCGTCGGTGACCCGGAAGACACCACCGAGCGTTCCGACGTCCTCGCCCATGACGTGGACGGCCGGGTCGTCGGCCATGGCGTCGCGCAACGCGCGCGTAAGGGCCTGCGCCATGGTGGCGGGCTTGAGCGCGACGGTGGTCATCGGCCCGTCCCTTCCGCGTGTGCCTCGGCCTCGGCCTCCAGTTCGGCCCTCAGCAGGGCCCGCTGCTCCCGCAGCTGGGGTGTGGGCTCGGCGTACACATGGGCGAACAGGTCCATGGGGTCGAGCTGCGGGTCCTGGTTCATGCGTTCGCGCAGGTCGGCCGCCATGGCCTCGGCGGCGTCCCGCGCGGCCTGTATGCCGTCCGCGTCGATGAGCCCGCGCTCGGTCAGCTCGTGCTCCAGGAGCGCGATCGGGTCGTGCGCGCGCCAGGTGTCGACCTCGGAGTCGCCGCGGTAGCGGGTCGCGTCATCAGCGTTCGTGTGGGCGTCGATGCGGTACGTCACCGCCTCGACCAGCGTGGGACCGTTTCCCGCGCGCGCGTGGGCCACGGCGTCGCCGAGCACCTCGTGCACGGCCGCCGCGTCGTTGCCGTCCACCAGACGGCCCGGCATCCCGTAGCCGACGGCCTTGTGGGCCAGCGACGGGGCGGCGGTCTGCTTCGCGAGCGGGACGGAGATCGCGAAGCCGTTGTTCTGGACGAGGAAGACGACCGGGGCCTGCCATACGGCGGCGAAGTTCATTGCCTCGTGGAAGTCGCCCTCGCTGGTGCCGCCGTCGCCGACCAGGGCGAGCGCGACCACGTCGTCGCCCTTGAGCCGGGCGGCGTGCGCGAGGCCCACGGCGTGCGGCAGCTGGGTGGCGAGGGGGGTGCACAGAGGCGCGACACGGTGCTCGTGCGGGTCGTACCCGGTGTGCCAGTCACCGCGCAGGAGCGTGAGGGCCTGGACCGGGTCGAGGCCGCGGGCGACGGCTGCCAGGGTGTCCCGGTAGCTGGGGAAGAGCCAGTCGCGCTCCTCCAGCACGAGGGCGGCGGCCACCTCGCAGGCCTCCTGGCCGGTGGTGGAGGGGTAGACGGCGAGGCGGCCCTGCTTGGTGAGTGCCGTGGCCTGCGCGTTGTACCGGCGGCCGCGGACCAGCTCCGCGTACAGCCGGCGCAGCAGCGCAGGGTCGACCTCGGCGGCCGCATCGGTGCCCAGGACACGGTACGGCCGCGCGTCGGGCAGCAGCGGCGCGGGGTCGGTTCGGGGCTGCCAGGCGGGCGGCGGTGTCGGCCGGTAGTACGCGCCCCGCTGCTCCATGACCGTCATACGGCACCTCCTCGTGGGAGCGACTTCCGGGCGCGCCGGGGTTGTGACGCGCCTCACCTACCGATTGTTCGGTCGTCGGCGCATTTTGGCTACGGGCACCGGCAGGCTGTGGACAAACGGTTCTGCACAGCCTGTGATGGACGCAGTACGTCCATGGTAGGGAGGCAGGGGGACATGGCACCTGAACAAATGGCCGAGCAGTCGGAGCACGGCCCCGCGGTGCCTCCCCCACGCCCTCTGGACGCCATAGACCGGGACATCCTGCAGATGCTCCAGGCGGACGGACGGGCCTCGATACGCTCCGTCGCCGAGCGCGTCCATGTCTCCCGCGCCAACGCCTACGCCCGTATCAACCGCCTCATCGAGGACGGTGTGATCCGGGGTTTCGGGGCGCGCGTGGACCACGAGCGCGCCGGGCAGGGCACCTCGGCCTACATCACCCTCAAGATCGTGCAGAACTCCTGGCGCACGGTCCGGGAACAGCTGCGCCAGCTGCCCGGCGCCTCCCACATCGCCCTGGTGGGAGGCGACTTCGACGTCCTGCTGCTGGTGCACACCCCGGACAACCGCGCGCTGCGCGAGCTGGTGCTCACCCGGCTCCAGGCCATCCCCGAGGTGCTGAGCACCCGGACACTCCTGGTGTTCGAGGAGGAGGACCTGGAACCGGAGGGCTGATCGCCCCATCCCCCTGGCGCACCACAGGTCCCCTGTCCTCACTCCTGCGTGCGCAAGCCCCCGAACACCAGGCGCACCACCGCGTCGGCCACTTCCCGCTCGCCCATGCCCCGCCCGTCCGGCCGGTACCACTCCACCAGCGAGTTGATCATCCCGAAGACGAGCCGGGTGGCCAGCCGGACCTCCACGTCACCGCGTACGTCCCCGTCGGCGGCCGCGTCCTTGAGCAGCTCGGCAACCCGGTGGTCGAACTCGCGGCGCCGCTCCAGGGCCCACCGCTCCGTACCGGTGTTGCCGCGCACACGCAGCAGCAGCGTCACGTACGGCAGTTCGGAGGTGAGCACCTCGACCATGCGCCGGACGACGTACTCCAGCCGCTCGACGGCCCGCCCCGCGCGCGCGTGCTCCTCGTCGAGGATCCCGAAGAGGCCGTCGAGCGCCCGGCTGACGGCACGGCGCAGCAGCTCCTCCTTGCCCGCGACATGGTGGTATATCGACGACTTGGAGATACCGGCGGCCTTGGAGAGGTGCTCCATGGACGTGCCGTCGTAGCCACGGTCGTTGAAGACCCGGACGGCGACGGACAGAAGCGTCTCCGGGGTGTACGTGTCGCGCTTGGCGGTGGTCATTTGATGCCCTTCCGCGTGTCTGCGGCCTGTCCGTGGCGGTACAGCGCGAGGGAGGGCGCGCAGCGGCCGGAGGGCTCGCGCAGGTGTAGTTCCTCCAGCAGGTCGTACGCCCATGTCCTGCCGAGCCTGCGGCTCCATTCGAACGGCCCGAGCGGGTAGTTGACGCCCAGGCGCATCGCTGTGTCGATGTCCTCCTCGGTCGCCACGCCCTTGGCCACGGCGTCGTACGCGAGGTCGACGATACGCGCCACCGTACGGGCGACGATCATGCCAGGCACGTCCCCGATGACGCTGACGTCCTTGCCGAGCGCCTGGAAGAGCCCGGTGGCCTCGGAGAGCGTCTGCGGCGAGGTGTCCTGGCAGGCGGACAGGGCGATCCGGGTGGCCCTGCGGTAGTCGAGCGCCAGGTCGAAGTAGACGACGTCCAGGAACTCCACGGAGGTCTGGCCGTCGGCGAGAACGAGCTGGCCGCCGCTCGGCAGGACGAGCCGGATGCCGTCGTACTCGCCCTCCTCGTCCTCGTCGTCCTCCGCGCGGACGGGGATGCCCGCCTCACGGATCAGCGCGAGCACCTCGGACGCAGGGCCCATATCGCCCTCGGCGACGACGTACGCGGGCGCCGGGGCCTTCTCCGCGGTGTGCGGCTCGGGGCGCTCGGCGCCGTCCGTGTGGTCGTACCAGCCGTGGCCGCTCTTGCGCCCGTGCCGGCCCGACTCGACGAGCCGCCGCTGGGCGAGCGAGGGCGTGAAGCGCACGTCCTGGAAGAACGCCTGCCACACGGAGTGCGTGACGGACTCGTTGACGTCCTGCCCGATGAGGTCGGTCAGCTCGAAGGCGCCCATCCGGAAGCCGCCGGACTCGCGCAGGACCGCGTCGATGGTGGCGGGGTCGGCGCCCTGGGCCTCGTACACCGCGAAGGCCTCGGCGTAGAAGGGCCGCGCGATGCGGTTGACGATGAAGCCGGGGGTGTCGGCGCAGGCCACCGGTGTCTTGCCCCAGAAGCGGGCGGTCTCGTACGCGCGCGTGGCCGACGTGACGTCGGTGGCGAACCCGGAGACGACCTCCACGAGCGGCATCAGCGGTGCCGGGTTGAAGAAGTGCAGGCCCACGAACCGGCCCGCGTGGCGCAGGGCTCCGCCGATGGCCGTGACGGACAGGGAGGAGGTGTTGGTGGCGAGCAGGCAGTCCTCGTCGACGATGTCCTCCAGCTCGCGGAACAGCTCCTGTTTCACCTCCAGCCGTTCGGCCACCGCCTCGATGACGATCCCGCAGTCCGCGAGCTCGGCGAGACTCCCGGCGGGATGCAGCCTCGCGCGCGCGGCGTCCCGGTCGGCGCCGGTGAGCCGGTCCTTCTCCACGAGCCGGTCGAGGCGGGCACCGATCGCGGCGGCCGCGTCCCGGGCGCGGCCGGGAACGGCGTCGTACAGCCGCACGGGGTGGCCCGCGACCAGCGCGACCTGGGCGATGCCCTGGCCCATCGTGCCGGTGCCGACGACGGCCACGGGGCTGCTGAGGTCGAGTGCTGTCATGTACGCGATCCTCCCGCACGGGGTTGTCCACAGATGCGGCGGACCCCCTTGTCCCGACCGATCGTTCGGTTACTCTAACCGTGACCGCCTGTTTCTGCCCAGGTCAGAGCTCAACGAAGAGTTCTCAAGACGAGGAGTTGGTCCCGCATGGCCGCCGAACTGACCGCGCACGAGCTCATCGCCAGGCACCGGCCCACCCTCGACCAGGCGCTGGAGGCGATCCGCACACGCGCGTACTGGTCCCCGCACCCCGAACACCCCAAGGCCTACGGCGAGAACGGCAGCCTGGACGCGGCGGCCGGCAAGTCCGCCTTCGACGCCCTCCTGGGCACCCGCCTCGACCTCGGCCAGCCCGGCACGGACGACTGGGTGGGCGGCGAGCTCTCTCCGTACGGCGTCGAGCTGGGCGTCACCTACCCGCACGCGGACGCCGACGTGCTGTTGCCCGCCATGAAGGCCGGGCAGCGGGCGTGGCGCGACGCGGGCGCGGAGACGCGTGCCGTGGTCTGCCTGGAGATCCTCAAGCGGATCAGCGACCGCACGCACGAGTTCGCGCACGCCGTCATGCACACCTCCGGCCAGGCCTTCATGATGGCGTTCCAGGCGGGCGGCCCCCACGCTCAGGACCGCGGCCTGGAGGCGGTGGCGTACGCGTACGTGGAGCAGGTCCGCACCCCCGACACCGCCGAGTGGACCAAGCCCCAGGGCAAGCGCGACCCACTGGCGCTGAACAAGCGGTTCACACCGGTCCCGCGCGGGATCGCGCTCCTCATCGGCTGCAACACGTTCCCGACGTGGAACGGCTACCCGGGCCTGTTCGCCTCCCTGGCCACCGGCAACGCGGTGCTGGTGAAGCCCCACCCGCGCGCGGTGCTGCCGCTCGCCCTCACCGTGCGGGTCGCGCGCGACGTGCTCACCGAGGCCGGCTTCGACCCGAACCTCGTGGCGCTCGCCGCCGAGCGCCCCGGCGAGGGCATCGCCAAGTCCCTGGCCGTCCGCCCGGAGATCCGGATCATCGACTACACGGGCTCCGCCGCGTTCGGCGACTGGCTGGAGACCAACGCCCGCCAGGCGCAGGTCCACACGGAGAAGGCCGGCGTCAACACGGTGATCGTGGAGTCCACCGACGACTACAAGGGGATGCTCTCCAACCTGGCCTTCTCACTGTCCCTGTACAGCGGCCAGATGTGCACGACCCCGCAGAACCTGCTGATCCCCCGCGACGGCATCAGCACGGAGGACGGCCCCCGGTCGTACGACGAGGTGGTCGCCGACCTCGCCAAGTCGGTCGGAGGCCTCCTGGGCGACGACGCGCGCGCGAACGCCCTGCTCGGAGCCATCGTGAACCCGGATGTGAAGGCCCGTCTGGACGCGGCGGCGGGGCTCGGCGAAGTCGCCCTCGTCTCACGGGAGATCACCAACCCGGAGTTCCCGGGGGCGACGGTCCGCACCCCGGTCATCGTGAAGCTCGACGGCGCCAAGCCCGACGCCGAGGCGGCCTACATGAGCGAGTGCTTCGGCCCCGTCTCCTTCGCCGTCGCGGTCGACTCGGCGGCGGACGCGGTAGCCCTGCTCCGGCGGACCGTCCGCGAGAAGGGCGCGATGACGGTCGGCGCCTACACCACCTCGGACGAGGTGGCCGAGGCCATCGAGGAGGCCTGCCTGGAGGAGTGCGCCCAGCTGTCCCTCAACCTGACCGGCGGGGTGTACGTCAACCAGACGGCGGCCTTCTCGGACTTCCACGGTTCGGGCGGCAACCCGGCGGCCAACTCGGCGCTGTGCGACGGCGCGTTCGTGGCCAACCGCTTCCGGGTGGTGGAGGTGCGCCGGGAGGCGTAGAAGCCTGGAGCTCTGGTGTGCCGAAGTCTCTAGGAGCCCGTCGGCGCACCCCCGGTGGCGCTCCAGTGGAACAGCGTCATGGCCACACTGGTCGCGAGGTTGTAGCTGGAGACCTGGGGGCGCATCGGCAGGGACACCAGGTGGTCGGCGCGGGCCCGGAGCGCGGCGGACAGACCGCTGCGCTCCGAGCCGAAGGCGAGCACCGCGTCGTCCGGCAGCTTCAGCCCCCGGATGTCGTCGCCCTCCGGGTCCAGCGCGAACACGGGACCCGGCGGCAGCTCGTCCACGTCCAGCCGTTCCACGGCGGTGGCGAAGTGCAGGCCCGCCCCACCGCGTACGACCGTGGGGTGCCAGGGGTCGAGCGTGCCCGTGGTGACCACCCCGGTCGCCCCGAAACCGGCCGCGAGGCGGATCACGGCTCCGGCGTTTCCCAGGTTGCGCGGGTTGTCGAGCACGACGACCGGAGCCGTGCGCGGGGTGCGGGCCAGCGCCCGTAGGTTGGTCTCCCGTGAGGGCCGTACCGCCAGGGCGGCCACCGAGGTGGGGTGCGGGCGCGCCACGAGGGTGGCGTACGCCGCCTCGGGGATCTCCGTGAGAAGCGCGTCGAGCGTGTCCCGTACGTCCGGAGCCAGTTCCCCGGCGAGCGCGAGCGCCGCCTCCCGGTCGGTCGTGACGGCCACCGGGACCTCGGCCCGGAAGCGCGTCGCGTGCTTGAGGGCGTGGAAGCCGTCGAGCAGGACGGAGGCGTCGGCGAGCTGCCGCCAGAGACGTACGGGGTCGGTCATGCCGTGAAGCCTACGTGCGCCTGCTCGGGCGCCCCCGGGCCCTTGGCCCGCTGCCCGGGCGGGCCCGGCGGCGTGCGGTCGCGGCCCGGAAACAGCCTCCCGCGCGCGCGTGCCGCCCATCCGCCCAGGCGTTTCAGGAAGGACGTCGGCAGGAACACCGCGTCCGCGGCGATCATCGCGAGAGAGAAGAACGGCAGGCCCAGGACCACGGCGATCACGGCGTGCTCGGTGATCATCAGCGCCAGCAGGACGTTCTTGACGCGCCGGTTGAAGAGCGTGAACGGGAAGGCGACCTGCACGACGACCGTCCCGTACGTCACGAGCATCACCAGCGTGCCGTTCGCGGACAGCAGGTCGGACAGGGCGGGCCACGGGGAGAAGTAGTCCAGGTGCAGCGGGTAGTACACCGCGGTGCCGTCCTGCCAGCGCGTGCCCTGGATCTTGTACCAGCCGGCGGTCGCGTAGATCAGACACGCCTCGGCCATGATCACGAACAGGGCCGCGTTGTGCGCGAGGTTGGCCACGAGATCGAGCAGGACGCGGGGCTCCGCGCCGCCCGTGTACCGTCCGGCCGCCCACCACAGGGCCTGGGCCGCCCACAGCCCCCAGAAGAGCACCAGCCAGCCGGCGCCGAGCCACCCCGCGAGCGTCACCAGGAGCAGCGCGAAACCGAGCGCGCCCCACAGGGCGGGCCCCACCCGGTCCGGGCGGGTGGGGGCCCCTCCTGCTCGAGCGGAGCCGAGAGCGTGGGGGAGCTCCCCCCGCGCGCGGGCCTCACACGCGCGCTTCACCCGGCGCGCGTCCAGGGACCACACCAGACCGCAGCGCGTGAAGACGAGGTAGATGGCCATCAGGTGGATGACGTTGTCGCCGCCGTCCCCCATGAAGACACTGCGGTTCTGCAGCGACAGGACCCCGACCATGAAGAGCACGCTCATGGTGCGGGTGCGCCAGCCCAGCAGCAGCAGGAGACTCGACAGCATGCCCAGGGCGTAGACGGCCTCGAACCAGGACCGGCTGTCGGACCACAACAGGATCGTGAACGCGTCGTTGCCGGCTATGAGCTGCTGGGCGAGGTCCCAGCTCCACGGCCCGTCGGGCCCGTACAACTCGTGCCGGTGCGGGAACTCGCGCACCAGGAACAGCAGCCAGGTCGCGGCGAAGCCGATACGGACGACCGCGGTCTGGTACGGGCCCAGAGCGGAGTCCGTGACCCGGCTGATACGGCACCCGATCGCGGCGGCCAGCCGCCCCATCACGTACCCGCCTCCGTCCGGTCCCGCTCGGTCACCGTCCACCACGACAGTTCGCGGACGACCGGCTTGTCGGACACCTGCTCCTCGCTCCACCCCGGCGGTGGCACGTTGGTGGTGCGGGACCGGACCTGCACGCGTTCGACGAGCCCGGCGGGCCCGGCCGCGCCCTCCTCTTCGAGGCGCATCACGACGATGCGGCGCATATAGCGTTCGGCGAGGTCGCCGCGCTGGCCCGTGGGGCGGTTCTCGCTGTCGTGCGAGGCGACGTAGAAGTCCCAGGCCCGGCGCAGTTCGTTCTGCCGGGTGTGGCTCGGCAGCAGGCTTCCGTCGATCGCGGCACCGTCCAGCGCGGACAGGTCGTACCAGCCGGTCGTGCGGTTGCTCCCGTCCGCGGTACGGACCTCGGCGCGCACCTGCACGGCTATGTTCTGCTGCAGCGGGTTGGGCGCGAAGAGCTTCCAGTTCTGCTCGAACTCCGGGTACACCCAGTCGTCGATCGCCCGCCCGTGCTGCTTGGTGACCGTGTTCGAGGGCGCCACGTGCAGGAACACCATTCCGAGGTGCGCACAGGCGACCACCGCGACGACCGCGAGCGCGAGGGCGGCGACGATCTGGGACCCGAGCGAGAGCCCGGCTATCCCCGGGATCCCGGCGGCCCCGGCTGTCCCTGCCCGCTCGGCGGCTTCCGGGGTTCTGGGAGGCGGAACGCCGTCGTCCGGGGGTGGGAGGCCTATCTC
>NZ_VJZE01000151.1 GCF_009377205.1 Streptomyces phyllanthi
CCTCTGGTTGTTCCTTCTGATCGTTCTGTTCGTTCTTGGCCGCGACTTCTTGGTTCTCCTGCGCGGTCGCGGTCTGTTCGTCGCCCTTCGGGGACGCGGTCTGTTCGTTTTCCTTCGCGGTCGTGTCTTGTTCGTTGTCCTGCTGGGTGGCTTCTTTCCGTCTGGAGGTCGGAGCCCGCCCGGGGCGGGCGCCCGTGGTCCGCCGACGGGACGTCGCCGCCCGTTTTCTCTTGGGACTCACTACCCGCCCTTCTGTCCGGCGTCCTGTGGGGGGATCGCGCCGCCGGGTCTGCGCTTCGGCAGGGGCGCGGCCTTCGGTGCGGGTGTCTCGGTGGAGGTCTCGGTGGAGGTCTCGGTGGAGGTCTCGGTGGAGGTCTCGCGCCGCGGTGCGCGCGGGGCGGTGCTCGGCCGGCCGTCGGAAGTCGTACTGCTGTCCAGCTGGACGAGGCCGAGGGCTTCCATACGGACCAGGTCCAGCATCACCGCGTACAGTCCGCGCCCCAGTGCGAACGCGATATCGCGTGGTGTACGGCGCCCGTTGACGTGGTCGAGGACGTCCTGGTGCCGGCGCGCGAGCGCGCCCTCCGGCCGACGTGTCCCCGCCCCCGCGGCCGCCACGGGCCGGACCCTGGCCAGTCCCCCCGGCGGTCCCCACAGCCGGGACAGCAGTGTCATCCGCCGGGAGGTCTCCTCGGTCAGCTGCCGTGGCTCCACCCCGGGCCGGGCGACGAGCGCGGGCTCCCGGTCGCTCAGCTCCCAGCCACCGGGGGCTCTCAGGCCCAGGGCGAACGCCGCGTCGAAGACGGCCGCCGTACAGACGACCTCGAGTTCGGCGGCGCCGATCAGTCCGGCGGACACCAGCTGTCCGCCCAGCCGGTCCGCGTCGGACTCCACGGCGCAGGCGGCCAGCCAGGCCTCGTCACCGATCCGGCCCGAGGTCAGCAGTGTCGACGTCACCGTCGGCGCTCCCGGTGTGTCGATCGCGCCCACCAGCCCGTTCCGCACGTGGATCGCGCCTCCCGGTGAGCCGGACAGGCGCACCGTTCCGCTGAAGCCCTCTTCGCGGAGACCCATGAGAAGCGCGGGCACGTTGCGTGCCGCGGGGGCCGTCACGCCAGCACCTCTCCGGCCCGGTCCCCCAGACCGCGCAGGGCCAGCGCCGCGTTGGCCCGGTCCCGGTCGAGACCGGCCGCCAGGACCAGCGGATCACCCGCCGGTCTCACCACGGAGAACAGCACCTGCTGACGCTTCCTGCTGGTGGTGACCACGCTTTCCAACTCTCCCTCGGCCCCTGCCGCGCCCAGCCGTTCGGCGATGAGGGCGGCCAGTTCGGAGACGTCCGTCCCGTCCCCCGCCTCGGCGATGTCTCCCGCGGCGCCATAGGTCAGGCCGGTGACCGCGTCGACGAGAGCGACGCCGGTGACCCCGGGGGATTCGAGGAGCCGGTCCAGGGAGGCCTGGAGCGCCGTCGTCTTTTCCCCCATTCCCCCTCCACCTCCCTGTGCCGCACAGTACTTTGAGCGTCAACTTCCATAACTCGCCACAAAGTTGATCGTTCGTGACCCACTGGTCGCTTGCGTTCGATCGTAGATGGCCGGGCATCGACCGGTCAGCAGCACCGAGGAATTGAGGCAAGAGCATGAACATCGAGACCGCGCTCAAGGAAGCCATGTCGGTGGAAGGCGCGCTCGGCGTCGCCCTCGTCGACTACGAAAGCGGCATGTCACTCGGCACGCTCGGTGGCGGCCAGGGCCTCGACCTGGAGCTCGCGGCGGCGGGCAACACCGAGGTCGTACGCGCCAAGATGCGCACCCTGGCCTCACTGGACATGGACGACGTGATCGAGGACGTCCTGATCACGCTGGGCAAGCAGTACCACCTGATCCGGCCGCTCACCAGCAGCAAGGGAACGCTCTTCCTCTACCTGGCCCTCGACCGGAGCCGCAGCAACCTCGCGCTGGCCCGGCACGGTCTGAAGCGGATCGAGAACGGCCTGGAGGTCTGAACGGCCGAAACGGCCGAAAAAGCCGGGGCCGGACCCCGGGTCACCCCGCGGCCCGGCCCCGGACACGCACCGTCGTGATCCACGGATCACACGAGGATCAGTACGTCAGGACTCCAGCTCAGGCACGTCAGAACGTCAGAACTCCTGTCAGGCGGGTCAGGACTCCTGCGGCGTCGCCGTCACGTCATGCTCGGGCACGGCCTGCCCCGAGCGGATCATCTCGATCCGCCCCATGACCTTGGACCGCAGATCGCTCGGTACGTCGTCATGCCCGCAGCACCGCTTGACCAGCTTCTTCACGGCCTGCTCCAGCCCGTACTTCTCCAGGCACGGCGAGCACTCCTCGAAGTGGACCTCGAACTTGGTGCAGTCAGCGTCCGGCATCTCACGGTCCAGGAACTCGTAGAGATGATCGAGGATTTCGCTGCAATCCGTCTCGTGCGGCTCTCCGCAGCTCATGAGCCCGAGCCTTTCGCTTCGTTGGACTCTCCGGCGCCGGCCGGGACCAGCCCACGATCACGGGCGTAGTCCTCCAGCATGCCGCGCAGTTGACGGCGGCCTCGGTGCAGCCGGGACATCACCGTACCGATGGGTGTCCCCATGATGTCCGCGATCTCCTTGTACGCAAAGCCCTCTACGTCCGCGAGGTAGACGGCGATGCGGAACTCCTCCGGAATCGCCTGCAGCGCTTCCTTGACGTCCGAGTCGGGCAGGTGGTCGAGCGCCTGCGACTCGGCGGAGCGCAGACCGGTCGACATGTGCGACTCGGCGCGCGCGAGCTGCCAGTCCTCGATCTCCTCGGCCGCGCTGCGCTGCGGCTCGCGCTGCTTCTTGCGGTACGAGTTGATGAAGGTGTTGGTGAGGATCCGGTACAGCCACGCCTTGAGGTTGGTGCCCTCGCGGAACTGGTGGAAGGACGCGTACGCCTTCGCGTACGTCTCCTGCACCAGGTCCTCGGCATCGGCCGGATTGCGCGTCATACGCAGCGCGGCCGAGTACATCTGGTCGAGAAACTCGAGCGCGTCCCGCTCGAAGCGCGCGTTGCGCTCCGAGGCCGACTCCCTACCCGTGCCATGGCCCTCGGGCTGCTCCGCCTGACCGTGATCGGTCCCCGCGTCGGTCCCAGTGACCGGACCCACCTCCTCCAACGATGTGGCGGAACCGAAACCGGTCCCACTCGAATCGGAGAATAGACGACCCTCGGTGGGGGCTGCAGGAATCTCGTGTCCGCCCGTCCGCCGGAGAGGGGCGGTCTTGGCCGCGTGCAGCACCGTCCAGTCCAGATCGGTGGCGCTGCTGCGGCTCGGGCAGATGGTCGAACCCATGCGGCGGACTTCCTCTCGTACGAAGCGGCCAGCGCGCTCCGCGCTGTCTGATCCGCACAACAGTGGACCCGGCTCCGGCATTCCCGCCCTTCACCACGAGTGACGGGGCCCACGCTTCGTTCACCCGAGTGACGCGATCCACTTCGTCACCCCGTCGGTGACGATCCTCACGGCCTCGTCCTGGCCCAGGGGCGCCCGCTTCGGTACGGCGAGACCGTGATCGCCGTGCTCCACCTCCACCAGCTCGTAGGCCCCGTCGGGGAACTCCTCCGGCTTCCCGAACGGGTCGTTCCCGCCCTGCACCACCAGGGTGGGCACCCCGGCGCCGAGCAGCTCCTCGGCGCGGGACTTCTCGGGCCTGCCCGGTGGGTGCAGCGGGAAGCTCAGGGCGAGGACGGCCACGGCGCCCAGTTCCCGCGCCGTACGGCAGGCCACGCGGGCGCCCGCGCTCCGCCCGCCCGCGATCACCGGCAGGCCCGCCCCGGCCAGCGCGGGCCACAGGCCGCGCCAGCCCGCGTCCAGCGTCTTGGGCGCCGGTGCGATCTTCTTCCCCGCCACCCGCCAGGGCTGCTCGACGAGGGCGACCGTCACACCGTGCGCGGGCAGGACCCCGGCGAGGGCCTGGAGGTCGCGTGCCTCGATGCCTCCGCCCGCGCCATGGCCGACGGCGAGGAGCAGCCGCGCCTTCTCCGCCCGGTGCCAGGTGACACGGGCCGTCCCCGCGTCCGTCTCGATCGTCTCGCTTGTCCCGCTCGTCCTGATGATCTCCGTCACATCAGAAGAGTGTGCCCTCCTCGGGCCCCTCCAGCTCCTTCAGCAGCTCCGGGCCGTTGTTGCGGACGTTGCTGACGGCCGTGGACACGGGGTACGCGCGCATCAGCCCGGCGGGCGGCGGCGCGAGCAGTTCCCGGAGATCGCCGGGGTCCGTGAGGGCGGGGTCGAGCCAGGCGTCCCAGCGGTCCGGGGTGAGCATCAGCGGCATCCGGGGGTGGATGTCGGCCAGGGCGCTCGGGCCCTCGGCCGGCGCGACGGCGAGCGGCGTGGTCTCGGCCTCGGTCGTGAGGACCGAACAGGTGACCCACCAGGCCTGCGGGTGGTCGTCCGGAAGCGTCCTGTCCCGCCAGAACTCGTACAGCCCGGCCATCGCGAACACCGAGCCGTCGGCGGGGAGCACGAAGTACGGCTGCTTACGGGGCCGCTTCTTCTTGCCCTCGACCTCCAGGTCGCGCTCCTGCTGGCCGGTGACCCACTCGTAGTAGCCGTCGGCGGGCAGGATGCAGCGCCGGGCGGCGAAGGCGCGGCGGTACGACGGCTTCTCGTGGACGGTCTCGGCGCGGGCGTTGATCATCCGGGCGCCGCCCTCGGGCGACTTGGCCCAGGAGGGAACGAGGCCCCACTTCAGCCTGCGGAGCTGGCGAACCGGCTCTTTGTCGTCGGCGTCCTTGAGCGGGCGGTCGAGGACCGCGTAGACCTCCTTCGTCGGAGCCACGTTGTAGTCGGGCGCCAACGTCTCCTCGGGCTCCCACTTCTCGATCTCGAAGACTCCTGCGAGATCCTCTGCCCCACGACTCGCCGAATACCGTCCGCACATCTGAAACCACCCCTCCTACCTGCGGAAACGCCAGATCATGCCACCTCGGTCAGCACCGGGACACGTCCAAGAGTGACAGACCGTTGCCGAGCGCCGTCGTGGCGCACCAGTGGCGCGGGGCGTGAGCGACCGCCGACGTGCCCGCGCCGAGGACCGCATCCGCGCCGCCCGCGCCACCAGCCTGACCAATCTCCTTGGCTTTTGATATATGTATCCAACAACGAACAAGCATTACTCGACACCAAAGAACCTCCATAAAAAGGCACCAAAAGGTAGATTCATGCTGGATACCTCGCTCCCGGAAAACAGCGGCCTTGAGATTCGAATTCTCGGCCCGCTGGATATTCAAGTCGGCAGCCGCCGCATGGAACTCCGAGCACCACGCCTGCAAGCAACACTGGGATTACTGCTCTTACGAGCCGACGAAATCGTGCCGGTGCAGCATCTGGTCGAGAGCATCTGGGAAGACGCCGTACCTTCCGATCCATCGAATCAGGTAGCCGCATGCGTATCCATGCTCAGGCGAAGCTTCAGGAAGTTCGGAGTCAACAAGGAGCTCCTGATCACTCAATCACCCGGTTACAGATTCGTCGCGGAAGGAGTACGACTCGATACATCGACGGTCCGCCGGCTTCGATCCCTGGCACAGACGCATATAGACGCAGACGATCCACTGTCGGCTCTTCCCCTCGTCAAGGAAGCTCTATCGCTCTGGCGCGGCCCTGTCCTTTCCGGAATTTCCCGCCGCATATGGGCTCCTGAAGTGCACCGATGGGAAGAGGAGTACGTCTCTCTGCGCAACCTCTGCTCCAGCATTCAGCTCGCCCTTGGTCAGCACGAAGAACTGATCGCCGAACTGACGGTCTTTGCCCAGCAGCACCCGCTGTTGGAGCATCCCCGTGTCACCCTTATGCAGGCATTAGCTCGATCCGGACGCCAGGCAGACGCTCTACAGATCTATCGCGACACTGTCGCACTGTTACGCGACGAACTCGGCGTGAGCCCCGGAGAGGAATTACAGAAGGTTCATCAGCAAATTCTGCGCGGCTCCGAATTCTCCGCGCCTCGTCAGCAGTCGACTTTTCCCCCGACCGGGGCCAAGCCGGCTTCCAGTGCCCCCTGCCAACTGCCGAGTGACCTCGCCGAATTCACTGGACGCGTCGATGAGATCAACAGGATAAAAAGTTTCCTCGTACCAGCATCCGGATCCGTACCACTGGTGTCACTCGTAGGCCCTGGCGGAACCGGAAAGACCGCTCTGGCCGTCCATTCATCCCATCAGTTGCGTTCCGTCTTCACCGATGGTCAGCTCTATGTGAACTTGCGTGGGATGAGCGACGACCCGGTGTCACCCGACGAGGCGCTTGCTCGTTTTCTCCGTGAACTGCGGCTCCCGGGGCCGATTCCTGAAGCACTGGACGAACGTGCGGAGGTGTTCCGGAGTCTCCTCGCTGACCGGCGCATACTCATTGTGCTGGACGACGCAAGCGATCCCCACCAGGTGCTGCCACTCATACCCGGAACGGGCACATGCGCAGTGATTGTCACCAGCCGCGCACGACTCACGACCTTACCCAGTACCCATGTGCTGGAACTGGACGTCTTCCATCAGACGCAGGCAGTCACCCTGCTTGGCCGACTGGTTGGTGATCAGCGTATATCCGCTGAGCCTGATATTGCTCTGCAGTTGATCGAATACTGCGGACGTCTTCCGCTCGCAGTGCGCATTCTGGGAGCGAAGCTGGCGTCCAAGCCACACTGGTCGCTCCGGAAGGCGTCCTTGCGCCTGGCTGACGAGAGGCGCCGCCTTGACGAACTGACTCACGAGAGCCTTGAGGTGAGGGCGAACCTTGAGCTGTCTCGCCAAGGGATAAGCCCAGCAGCCCGGAAGCTCTTCCGTCGATTGGCCCTTGTGACAGCAGCCGACTTCGCGGAGTGGGTCTGCTCCCCTCTCACGGATTTGCCGCTCCCCGAGGCGGAAGATCTGCTGGAGGAACTGCTCGACGCGCGCTTGATCGATGTGGTGAGTCCGGAGGACGCCGGACAACATCGCTACCGGATGCACGACTTGGTCCGCCTCTATGCACTTGAGCAGGTGACCGATCTGGAGCCCCGTGAGGAGCGAACAGCTGCCCTGACGCGCCTCGGACTGACCACGCTGGCACTGGCAAACCGTGCCCACCGTGCCGTGTGCGGCGGAGATTTCGCTGTCGTTCACAACCTGGCCCAGCCGCCATCGGTGCCATCCGAGATCCTCGACCGGGTCGGCAGCGACCCCCTCAACTGGTACGAAACCGACCGTGGCACCATCACGGCACTCTGCCAGCAGTTGTCCGAACAGGGCCAGGACGAACTGTCATGGGATCTGGCGGCCACGAGCCGCTGTCTCTTCAGCCTCCGCTTTCATTTCGATGACTGGCAGAGTACGCATGAAGGCGCTCTGGAGGCCGCTCGGGTGCGCGGGAATGAGCGAGGGGCAGCTGCCATGCTGTTGGGTCTTGGAGATCTCTACCTCACCAAGCGCAACTACGAGCAGGCCATACCCCTGCTCGAAGAATCCCAGAGGCTGTTCGAGCAAGTGGGCGACGATCACGGACACGCCTTGGCGTTACGCAAGGCGGCCTGTGCGGACCGCGTACAAGGAAGATTCGCGCAGGCACTGAGCAGATGGGATGTCTGTCTGCCCATACTGCAGAGGGCCCATGACATCGAGGCGCAGGGTCAGGTATTGCGCTGGATGGGGCAGACCTTCCTGGAGACCGGAGAGTACGAGCAGGCAGAAAAATTCCTACTCGAGGCCAGAACAGTCGTGGATGGATTCGAGGGCCGGAGCGCGGCGCAAGTGCGACTCAGTCTGGGCGAGTACCACCTCTTCAGCGGAAACTTGGAGCAAGCCGCTGAAGAATTCACCTGGGGACTGGAGGCCACATTACGCAACGGCGACCTGAGCGGCCAATGCTACGCATTCTACGGTCTGGGTCAGCTGGATCTGCACCACAATGAACTCACTCAGGCAGAGTCACGCCTTTCCCTGGCTCGAGACCTCGCCAGGAGAATCCAGGATCCGCTACTCGAGTCGTTCGTGATTCTCGGACTTGCGTCCGTGAAGAAAGAACAGAAGGACACTGATACGGCATCAGCGCTGCTGGCCGAAGGACTCTCCATCTGCCACCGTATGGGTGCGCGGGCCCATGCAAAGCGATTCCAGGCAGCGCTGACAGCGCTGCGGCCGGCTTGAGTCCTGATCGGGGAAGGCGAGCCCTCTTCGGCCTCCAGCCCGTAACACACCCTTCAGGTCGAGTGACGTTGCACGGCGGGACAGTCAACTGTGTACGCCGCCGTTCCCTCACGAAGGTGGAGAAGGACAGTCGCCGGTGCCGGCTCCCGTACTTGGATGGTGCGTTCGTCACTCCAACCCTGAAGTCTGAACTCTCCTTCTCCGAGGTACTCCAGGGCCGCGAAAGGACGTCCAGCGAGTTTTAACACCGGAGCACCCGAAGGAAACTCGATCTCCGCAGGAACTGTTACGCCCGACTTCTCGGACAGTATTCGGTATCCAGGCGTCTCCCAATTGGAGAACGACTCAGGCAAATCGAAGCTGCACCGGTACTTTGCCGCATCAGATTCCAGCAGAGGTATCGCTGGGCGGAGCCGCAGGGCATGCCGCCCAGCCAACTTCTTACGCAACTCCGACGGAAAAAGATTCCCGAGCTCACTCGTGTGGCACAGGTCGACGATCAGGTGCACCAGATCGGATGAGTCGGAATTGGCAAGTGCGTACTCACGCCAGGCCGCCGCAAACCAAAGCGTTCCCGGAGGCCAGTGCCAGTGCTCACCAAAGAATACCGCTCGGGCCCCTGGGCTCCCCGTGACAGGAAGATGCACGCGACACAGCCCCCAGGGCGGCCCCATTTTTGCGGATTGCAGGGTCATGTCTCGGGTTCCAGGGCCGACAGCCCAGAGTCGCGCTGCACGTACTGGCGCAGGCAATTCTTCCAGGATCTGCCTGAAGTACGGTAGATGACTTATCCACGGTGTGTCCTGAAAGCCGAGCAAGCTGGGTCCACCGGAGTCCGTACGGTAAGCGTCTCCACCGATGTTCCGCAGGGGAACAACGCGTCGGCCGCTCGCTGCAGAGAGCGAAATCCCAGAGCGACTCGAGAGATCGGCCAGCTCGGACCGCATCCGATCCGCGTCATATTGCTTATCCAGGGCGACATAGTTCGGCAGCGACCTGCCCTGCGGATCGAATTCCTGGTTCCTCAGATACATCGGACGCTATCCAAACTGATCGAAACCCAGTTTCAGCACCATTCCCGTAACGGCCACGATCAGGACGATGCGTACAAATCCAGAACCGCGCCGGAGGGCAGTCCGTGCACCTACGGCAGCCCCGACGACGTTGCACACCGCCATGGCTGCTCCGAGCAACCAGAGCACCTGGCCCTGCAGGGCGAAGACGATGAGGGCACCCAGATTCGTCCCGACGTTCACCATCTTCGCCAAGGCGGAGCTCTGCAGGAACTCAAGTGAGAGGAGACCCGTGAAGACCAGAATCAGGAATGTTCCGGTTCCGGGACCGAAGACGCCGTCGTAAAAGCCGATCCCACAGCCTGCGATGGCGATTGCTGTGAGGCGACGGCGCCTCGTCACGATGTCCGTGTCCTGCAGGGCTCCGAACTTCGGACGCATGGCGACGAAGACCGCGACAGCCACCAGGAGCGCCATGACCACAGGACGGAACCAGTCCGCCGGCACTTCTGATGCGGCAAGGGCTCCACAGCCGGCTGCCGGTACAGCGAGGAGAGCGGCCGGCACCGCAACCGATCGCGGCAGTTTCGTCCGTCGCGCGTAGGTGACCGCCGCCACAGCAGTCCCGGTGATGGCTGTCAGCTTGTTGGTTCCCAAGGCCACCGCCGGTGACAGCTGGGGAAATGACAGCAGAAGAGCAGGTATGAGGAGCAGGCCACCGCCGCCGACGACAGCGTCCACCCACCCCGCAGCCGCGGCCACAGTCATGAGGCCCGCCACGTCTATGGCATCCAAAGCGAGTTCCATGGCTGTCGATCCGATGCTTGTCGAAGTTCCTGGACTGTCAGAGTTCCTGGACTGTCAGAAGATTCCGGCGATCTTCGCCAGCTCGGGGATGACTCGCTTGCGCGACATCATCCGCTCCGCCCAACGCGGCACGGCACGCAGGGAGTAGCAGCGACGGAGCCAACGGTCCTCCCCGTCGTAGCGCGGGGTGAACGAGGAGCGGCCGTGCGCGGCGATGTGGTTGTCGACCAGGACCAGATCCCCCGGTTCCAGCACCACGTCCTTGCACACTGACTCCAGCGCCGCCGACAGAGCGCGCAGGGCCTCGGCGCCTTCCGGGTCAGGCGCCGTGGTGTTGTGGGAGTTGAACCGCATGAAGAGGTCCGGGTCGCGGCCGAAGAGCACCGGGTGCGGGCCGGCAGTGGGCCGCGGACCCGCGATGTTCCGGGAGAAGGAGGTCGGATACGCGCTGTTGTAGCGAGCGTCCCGCAGGACCTCTTGCTGTTCGCCGGTCAGCAGGTCCTGGGCCTCACGAACGGACGCCACACGAGTGGCCGCCACCCCGTCGTGATCCTGTCGGAGACAGAGCAGGCCCAAGAAGTCAGGGCGCAAAGGGTGGTGAACGTTCTCGGTGTGGAAGTCGAACGCGACGGAGCCACTGTTCTCGATGCGGGTTTCCTCACCCTTGACCGGGTGTACCTCGTGGATGAGGGCTCCGTTCTTCTCGTCCTGGTATCCGATGAGCGATCCGACCAGGTCCGCGACAAGCATCAGCGTGCCCGAGGTTCCGTGCCGCTCGAGCACTTGGGCCCCATGCCGGTCGGGCGTGGCGGGAAGCTCGCCCGTCACAAGTCCTCGCAGAAGTATGTAGCCCTCGCGTGAACCGCCCTCTGCAAAGTTCAGCAGCCCATCCCGTACGGCCACCGGTACGTCCAGGAGAAGGTCGGCCAGCTCAGCCGTTTCGGCGCCAGGTAATTTGGCGGCTTGGACGGACAGTTCCCACATCTTCTGCGCGTCAGCAGTCGTGACATGCATTTCCGACCGGTTCACTGTTACCGAACTCACCAGGAACTCCAACCTGAAGATCGATGGGCCATGTTTCGCCAGCGATGATCAAGCTACACATGGCCGGTGTCATATCAATGTCAGATCCCTGTCATCATCATGTTCGACTGACACAACGGATCCTGGGCGCAAACAGAGCCGAAGCCTCACTCCGGATTTCCCCTTGACATCCGCAGAGCCACCCTCCTAATTTCTTCGACTCGTGGGCACATTCCCCAACGCCCTTCATCCAACGTCCAGGAGAGAATCATGACGATCACCAGGAAGGGCGCCATTGCTGCAGCAGCAGCCATAATGGCCGTCAGCAGCATCCCTGTGCTGGCGTCGACCGCACAGGCCGACCCGAGCTGTACGGTAGGAACTTCCGGCAGTCCCGGGAGCCAAACCTTTACGCTCAACGTGACCAGTAATCCTTGCGGCCGTAAGGTTCGCGCATATGTGACATGCACGAATGAAAATGGTGCGAGCACCGGAACCGAATACGGTCCTGCCATTACTGGAACTGGAAAGAGCAAGGCCGACTGCGGAAGCTTCCGCTATGTAAACAAGTGGGGCCACGAGGTGAACGTGCCGGGCCAGGGATGGACCCGTTACCCGGGGTCCTGATTTTCACGCGTACAAGTCCCTGAACACATCTGGCGCTCTGGGGGCCCTCGGACCGAGGGCCCCCAGAGCGCTTGTGTCGTGTTCCCGGTCCGCTGCGCGCGACGGCCAGGACGTCCGCTTGATCACAGGTGCCTCCTGGTCGGCACACAGCCGGCACGGGTAGAGCACGAGCCCCGGATCACTCCGGGGCTCTAATGCTGTGACCTGCACGTTTACGTCAGGAACGATCGCTGCCACCTCGGCGTCTCAGATACCGTCCGCGTATACGTGCCACACTGCCAGGCCCACCCGTCACCCGACCGCCGCCCCTCAACCAGGGCGCCGCACGCCGCCCCATCGATGCCACCAAAGGGAGCCAAGCACTACATGGACACCACCTCGCTGGCCGACCTCTGGGACGAGGTGTTCGGCAGCCAGCCCGACCCCGACCTCTGGGTCGTGATCGCCACCGCGGTCGCCGCGCTCGCCGCGGTCGTCCCCCAGGGCATCTGGCGGCTCTCGCGCAACGCCATCACCATCGCCCACGAGGGCGGCCACGGACTGGTCGCGCTGCTCACCGGGCGCACCCTCACGGGCATACGCCTGCACTCGGACACCAGCGGCCTCACGGTCAGCCGGGGCAAGCCCACCGGGCTCGGCATGATCCTCACGGCGGCCGCGGGCTACACCGCTCCCCCGCTGCTCGGCCTCGGCGGTGCCGCGCTGCTCGCCGCCGGGCACATCACCGCTCTGCTGTGGCTGGCCACCATCCTCCTCGTGGCCATGCTGGTGATGATCCGCAACGCGTACGGGGCGCTCACGGTGGTGCTGACCGGCGGCACGTTCGTGGTGGTCTCCTGGCTGGCCGGGCCCCAGGTGCAGGCGGCGTTCGCGTACGCGGTGGTGTGGTTCCTGCTGCTGGGCGGTGTACGGCCGGCCTTCGAACTCCAGACCAAGCGGCGCCGGGGAGGGGCGGGCGACTCGGACGCGGACCAGCTGGCCCGCCTGACCCATGTACCGGCGGGAATGTGGCTGGCCATGTTCCACGTGGTCTCGCTGTGCTCGCTGATGGGCGGGGGCAGGTGGCTGCTGGAGGTGTGACGCGCCCCGGGGCCACGTCACAGGGGCGCGGCGCCGTGCCGCTGTGCGGCCCCACCGCGCCGACGCGACCAGCCACAACGGCGCGCACCCGAACGACGGCCGACCACTAAAGTGGGGCCCATGGCCCCGAACAACGCACACACCGCCCTCTGGCCCGCCCCGCACGCGAGCGGAGCCGTCGACGCGACGGTCCACGTGCCCGGGTCCAAGTCGGTCACCAACCGCGCCCTGGTGCTCGCCGCCCTCGCCTCCGAGCCGGGCTGGCTGCGCCGCCCGCTGCGCTCCCGCGACACGCTGCTGATGGCGGCCGCGCTGCGCGCGATGGGCGTGGGCATCGAGGAGACCGTGTCCTCCAGCTCCTCCGTCGCGGGCGGTCCCGACGGCACCGGCGAGGCCTGGCGCGTGCTCCCCGCGGGCCTGCTCGGCCCGGCCACGGTCGATGTCGGCAACGCCGGCACCGTGATGCGCTTCCTGCCGCCCGTGGCCGCCCTCGCCGACGGTCCCGTCCGCTTCGACGGCGACCCGCGGTCGTACGAGCGCCCCCTGCACGGTGTGATCGACGCGCTGCGCGCCCTCGGCGCCCGTATCGACGACGACGGCCGGGGCGCACTCCCGCTGACGGTGCACGGCTCAGGCGCGCTGGACGGCGGCCCGGTCGAGGTCGACGCGTCCTCGTCCTCCCAGTTCGTGAGCGCCCTGCTGCTCTCCGGGCCGCGCTTCAACCAGGGCGTCGAGGTGCGCCACATCGGCTCGACGCTGCCCTCCATGCCGCATATCCGTATGACCGTCGACATGCTGCGCTCCGTCGGCGCCCAGGTGGACACCCCGGAGTCGGGCGGCGAGCCCAACGTCTGGCGGGTCACGCCGGGCGCGCTCCTGGGCCGTGACCTGACCGTCGAGCCGGACCTCTCGAACGCCCAGCCGTTCCTGGCGGCGGCCCTGGTGACCGGCGGCAAGGTCCTCATCCCCGACTGGCCGGCCCGCACGACCCAGCCGGGTGACCAACTGCGCGAGATCTTCACCGAGATGGGCGGCTCCTGCGAACTCACCGAGTACGGGCTGGAGTTCACCGGGTCGGGCGCAATCCACGGCATCGACGTGGATCTGAGCGAGGTCGGCGAACTGACCCCGGGCATCGCGGCGGTCGCCGCCCTGGCCGACTCGCCCTCGACCCTGCGGGGCGTGGCCCATCTGCGTCTGCACGAGACGGACCGGCTGGCCGCGCTCACCAAGGAGATCAACGAACTGGGCGGCGATGTCACCGAGACCGCGGACGGCCTCCACATCCGCCCGCGGCCGCTGCACGGCGGTGTCTTCCACACGTACGACGACCACCGCATGGCCACCGCCGGCGCCGTCATCGGCCTCGCGGTGAAGGACGTGCGGATCGAGAACGTGGCGACGACGGCCAAGACCCTGCCCGACTTCCCCGACCTGTGGACCGGGATGCTCGGGAACTGACGGGCGGACCGGGATCATGCGCCGCTACGGCAAGCACACCGACGAGGACGACGTCCGGGTCCGTCCCAACCGCAAGGGCAACCGCCCTCGTACGAGCATCCGCCCGAAGCACGAGGACGCGGCCGACGGGATGGTCCTCACCGTCGACCGCGGCAGGCTGACATGTCTTGTCGAGGACCGCGTGGTCCTGGCGATGAAGGCCCGTGAACTGGGCCGCAAAGCCGCGGTGGTCGGCGACCAGGTGGCCCTGGTCGGTGATCTGTCCGGCAAGAAGGACACCCTCGCCCGTATCGTCCGTATCGCCGACCGCACCTCGGTGCTGCGGCGTACGGCCGACGACGACGATCCGTACGAGCGTGTCGTCGTCGCCAACGCCGACCAACTCGCCGTCGTCACCGCCCTCGCCGACCCCGAGCCGCGCCCGCGCCTCATCGACCGCTGCCTGGTCGCGGCGTACGACGGCGGCCTCGACCCGCTGCTCGTGCTGACCAAGTCGGATCTCGCCCCGGCCGACAAACTCCTCGAGCTGTACGGGGACTTGGACATCCCGTACGTCGTGACGAGCCGCGAGGAGTTGGAGAACGGCCATGCGGCGGACCGGGTACGGGAGCAGCTGGACGGCAAGATCACGGCGTTCGTCGGTCACTCGGGAGTCGGCAAGACGACCCTGGTCAACGCGCTGGTGCCGAAGGACCGCCGCCGTACGACGGGACATGTCAACGCGGTGACGGGCCGCGGCCGCCACACGACGACCTCGGCGCTCGCGCTTCCCCTGACGGGCGCGGACGGCTGGGTCGTCGACACCCCGGGCGTACGGTCCTTCGGGCTGGCCCATATCGATCCGTCCCGGGTGATCCACGCCTTCCCGGACCTGGAACCGGGAACCGAGGGCTGCCCGCGTGCGTGCAGTCATGACGAACCGGATTGCGCGCTGGACGAGTGGGTGGCCCAGGGGCACGCGGATCCCGCACGGCTGTACTCCCTGCGCCGGCTGCTGGCCACGCGGGAGCGGCGGGAAGGCGACTGACGGGAAGGGGACTGACCTCCGCGTTGTTTGCACCCGTACCACACCGGTAAGTGCATAATCGCACCGATCACACCGAGCCGATGCAAGTCAGACGAAGCGGTCACGGAACGTGGGGACGCGGGAGGACGAGACATGGCGTGGCTGCTGGTCATCGTTGCGGGGTTGCTGGAGACCGGCTTCGCCGTCTGCCTGAAGCTCTCGCACGGTTTCACCAGACTCTGGCCGACGATCGCGTTCTGCGTCTTCGCACTCGGCAGTTTCGGCCTGCTGACCCTGTCCCTGAAGAAGCTCGACGTGGGGCCCGCGTACGCGGTGTGGACCGGTATCGGCGCGGCCGGCACCGCGATCTACGGCATGGTCTTCCTCGGCGACCTCGTGTCCGTGCTGAAGATCGTCTCGATCACCCTGGTGATCGCGGGGGTCATCGGGCTCCAACTGTCGGGTTCGGCCCACTAGGGCCAGCAGGGGAGCCCAGCCGCTCGAGCAGGGGCGAACCCAGCCGCGTCGTCGTCACTCGCCGACGCTCAGCGGGATATCGACCGCACCTGGGGTCCGCCCGCCCGCGTCGGCTGCCGCTGCAGGACGGTGTGCACCAGGTCCGTGACGCCGCCCTCCCCCGGGGGCGCGGCCACACAGGACAGGGCGAGGCGGACGACGAGTTCGCAGGAACGGGCCAGTTCCGCCGTGTCGGACTTGGGGGTGCCCGGAGCGGACAGAACGGCGACCGCGCGGTCGCGGACGAGGGCCACGAAGTCGGCGGGCGAGGGCAGCGGGCCGTCGGCGCGGCGCTGCGCGGGCACCGCCGAGGACGAGGGCACCGCGGAGAGCGTGGGCGCGGGCAGGCGTTCGCTCCAGCAGCCGGTGAGCATGGCCCGGACAAGGGCGTTGTCCCGCGCGGAGGACGCGGTCCACTCGGCTGCCGCGGCCAGGCGCTCGCGGACCTCGGTCCGCGTGGCCAGCGCCCGGTCGACACCGGCGAGATAGGCGTCGGCCTCCCGGCGCACCAGGGCGCGCGCGAGCCCCTCCTTACTGCCGAACTCGTTGTAGAGCGTCTGCCGGGACACTCCGGCCACGGCGGCGACGTCGACCATGCGCACGGCGGTCCACGGACGGCGTCCGAGCGCCGTGTAGGCGGCGTCCAGTAGGGATTCCCGCGCTGCAGGCATCATCGCCTCCCTCTGTCGAACAGCCGCTGTGCAGCTCAGATTTGACGCGTGCCAACGCACTGTCAAGGGTTCGCGGCGGCGCCGGGGGGCGTGTCTTCGGCCAACGTGCGCGGGGGCGACGGGATGTGATCGAACCTGGCGTGCGATGGCGGTCGGGACGGCCTGGAGTGGGGTGACTTGGAGCAGGTTGCACACTCAACGGGTGCTCGGCACGACGCGTGCCAAACAGTGTCGTACACCTCCCCGTGGGGCCACGACGGCGATCCGCGCCCCGGCACGGCCCACGCCGGAACCCTCCGACCCGCTGCCTGCGGCTTTGCCGTGAGTTCCGGTGTTCCGCCGATCCGCTGGGCCGTATGGCCGGATCCATGACCCGCCGGATACGGTTCGCACATGCCCGACTATCTCGATGACCTGCGGCTTGCCCACGTCCTCGCGGACGCCGCCGACGCCGCGACCATGGACCGCTTCAAGGCCCTCGACCTCAAGGTCGAGACGAAGCCGGACATGACGCCGGTGAGCGAGGCCGACAAGGCCGCCGAGGAGCTGATCCGCGGCCAGCTCCAGCGTGCCCGGCCGCGCGACGCGGTCCTCGGCGAGGAGTACGGCATCGAGGGCACGGGCCCGCGCCGCTGGGTCGTCGACCCGATCGACGGCACCAAGAACTACGTCCGCGGCGTCCCGGTCTGGGCGACCCTGATCGCCCTCATGGAGGCGGGCGAGGGCGGCTACCAGCCGGTCGTCGGCGTCGTCTCCGCCCCCGCGCTCGGCCGCCGCTGGTGGGCGGCGAAGGGCCACGGCGCGTTCACCGGCCGCAGCCTGTCCTCGGCCTCCCGCCTCCATGTCTCACGGGTCGCTACGCTGTCCGACGCCTCCTTCGCGTACTCCTCCCTGAGCGGCTGGGAGGAGCAGGGCCGGCTGGACGGCTTCCTGGACCTCACCCGCGAGGTGTGGCGCACGCGCGCGTACGGCGACTTCTGGCCGTACATGATGGTCGCCGAGGGCTCGGTGGACATCTGCGCCGAGCCCGAGTTGTCCCTGTGGGACATGGCGGCCAACGCGATCGTCGTGACCGAGGCGGGCGGCACCTTCACCGGCCTCGACGGCCGTCCCGGCCCGCACGGCGGCAACGCGGCGGCCTCGAACGGGCTGCTCCACGACGAGTTGCTGGGGTATCTGAACCAGCGGTACTGAGGCGCACAGGGCCGCCCCAGTGGTCCTGGGCGCCCCGAACTGGCGACGCGCGCCCTCTTGTTGACCTCCCCTTTACCTGCCACCCTGAGAGTTCCCTCACTTGTGCATTTGTGAATCCATGAACTATCCAGCACATGGGTTCCCTAGGAGGTGGCTGCACTCCATGCTCGTCCGCGACGCCATGAGCACGGTGGTCCTCACCATCGGCCCCGACCACACCCTCCGTCAGGCCGCCGCCCTGATGTCCGCCCGGCGGATCGGCGCGGCCGTGGTGCTCGACCCGGATGCCGGCGGGATCGGCATCCTCACCGAGCGCGACATCCTCAACTCCCTGGGTCTCGGCCAGAACCCGGAAACCGAGCGGGCCCACGCCCACACCACCACCGACGTCGTGTTCGCCACGCCGTCCTGGACCCTGGAGGAGGCCGCCCGCGCGATGGCCCACGGCGGATTCCGACACCTCATCGTCCTCGACCAGGGCGGCCCCATCGGCATCGTCTCGGTCCGCGACATCATCCGCTGCTGGGTCCCGGCCCGGCAGCACACCGCGGCCTGAACGCACGCACACGAACACGCGACGGGCTGGAACCCGCTCAGGGTTCCAGCCACGCCGGCCCCGAACTCAAACCCGAGCCC
>NZ_VJZE01000152.1 GCF_009377205.1 Streptomyces phyllanthi
CCGCCCTGCCCGACCGCGAGATCGTCCCCGGCGAACTCCTCGACCTCCCCGGCCGCCGCCTCCGCGCGATCTGGACCCCGGGCCACACCCCCGGTCATGTCTGCCTCCACCTGGAGGAGACCCACCCGGCCCAACTGCCGGGCCAGGGCCGCCTGTTCTCGGGCGACCACCTGCTCCCGGAGATCTCACCGCACATCGGTCTGTACGAGGACCCGGACGACGCGACCGTGACGGATCCCCTGGGCGACTACCTCGACTCCCTCGAACGCATCGACCGCCTGGCCCCCGCGGAGGTCCTCCCGGCCCATCAGTACGCGTTCACCGACGCCTCGTCCCGTGTACGGGAGCTGCTGACCCACCACGAGTCCCGTCTGGCCGACCTGCTGACCCTCCTCTCGCAGCCGCTCACCCCCTGGCAGCTGGCCGAACGCATGGAGTGGAACCGCCCCTGGTCCGACATCCCCTACGGATCGAGGAACATCGCGATCGCCGAGGCGGAGGCCCACCTGCGCCGCCTGGTCAAACTGGGCCGGGCGGAGGCGGTGCCGGGGAGCGAACCGGTGACGTACGTGGCGGTGTAAACCGGTCGTGGTGACAGGGTCATTGCTGATACCCACATCCCCATGGACCCCATCGAGCAACTCCTCGCCGAGCGCGCCTGCGAACGGCTCGTCCTCGACTTCGTCCACCGCCTCGACCTGGGCGAACCGTCCTCCGTCGCCGACCTCTTCACCGAGGACGGCACCTGGGAGTGGCCGGAGGGCGGGCGGCTGATCAAGGGCCGTACGGCACTGCGCGACTACTTCGGCACCCGCCCCGCCGACCGCCTCTCACGCCGCCTGATGGCGAACATCCTGGTCACCGTCACGTCCCCGACCACAGCCGAGGCCACCTCGTACTTCACGACGTACCGCGTCGACGGCCACCAGGGCGGCATGGTCCCCGCCGGGCCCCCGGTCCAGATCGGCACCTACGAGGACACCTTCAGCAAGGCCGCCGGCACCTGGCTCCTGGCCTCCCGGACCCTCCATCTGCCCTTCGGCGGACCGACACCCCGTCAGTGAGCCAGCACCCGGACCAACTCCTCGGCCTCGCCCAGGAGTCGGACCTCCCGCTCGCTCATCGTCGGGTTGGCCGTACGGCGTTCGACCGCCTCCACCAGGCCGGGCTCCGTGAGCGCGGAGTCCCCGCCCTGCTGGGCGAGCAGCGCGCCGAGCACCTCGCGAGCCGGCTCCGCGTGGGGCTCACCGGAGACGGCCGCCTGCGCGAGGATCACCGCGGAGATGCCCCAGTCGAGTCCGGGCGGCCCCTCCTCCGCGTTGGCCCAGTCGATGACCCTGAAGCCGTCCGGCGTGACGATCACGTTCTCGGGGTGGAGGTCGAGGTGCAGAACGCGGACCGCCGGGTCACTGGAGACGCGCGGCGGCAGGGCGTGCAGGTCCCGCAGCAACCTGCCCAGCGCCGCACCGGCCTCCGCGGGTCCGAGCAGCCCGAGCCCGAACGCCCCCAGCATCGTCGGCCCGGCCAGCCGCTCCACGACCATCTCGGTACCGTCGGCCGCCCGCACCTCCGGCACCGGGTAGCCGTACCCGCGCACGTGCTCCATCACGGCCGCCTCGGCCGCCGCGTCCCCGAACCCGTCCCGGTACCGCCGCAGCGCCCACCCCTCGTCGCCCGCGAGTTCGTACACATCCGCCGTACGCCCCGACCCGAGCAGTCTCCCCGTCCGCATGGCCCGAACGTACCGGGGCGCACGGCCGACCCGAAACGTTTCCCTACTGGCCGGTGCAGTGGCTGGGCCGCCATCACACCCGTGCAGGGGGAAGCCGGCGCAAATCCGGCACTGCCCCTTCCCCGAGCTCTCGGCTCCGCTCGAGCAGGGGGGACCCCTGTCGTGGCGCGGCGATCGGCGTGCGTCGCGGGACGTGCGCCGACGACGCGCCGCCTATTCGGTGAATGCGGTGAAGGACAGTGCCTTGTCGAATCGACCGGCGGCGAGGTCATCGTGGCGGATCAGGAAACGCGCGAGGTAGACGTCTTCCGGATCGAACTGGGCAAGCGGCACCCACTCGCGCATCACCCGGAGAGCCTCTTCCTCCAGGCGCAGAGCCCACTCGTCCGGCGGGACAACGAGTTCGCCGGCCTTTTGGCGTGCCTCAAGAATGTCCTCCGCCATCGTGGTCTCCGGCGTGGTGTACATGTTGTCGGTGGCAAGCTCGCCGATGCCCATGGAGTACCCGCCGAGAGAGACGGCGGGACCGTTGCTTTCCGGCCAGAGCTCTCCGACCAGAGCGCGGAGTTCCTTCACATGCGCCAGGTCGAGAGCCAGGTGCTCCTGGTTGCCGGACCGTGAAGGCTCATCGTCGTCCTCGAACCAGCTGGGCAGTTCCGCGTTGACCGTGGCGAAGAGGTCGTACTCCCGGCCGACGAAGTCGAGCTCCATATTGCAGAACATGTCCTCGTCGTGGTCGGGCTCCTCCGCTGTCGCGGTGTCGGCGCCGGCCGGTACGTACACAACCCGCGCGAACTTCTGCTCGTCGGCGACGGAATAGGTGTCGTGGGCCCACTCGTGGTGCAGGAAGAGGAGCAGCGAGCCGTCCGCCGGCAGGGCGAGGCCGTCGACCCTGGGAAGCGCCGCACAGTCGAAGGAGGCGACGAACGGCAGCGGCCCGTGCTCGGAGGACGGCCACTCCATGCCCACCGGCAGCCGGGGTAACCCGCCGCTGCGCCCGACCGGAACGCCGCCTGGGCGCTCGCTTGTCCAGATCGCGAAACGCAGGAACTCGGCGAACCTGCTGACCTCGTCCTCCGGGATACCCCGTTCGATCGCCTCGCGATGGAATTGGCGGTGATAGTCCATGGCCAGGCATGGTACCTACCCGCAGTTGGCACGCACCGCCGGCCAACCGAACCCGCGCCGCACACCTGGGTCGCGCAGGGCCACGCGTGCCTCGTCCGGCAGCGGTACCGGACCAAACGCTGCGTGAACCGTTGTCGGACCCACCTGGCAGGGTGGTGGTATGGAGCAGCAGGAACAGCGCACGTCGCTTCGTCTCGTCGTCGTGGACCCGGACCTCGATGCCCAGTGCGACCGGGTGGAGGGCGACTTGCTCGCGCCCTTGGCGGAGTCCACGCGGGGAGCGCCGGGCCACCACTCCCTGTTCACGGACGGACTCACGGCCTTCCGCCGCATACGGACCGCGCTGGCGGAAGCGGTGTCCCGGGGCCCGCGGGTCCTGACCCCGAACGGACGCTGGGAGCATGAGGGCCTGCGCCTCGTCGACCTCTCCCGCACGGACACGGACCTGCTCTACGCCCTGCTGCGCGAGCTGTCCGGCGCGCTGGTGGCACCCCAGGACGCTCCGGACCCGTCAGGAGTGGTGGCCGCGCTGAACGGAGACGCCGCCCTGGTCGGCACACTGGCGCGCGTGCTCTCCCTGGTGGACCTCGCCCCCGACGACGACACGCGCGCCCTCCTCGGCGCCGTGGAGTCGGCCACCGACGACGAGGACGTCCGCCTGACCTACGCCCAGGAGGACGCCTGGCAGCGCCTGGCCCACCGGGTCACGATGCTCCTGACGGAGTCGGCGCCGCTGCACCGCTTTCTCTACTGACCCGGGCCCGGGTCGCCGGTTCGCCTGAAGACGGCGACGTCGCTGCCGAAGGAGCAGGCGAGGAGGCCGCTTTCGTGGAGGGCCAGGGCGCGGCACGGCCCCGGTAGGTGGAGGACGTCGACAGCGCTGCTGGTCTGGAGGTCCCAGATGCGTACCGTGTGGTCCCCGGAGCCGGTGACGGCGACGGGGCGGCCGTCCAGCTCCGTGCATACCAGAGCGGACATGGGCTCGGTATGGCCTGTCATCGGCTGTCCGACAGGTCGGCCTGTTCGCAGGTCCCACATCCGTAGCACCTTGTTGCCCGAGTTGCCCACGGCCACGGGGCGGTCACCCAGCACCGTGCAGGCGAGGGGGCCCGGCATGCAGCCAGGTACGGGACTGCCCACAGGCCGGCCGGTAGCCAGATCCCAGATCCGCAACTTCCTGTCGCTCGAACCGATGACAGCGACCGGACGACCGTCCAGGACGGTACATGTCGCCTTCGACATCCAATGGGTGTGGCCTTCGAAGGGCGGGTACAGCTCCTCACCGGTTGACAGGTCCCACACGTACACCTCGGAGTCGGAGACACCGACGGCGACCAGGCGATCGTCCAGGGCGGCACACGTCACGTCCACTACGTGGGTGGAGGGCTTGATGGGCGGACGCACGGCCCCACCCGTCTCGATGTCCGACACCCGCACCGTGTTGTCCACATGCCTGGTGACGGCCACCGGACGCCCCTCGAGTGCCACACAGGACACCGCCAGCGCGGCACGGGATTTGCTGATCGGTTCGCCCACAGGCAGACCCGTGGCCAGGTCCCACACCCGCACCATGTTGTCCCCGGCAACGGTGACGAAGGCAGACCGCCCGTTCAACGCTACGAGATCCATGCCGGCGACCGAGTTGGTGTGCCCGGCCCTGGGTCGCCCGACATCCTGTCGAAGGGAAGGATCCCAGACCCGGACCGTGCCGTCGGCCGATCCGCTGACAACTGCCAACTGCCCGGACAACGACGCGCACGCCACGGACTTCACAGCGGTGCTGTGTCCCTTCAGCATCCGCTCCTGTCGGCGGGTTGTCAGATCCCAGATTCCTATCGCGCCGTCGAGGGAGCCGGTGAGCGCGACTCGGCGGCCATTCAGTTGTGCACACACCAGCGACATCGCCTGGCCCTTGTGGCCACGCCACTTGGCCAGGTGCCGGCGTGTCTCCAGATCCCACATGTGCATTTCCCCGTGCCATGTGCAACCGACAGCGACAGGACGGCCGTCCAGCTCCGTACATGCCAGCTCCCTGATCCACATCGCTCCGCCGCCCTCCAGCCGACCCTGAAAACTCCGGGTCGCCAGATCCCACACGTGCAGCTGAAAGTCCCTGGACCGCGTGACGGCGACCGGACGGTCATCGACGACGGCACACGCCAGGAGCCTCCGGACCTTCATGGGCTCGCCCACAAGCTGACCGGTGGTCAGGTCACAGATCCACATGGCCTCGTCCACGGACCTTGCGACGGCAATCGGGCGACCGTCCAGCTCCGTACACGCCAGCTCGCGCACCGGCTTCACGGGGCTGGTCAGGCGCCACCCGAAAGGCTGACGGGTGCCCAGGTCCCAGATCCGCACCGTGCCGTCCTCGGAGCCCGTGACTGCGACCGGGCGGCCATCCAGTTCCGTACACGCCACTGCGGACACTCCGCCGGTGTGGCCTGTCAGCGGTCCTCCGAGGGACTGACCGGTGGTCAGGTCCCAGATCCGTACGGCGCTGTCCCAGGAACCCGAGACGGCGACCGCGCGGCCGTCCAGTTCCGTACACGCCACGGCGCGCACGGCCTTGGTGTGCCCCGCGAAGACGTGGCGCATGTTGCCCGACACCTGCGAACCTGTCGCGGCAACGGGTCTCCACTCCCGGTCGCCCGCCCGGCTGTTGAGCGTCTCGAGAAGGGCCGACGCATTGAAGCGGGCGGCGTTCACCGCCATGACTCGGCGGCGGCTCGGCACATCGAGATCACGATGGACGTTCAGGGACACGAGATAGACCGCCGCGTTCAACCGCGCGGTCTCGCTCTCGGCCTTCAGCAGTTGGAGCGCCAACGTGCCGCAATCCGCGTGCACCAGATACTCGGTGTCCACCAGTAACGTATCGAGCACACCGCCCATCGCCGCATGCGCGGCCAAATGCCGCACCGCATAGGGATGGGCCCGCGCCCAGTCAGGCGTCCCGTCCAGCTGATACGGCACCGCCCGTCGCAGCGCCACCGCAAACGCACGATGCACCCGCCCCGCGTCCTGCCCCTGCCGCAGATACTCCGCCATCGACTCGTGGTACAGCCGGTACACCGACCGTCCGTCCTCCACGGCCTCCACCACGTACGCACCCGCGTCCCGCCGCAGCTGGTGCAGGTCCTGGTTGGTGTACCGGCGCCCGGACACCTCCGACGCGAGCGGCGCCCAGATGTCCTCCCACGGCAGCCCCTGCCCCTCGGCGTACGCCAACGGCCGCAACAGGTCCAGGACCGCCCTCGCCCGCTCGTCACCGAACCGCTGGTGCAGGTCGCGGTGCATCGCGTCGGCGGCGGCGCGCGGCAGCGACCTGCGCCACTCGGGGTCCCCCACATCGGGCAGCGTCGGCGTCGCCGCGAGCGTGCCCGCGGTGATACGCGCGACGAGGAAGGAGTGACCGGCCGCCGCCGAGACCGCCTCGGCCACAGCGAGCCGGTCACGGTAGAAGCAGTCCACGTACGGCGACTCGGGGTGCGCGTCGATCAGATTGCGCACCGTGTAGACCAGCACCGCCTGCGGATCGGCGTACCGGGGCGAGTCCAGGTCGATGTGCTCGGCCCGGTCCATTCCCAGCGGACCGAGAAGATGAGGACGCGTGCCCAGCAGCAACCGCAGATGGGGCCCCGCCAGCTCCATCAGCGGGCGCAGCACCTGGCCGCACAGGGCAGCCGGGGACACCGCCTCGTCCAGACCGTCGATCACCACGACCGACGGCCGCTCCGGCTCCGGCCTCGCGTTCAGGTGGTTGAGCAGGTCCGCCACCACATCCGTCGGCGGCAGTCGCAGCGCCGCCGCGAGCGCCCGTACGACCTGCTGGTCGGTGAGGTTCTGCGCGTACACCGCCGTGCCGATCGCCCTCGGGCGGGGAAGCTGCGCGTCCCTCAGCCCCAGGCTCGCCAGCGGCACCGTCCGCCGGTACTCAGGGTCGCTCACCGCCGTCAGCAGGCCCAGTACGGCCGTCTTGCCCGAGCCCGGGTCGCCGGTGACCACGAGCGCCCGGCGCTCCTCCGGCAGCTCGCCGAGCCAGTCGGTGATGTCCCTCAGCGCTCGGTGCCGTCCCGAGAACCACCACCCCACCCGGTTCTGGTCGCTGTGCCCCATCGCCCGCCGCAGCAACCGCGTCCGGAACTCCACGTCCCGCCGCTGGTCCTGCTCCTCCCACTCCGCCGCCTGCTGCAGGGCCATGTCCGTGTGGGACAGCCGCTTGCTGTGCTTGGCGTTGGGCAGGAAGGGAGGGATCTCGCCGGTCAGGCCGATGATCTCCAGGCCGATGTGCTGGAAGTCGGGGCGCTTGTCGTTGTTGCGCGTGGCGCTGACCACCGCGTCCAGGGCCAGCAGCTCGGGTGTGTAACCGGCCGTGGCCAGGCTGTTCACCGCCTCCGACAGGAGCTCGGGGAACGCTCCGGTCCGGGCCAGTTCGTTCGGCTGCGCGGACGTGACCACCGCAAGTCCCGCGTTCTCCTCCCGCCAGCCGTTCTTCAACTTCGCCATCGCCGCGAGCAGTTCGTTACCGCCCTGCCCGGAGAAGCACGTGTCGAGCATCAGCAGCAGCCGGCGCACCTTCGTCCCGGCCAGGATCTTGCGGGCCAGGTCCCCCGGCAGCATCGCGTCGTACAGGTCGTCCGGCTCGGTGTCCGACGTCAGCAGTACGTACTCGCCGTTGGGCAGCACCTCGCCGTGCCCGGCGACGTACACCGCCACGATGTCGTCCGGACGCCGCTCGGGCGCCCGGCAGAACTCCCTCATCTCCCGGAGCAGTTGGTGCTTCGTCGGGTTCAGCCCCAGGTCGGACACATGCTCGTACCCGAGCCTGTCCGTGAACAGCTCCACCATCCTGCGACGGGCCTCGACCAGCCCGGGCCGGTCCCACTCGGGCGCGTTCGGGTAGTGGCTGACGGCGGTCGCGATCAGAAAGCGCCGAGGACCCTCGGCCGCCACGGCCCCGTCACTCACCCCAAACCCTCCGCCACCGCCTCGCCCGTCTCCTTCGCCGTGAGGTACAGCGTGGCGTCATGCGCGTGCGAGCCGTTGTGTACGACCCTTCCGGCCACCCCCGTACCGAAGAACAGGGACAGGTCCCTCACCGCCGCCACGACGTCACCCTCGTCCACGACGTTCGTCCACGACACGGTCCCCGGCCAGGCGCCCGGCTCGGGCCGCAGCCGGTCGAAGACCATTCTCATCCCCAGCGGCGACCCCATCGTCACCAGCGCCCGCACCTGGTGGTCGGACCGCGCGCACAGCGCCTCGTACGCGACGACCGAGCCGAGCGAGTGCGCGACGACCACCCGCGTGTCCGGCCCGATCGCCTCCTCCACCCGGCCGCGGGCCTCGGCCCGCAGGTCGGCGTCCGTCAGATAGCGACGCACCTGCTTCAGATCGAAGACAAGGCCGCGCAAGGTGACATCGGCGAAGTACCGCGAGTGCTGGAGGACGCGCACGGCCGTCTGCACCGCACGCGGGGAACGCGCCAGCGTGTCCCCTCCCGGCGGCGGAACGGCCGGATCGACCCGCGCGCAGGCCGCCCACCACTCCAGCAGCAACTCGGTTTCGAGGCCCTCCTCCACGTCGTCCGCCGTGAACATGGGGTCCCCGACGGCCAGTGTGGAGCCCGGGGGCCGGAACAGGTCACCGTAGAACGCCATGTGCAGATCACCCGGTGACAGCTTTGAACCGCCCGCCCTGTCCAGTCCGTCGGCGAGCGTCGGCTCCCAGTCCTTCAGCAGCGTGTTGCTTCCCAGCCGCTGCTTGCCCACCCCGTGCACACCGACAATCCGCGCCATAGCCCCGTTCCCCCGAGTCTCGCAGGTCTCCTCACTCTAGAGGGAGGGGCTCCACCGCCACCCCGCATTCGAACCAGACCGCCTTGCCTCCCCCGCCCCTGGCCTCCACACCCCACTTGTCCGCCACCGCCTCGACCAGCAGGAGTCCACGCCCGCCCTCCGCCTCCATGGACAGGTCGCCGGGCATGACGGGCAGTCGGGGAGAACCGTCCGCGACCTCCACACGCACCCCCGCCGCGGCCCGCAGCAACAGCAACTCGCACCGCCGGTCCGGCACATGGCGTACGACGTTGGCGACCAGCTCGGTCACCCCCAGCTCCACGGCGTCGGCCAGCTCCGCCAGGCCCCACTCGCGCAGATGGAACCGAACGATGCGCCGGATGTACCGGGCCGAGTGCTCCTGGACGGTGAGCCGCATGCGGTACTGGGCGGGGCGCGGGGCCGCCAGGATGGGGGGAATGTATCCGTTCACGCCACGATAGTGACCGCTCGCGACTACCGTCGGCTACCGAACGAATACAACAGGTTCCGTTGTGGACCGAGTTGCGCGAAGGGGAACCCCACGTGACCCACATCAACGCCCTGGACCCGGGCGCCTCACCGCTCGACTACTACGGGTACGAGCTGCGCCGATACCGCGAAGCGGCGGGGCTCACCCAGAGACAGCTCGGCGACATCATCAACTACACGGGCTCCCTGGTCGGTCAGATCGAGACGGCCCGGAAGCTGCCGACACCGGCGTTCAGCGAGCGGTCGGACGCGGCGCTGGGGACGGGCGGGTCGCTGACCCGGCTGCTCGAGCTGGTGATGCGCAGTCAGCTTCCGGCCTGGTTCCAGCAGGTGGCGGAGCTGGAGGCGCGGGCGATCCAGATCTGCACCTTCCAGACGCACATGATCCACGGTCTCCTCCAGACCGAGGGGTACGTCCGTGCCGTGCTCGGCGCGCTGGACCAGACCGACCTCGACGACCGGACCGCCGTACGACTCGCCCGTCAGCGCATCTTCGAGAAGGAGGAGCCGCCGGTGCTGTGGGCGATCCTCAGCGAGGCCGCGCTGCACCAGGAGATCGGCGGCCGGGAGGTCATGAGGGGGCAACTCGCCCACCTGTTGTCGTTCGACGGCAATCCACGGATCAACATCCAGGTGCTGCCGTTCTCGGCCGGGGCGCACGCAGGGCTAACAGGCTCATTCACCCTCTTCCGCTTCGCACGGGATCCGGAAATTCTCTACACCGAGGGCTACGGGAGCGGGCATCCCACCGCCAACCCGGACACGGTCAAGGACTGTTCGCTCCGTTACGATCACCTTCAGGCTGCCGCTCTCTCCCTCAAGGACTCGGCGGACCTGATCCGACGCGTGATGGAGGAACGCTATGGAGAGCACCGCGATCCCGACGGGGGCCCGGTGGCGTAAGTCCAGCTACAGCAGCGACCAGGGCGGCGAGTGCGTCGAATGCGCCCCCCTCGGCCCCCTCGCCTGGCGCAAGTCGTCGTACAGCAGCGACCAAGGCGGCAACTGCATCGAGATCGCCGAAACCCCCCGCACCCTCACCTCCGCCCCCACCATCGCCGTACGCGACTCGAAGAACCCGGCGGGGCCGCACCTCACCCTCGGCCCCGCCGCGTTCACGACCTTCGTCACCTGGGCAGCGGCGGACGCCTAGAGCCGCTGGATGATCGTGCCGGTGGCCAGTCCGCCGCCGGCACACATCGTGATCAGCGCGAACTCCTTGTCCGCACGCTCCAGTTCGTGCAGCGCCGTCGTGATGAGCCGCGCCCCGGTCGACCCCACGGGGTGACCCAGCGCGATCGCTCCCCCGTTGACGTTCACCTTGTCCAGGCTCTGCTCGAAGACCTGCGCCCAGCTCAGCACCACGGACGCGAACGCCTCGTTGATCTCCACGATGTCGATGTCCTTCAGGGACATGCCCGCCTTCCCGAGCACGGCGCGCGTCGCGTCGATCGGGCCGTCGAGGTGGAAGTGGGGGTCCGCCCCCACCAGCGCCTGGGCGACGATCCGCGCCCTCGGCTTCAGCTTCAGCGCCCGCGCCATCCGCTTGGACGCCCACATGATCGCGGCGGCCCCGTCGGAGATCTGTGACGAGTTGCCCGCGGTGTGCACCGCGTTCGGCATGATCGGCTTCAGCTTCGCCAGGGCCTCCATGGACGTGTCGCGCAGCCCCTGGTCGTGGTCGACGAGCCGCCACATGCCCTGTCCGGCGTGCTGCTCCTCCTCCGTGGTGGGCACCTGGACGGCGAAGGTCTCCCGTTTGAACCGCTCCTCGGCCCAGGCGGTCGCCGCCCGCTCCTGGGAGGTGAGCCCCAGCGCGTCCACGTCCTGCCTCGTCAGCCCCCGATGCCTCGCGATCCTCTCCGCCGCCTCGAACTGGTTCGGCAGATCGACGTTCCACTCGTCGGGGAACGGCTTGCCCGGGCCGTGCTTGGAGCCGGACCCCAGCGGCACCCGCGACATGGACTCGACCCCGCACGAGATGCCCACGTCGATGACCCCGGCCGCGACCATGTTGGCCACCATGTGGGAGGCCTGCTGCGAGGACCCGCACTGGCAGTCGACGGTCGTCGCCGCGGTCTCGTAGGGGAGGCCCATGGTCAGCCAGGCCGTGCGGGCGGGGTTCATGGACTGTTCGCCGGCGTGGGTCACCGTGCCGCCGACGATCTGCTCGACACAGTCGGCCTGGATGCCGGTGCGGCCCAGGAGTTCACGGTAGGTCTCGCCCAGGAGATAGGCGGGGTGCAGATTGGCCAGCGCGCCTCCGCGCTTGCCGATGGGGGTGCGTACGGCTTCGACGATCACGGGTTCCGCGGCCATGGGAGCTCCTCTCCGAGGGCCTGTCCGGCGGATCAGGCCCCGCTCACCCGCGCGGCGCGGGCGTCCCGGCCACCCGCCACGCAGAACTAGTACGCGTTCTAGTTCCGTATGCAGTGTGCTGACGGGGCGTCCGCTGCCGCAAGGGTCGTGCAGCGGCCGAAGTCGCGATCTGCCGGAATCCCGCGAGCAATTGGGCCCGCCCTACCCCTTGCTACTTGTAGAACCGGTTACTACCTTCACGGCAATTCCCGACTTCTGATGAACCGTCAGAAAGTCGGGCACCGTCAGAAACGGCTTCGAAGACACTGCGCTGCGCGACACCTGGAGTTGCCCATGCCCTGTCCAGCGCTGCCCGAGGGGTTCGACCCCACCGACCCCGACCTGGTGCACCACCGTGTGCCCTTCCCGGAGTTCGCCGAACTGCGCCGCACGGAACCGGTCTGCTGGATCCCGCAGGCGGGGAACGTAGCCGGGTTCGCGGACGAGGGCTACTGGGCCGTCACCCGGCACGAGGACGTCAAGTACGTGTCCACGCATCCCGAGCTGTTCTCCTCGACGCTCAACACGGCGATCATCCGCTTCAACGAGCACATCGAGCGCGACGCGATCGACGCGCAGCGGCTGATCATCCTGAACATGGACCCGCCGGAGCACACACGGGTGCGCCAGATCGTGCAGCGGGGCTTCACGCCGCGGGCGATCCGGGCGCTGGAGGACACGCTGCGGACGCGCGCGCAGTCGATCGTGCGGAACGCGGTGAACAGCCACTCCGGCCCGTTCGACTTCGTCACGCAGATCGCCTGCGAACTCCCTCTCCAGGCCATCGCGGAGCTGATCGGCATCCCGCAGGACGACCGGGCCAAGATCTTCGACTGGTCCAACAAGATGATCGCGTACGACGACCCGGAGTACGCCATCACCGAGGAGGTCGGCCAGGAGTCCGCCACCGAACTCATCGCCTACGCCATGAACATGGCCGCCGACCGCAAGCAGTGCCCGGCCCAGGACATCGTCACCAAGCTGGTGGCGGCGGAGGACGAGGGCAGCCTGGCCTCGGACGAGTTCGGTTTCTTCGTCCTCGCGCTGTCGGTCGCGGGCAACGAGACGACCCGCAACGCCATCAGCCACGGCATGCACGCCTTCCTGACCCACCCCGACCAGTGGGAGCTCTACAAGCGGGAGCGCCCGGAGACCACCGCCGAGGAGATCGTGCGCTGGGGCACCCCGGTCATCTCCTTCCAGCGCACGGCCACCCAGGACACCGAACTGGGCGGACAGCAGATCAGGAAGGGCGACCGCGTCGGCCTCTTCTACTCCTCCGCCAACCACGACCCCGAGGTCTTCGAGAACCCGGACACCTTCGACATCACCCGGGACCCCAACCCCCATCTGGGCTTCGGAGGCGGCGGCCCCCACTTCTGCCTGGGCAAGTCCCTGGCGGTCCTGGAGATCAACCTCATCTTCAACGCGATAGCCGACGCCATGCCCGACCTCAAACCGGCCGGCGACCCGCGCCGCCTGCGCTCCGCGTGGATCAACGGGGTGAAGGAACTCCAGATCACCGCGGACTGACCTCCGGCGAACCGACCCCCACGAACTCGGGCCGACGGCGTTCCCGGCGCCGTCGGCCCGTACCACTGCCCACTGCGTACGTCCCCCTACCTACGGTGAACGTCAGTGCGTGAAGGCGTCCCCGTCGCCCGGCTCGCTCTCCAGGGCCTCGCGGTCGCGCTTCAGCATGACGAGGAAGAACAGTCCGCCCGCGACGAGCAGACCGGCCACGATCACGACGGGAACCAGCGCCTCCCTGGGTGACACCAGCACGAACAGCGCGACGAGCGTCCAGACCAGTGCGCAGACGGCGACCGGCAGCTCGAAGCGCCCGAGGTCGAACGCGCCCTTCTTGCGCGCCAGTCGCCCGCGTACCGCCAGATAGAGGACGATCGTCGAGCCGTAGATGAGCGCGGGCAGGATCGTCGATGCCGTGATCAGCTCCAGCAGTGCGGAGCCCGGCAGCGCGACCATCAGAACGACGCCCAGGACGAGGATCAGGACCGTCGCCGGGATCGGCGTCTGCGTGCGGGGGTTGACCCGGCGCATCAGGCGGTGCGCGGGGAAGCGCGAGTCGCGTGACATCGCGAAGACCAGCCGCGAGCACGCGACCAGTACCACGATCCCGGCGCCGAAGAACGCGAACGTGATCGCGACCAGCAGCACCCTCTCCGTCCCCGGCCCGAGCCGGTCCCGCATGATCGCCGCGACCGGCGATCCGTCGGTGGTGATCCGGGGGATGTCCTCGATCGCGACGGTGAGCGTGATCAGGAACAGGATGCCCAGGAGTCCGGCCGCCATGACCGAGCCCACGATCGCGCGCGGGACGCTGCGGTGGGGGTCCTTGGCCTCCTCGGCCAGGTTCGCCGCGGAGTCGAAGCCGACGAGCGTGGCGAGACCCATGATCATCGCGAGCATCAGCCCGCCGCCGACGGCGAAGTAGTCGGAGGCGCCCGCCGTGACACCGCGCGAGACGAGGTTGCCGGCCGCGCCGTCGCCCGTGACCAGCACGGCGACGACGAGCGCGATCGCCACGACCACGACGAGCGCGAGTTCGAGTCCCACCGCGACCGAGTTGATCACGCTGATGATGCGTGTCGAGGCCACCGCGAGCAGGGTCTGGATGAGCAGGACCACCAGCGTGATCACGCGGGCGGTGCCCTCGTCCGGGTCGATACCAGCGAGCGGCATGAACGCCTGGCTCGCGAGAGCGTTGTCGATCGCCACCACGGCGATCGCCAGATAGCAGAAGGTCAGCCAGCCGAAGCCCCAGCCGATCTTCGGGTTGGCCAGCCGCGAGGCCCACTGGTAGGAGGAACCGCTGAGCGGGATACGGGCCGCGAACTGCGCGACGACCAGCGCCACCAGGGTCTGCCCCACCGCCGCGATCAGCCAGAGCCAGATCCCCACCGGCCCCGCGGTCAGCAGCACCTCGTCGTAGGTCGCGAAGATGCCGACCGCCACCGAGATGAACGCGAACGAGATCGCGAACACCTGGAAGGAGCCGAGCGTCCGTTTCAGCTCCTGCTGGTAGCCCCCGAGCTCGACGGAACCCCCGCCGTCCTGCACGTCCGTCGAAGCCTCCACCACGTCGGCCACCTCACCTTCCGTCAGCGCCTCCGGCTCGGGCCGCCGGGGCAGGGGCCCGACCAGTGTCCCCTTCGCTCCACTTGGTCCATGTTTGCGACACCGTCCTGTGTGGATTCCGATGAATGCCGTCCGGGTCCGACGCGGATTCCGATAAGTACCGGCTGGTAGGGATTTTTGACTCTGGTGACGTCCGGCTCTCTCGAACAGGGTGCACAACGCGCACGGGACCGCGAGCGGTCCACGATCCACCACGAGAGAGAGTCTCCGACATGCCGCTGGACACAACAGCAGCAGCCGGCCGGGCCGGCGGCCCTGGCCACAAACGCCGTTCCCGCTGGCTGAGGGGGAAGTTCCTGGTGTCCTTCCTCGCCGTCGCCACGATCCTGGGCGGCTGGGCCGTGGTGGCCCCGCAGTTCGAGCAGAAGGCCAGCGCCATCGACGATGCCAGGGACATCGTCTGGGACGTCAACGGCGGCCAGTCCGCGTACAACCGCATGATCAATCAGGTACGCCAGCGGGCGACCGGCGGAGCGGTGCTGCGGGACTCGGTCCTGCAGACCAATCCCACCGTGACCGAGAACGGAAAGGAAGTAACGAATGACGACATCTTCGCCGTCGAGGTGTGGCACAGCGGAGTCGCAAGTTCCTCGGACGCGCCGAACGTCCGTCTGATCTTCCGGGCTCGGGACCTGTTCCTCATCGGCTGGCAGGTCACGCCCTCGACTCAGGGCGACGGTGGCGAGATTCTGTGGTTCCAGGGCGACGCACCGAACCCCGGGTACTTCGGCTCGGACCCGCGCGGCAACGAGGCCGTCAACAGGAACCTCAAGTTCAACGGCAGCTACACCGATCTGGAGCGGGTCGGCCGGGCCCGGACAGGCCTCACGCTGAGCGGGCCGGTGATGGAGCAGGCGTTCAGGGACATTCGAGCCTCGACCGTGAGGGCCCGCACGGACATGACGGCCGAAGCCGCGATGATCTTCATCATGACCATCGCGGAGGGCGCGAGGTTCGATCCCCTGCAGCAGGCTTTCGGGCAGGCCTTCGCCCCCAACGGCCAGTACACCGTCACCGGCAACGACGCCGCGCTGATGAACAGCTGGGGGAACGTCTCGGACCAGATGGTCAACAACATGAACGACCGTACGCCCATCAACATCGACATCAGGGACAACGATCCGTCCACGGTCGACTTCGTCGAGACCACCCTGGGGGGAGCGGCCGCCCTCCTCGCCGTCGCCCTCCTGCAGGCCAAGACGTAGTGACGCCGAGAACGGCCCACGGCCGGCCGGCCGAGCCGTGGGCCTCGGCACCCTCCACCGCGCGGGCGCACCGGATCAGCTCCGGGTACGGTCCTTCGCGCGCCCCCGATCGCTGCTGATCTCCGCCGCCTTCGCCACCGTACGGGCGCGCGGACCCTGGAAGAGGTACGTCAGCCCGAAGCCCGCGCCCACCACGGCCGCGCCGCCCACCGCGTCCAGGATCCAGTGGTTGCCGGTCACCACGATCGCGATGACCGTGAAGAAGGGATGCAGCAGGCCGAGCCCCTTCATCCACCACCTGGGCGCCAGTACCGCGATCACCACACCGCACCACAGGGACCAGCCGAAGTGCAGCGAGGGCATCGCCGCGTACTGGTTGGTGAGCGCGGTCAGCGTGCCGTAGTCCGGCTTGGAGAAGTCCTGCACACCGTGGATGGTGTCGATGATCCCCAGGTTCGGCATCAGGCGCGGCGGGGCCAGCGGGTAGAGCCAGAAGCCGAACAGCGCGAGCACGGTGGCGAAGCCGAGCGACGAGCGGGCCCAGCGGTAGTCGCCGGGGCGGCGGGCGTAGAGGACGCCGAGGACCGCCAGCGGGACGACGAAGTGGAACGACGCGTAGTAGAAGTCGAAGTACTCCCGCAGCCAGTCGATCTTCACCACCGCGTGGTTGGCCCAGTGCTCGATGTCCATGAACAGGGCCTTCTCGAGCGACAGGATCTCCTCGCCGTGCTCCTCGGCGGCGCCCCGCTCACCGGTGGCCGCGAGCCGGACCCGCTGGTAGGCGGCGTAGGTGACGCGGATCAGCAGCAGTTCGAGGAGCAGGTTCGGGCGAGTGACGACCCGGCGCAGGAAGGGCAGGAGCGGGACGAGTCTCCTGGGGGCGCCGCCCAGGGCCTCCTGGCTCCGGGGGAGGGCCGGGACCGGCTCGGCGTACTCGGTGGGGATCGGCGTCTGGTAGTACGGCGAGGTACGGGACAGGAACGGGACGACCAGGGCGGCGGCGAGCACGGCCAGCAGGATGACGTTGTCACGCAGGGGGTGCAGCGGAGCCACGTTCGGCAGCATCATCTTCGCCGGCAGCGTCATCACCAGGATGACGGCGACCGGCCACACAGAGCGGCCGGACGCCTTCCGACCCACCCGGCCGACCACCGCGAGCAGCACCCACAGCAGCTGGTGCTGCCAGGTCGTGGGCGACACGGCGATGGCGACACAGCCGGTGATCGCCACCGCGAGCAGCAGCTGCCCGTCGCGCGCGTACCGCACGGCCCGCCGCAGTCCCACCACGGCGACGGCGGCGCCCAGCAGCAGGAACAGCGCGATCTCCAGCGGCCCGGAGAGCCCGAGCCGCAGCAGCGCGCCGTGGAGGGACTGGTTGGCGAGATCGTCCGCCTTGCCGCCCAGGCCGACGCCCGCGAGGTGGTTCACCCAGTAGGTGTACGAGTCGTGCGGCATCGCGGCCCAGGCGAGGCCGGTGCACGCGGCGAACGTGATCCCGGTGGAGACGGCGGCGCGACGGCGCCCGGTGAACCACAGCAGCGGCGTGAACAGCAGCACGGTCGGCTGAAGGGCTGCCGCGACACCGATCAGGACCCCGCTCGTCCGCTCACCCCGGACCGCGAAGCACCCGGCCAGCACCAGCAGGACCGGGATGATGCTGGTCTGGCCCAGGTACAGGGTGTTGCGGACGGGCAGCGACAGCATCAGCAGGCTGACCGCCACCGGCGCGGCGAGCAGGGCCGTACGCCGGGAGACGGGCTGGGGCAGGGCACGGGCGGCGATCAGACCCAGGGCGACGACGAGCAGGAGCGTGCCGAAGGTCCAGCCCCAGCCGAGAGCCTGTTCAGCCGAACGAGTGAGGGGCTTGAGGACGAGACCGCCCAACGGCGTACCCGTGAACTGCGTCGACTCGTACAGCGAGCCCTTCACGTGCAGCACGCCGTTGGGCCCGACCCACGTCTCCAGATCCGTCAGCCGCTCCCCCTTGGGCGTACTCAGCGCGACGGCGATCTGCCGTACGGCCAGGAGTGCGGCCACCAGCCACAGCACGATGCGGAGTGCCCCCAGCCGTGTGGTCACCGCCTCCGTCCCGAAGACATTCCCCGGACTGCCCTGCTCCGCGTTCGCCACGCCCCGTCGGACCTCCCGCCCCGCTCGTCCCGTCCGTCCCTTGTGTCGGTCATGTGCGAACCCTAAGAATTCCCGTGGCGACTCGCACCGCCCCACCAAGGGACGCAGGCAACCCCCGCTT
>NZ_VJZE01000153.1 GCF_009377205.1 Streptomyces phyllanthi
GATGGGTGGTGCCTGGCGCGTGGGTGGTGGGTGGTTCAGTGGGCGGCGTCCGCGAACTGGTTCGTGACCTCACCCGCTTCGGCGTCCTCGGCACCCTGGGCGTTCGACTCGGTCCCCTTGCCGTCCCGCATCAGGAAGACCGCGAGGACCGCGGCGGCGACGACACCGCCGGCGGCGGCCAGGAAGCTCGCCGACATCGCGCTGGTGAAGGCCTCGTGGGCGGAGGCGACCAGCGACTTGTCACCGGTGGAGCCGGCCACGGCGAGCGCGTCACCGATGGAGGTACGGGCCGCCTCCGGGGCGTCGGACGGCATGCTGCCCGTGAAGGTGCCGGAGAGGACCGCGCCGAGGACCGCGACACCGAGCGCGGCACCGGCCTGCTGGATGGTGTCGTTGAGCGCGGAGCCGACACCGGCGTGCTCGTCCGGGATCGCACCCATCATGGCCGCCATCGCCGCCGGCATGGCCAGACCGCCACCGGCACCCATCAGGCACATCGCCCCGGCCAGGACGCCCCAGCCGCTCTCGGTGGTCATCTGCGACAGCAGCCCGAACCCGGAGGCGATGACCAGCAGACCCACGACCGCCATGGCCCGGTTGCCGGTCTTCGGGAGCAGGGCGGCGCCGACGCTGTTGAACGCGAGGGTGGCGACGGCCAGCGGGGTGAAGGCCAGACCGGTCTCGGTGGCGCTGTAGCCGAGGACGAACTGCAGGTACTGGGTCAGCACCAGCATCAGACCGCCGTTGGCGAGGGTCAGCAGGACGAGCGAGAAGCTGGCGCCGGTGAAGACACGGTTGCGGAACAGCGACACGGGGACCATCGGCGAGGAGCAGCGGCTCTCCCAGACGGCGAAGGCGATCAGGCTGACGACGGTGACGGCGAGCGAGATCTGCGTGCCGAGGTGGTCCAGGCCGCCGTTGGGGAGCTCGATGATGGTCCAGATCAGAGCGGTCATACCGACCATGGAGAGGACCATGCCCAGCGGGTCGGCCTTGCGCCACGGGCCCTTGGACTCGGGCATCAGGACCAGCGCGGCGACGATGGCCAGGGCCGCGATCGGGATGTTGATCAGGAAGACGACGCCCCACCAGAAGTGCGCGAGCAGCGCGCCACCGAGGACCGGGCCGCCGACGAGACCCACCATGGCGACCGCACCCCAGGCGGCAATGGCCTTGGGCCGCTCGTCGTCATCGAAGACGGTGATGAGGATCGACAACGTGCTCGGCATGACCAGCGCACCGCCGACACCCATCAGCACCCGCCCCAGAATCAGTGCCTCGGGCGTGGTGGCCTCCATCGCCACCACCGAGGCCGCGCCGAACAGGGCCAGCCCGATGATCATCACTCTCCGGCGGCCGAACTTGTCGGAGAGGCTGCCGGCGGTCAGCAGTAACCCGGCGAAGACCAGCATGTACGAGTCGAGGATCCACTGGAGGTCCTGGGCGCTCGCCTTCAGATCCTCGGCGATCGTCGGGATCGCCACGGTGAGAACCATGTTGTCGATGACCAGCACGAGGGTGCTGAGGCACAACACGATCAGGATGAGCCAGCGACGCGGGTGACGATCCATGTCAGACCTTCCAGGGACGTAACGGACCCGACGGCTGAGACCGGCAGGTAAAGGCGAGACGGAGCGGCTTGCAAACGCCGTTCGCGACGAGAAACACCGTACCTCGATGCGAACAGTGTACGCAAGAGCGTACGGCGACCGGCGCAGGCGTACACTGCTCACAGACAGAGGTCGCCGTACGCGGAGGAGGAAGCCCATGGCAGCCCAGGAGAAGGTGATCCAGTCGGTGTGGACACGCCCACGGAGCAGCCGCGAACAGCCCGTGCTGAGCAGGGAGCAGATCGTGTCCGAGGCGCTGCGGCTGCTCGACACCGACGGCATCGACGCACTGAGCATGCGCAAGCTGGGCACACGCCTCGGCGCCGGCGCCACCTCGCTCTACCGGCACGTGGCCAACAAGGACGAACTGATCGAGCTGGCCGTGGACGAGATCTACGGCGAGGTCGAACTACCGCACTCCGACGACCCGGCGAACTGGCGCACCGACACCGCACACTGCGCCCACAGCCTGCGCCGTACGATCCTGGGGCACTCCTGGATCGCCTCGGTGTTCGGCGAAATGGGCATGTCACACCTGGGCCCCAACTCGATGCGGCTCTCCGAGGCCCTGCTCACGCTGTTCATCCGAGCAGGCTTCCCGCCCGCGGAGGCCGGCCCCGCCGGTTCGACGGTCGTCGCGTACGTCACCGGCACGGCCACCACGGAGGCCGCCTGGCTGACCGCACTCGCCCGCAGCGGCAAGACGGAACAGGAATGGGTGGAAAGCATGTACCCCGCCGCCGAACAAGCCGCGCAGGACTACCCGCACGTGCGCGAGGACTACGCCGGACAACGCGGCAAGGACCCCGCCACGATGCGCGAGGAGAACTTCGAGTACGGCCTGCAACGCGTCCTGGACGGCCTGGAAACCCGCCTGGCGCACTGAGTGGCGGCAGGGACCGGGCCCGGTGGCCGGGCTGAGCAACGGGCCCGCCCCTCGGACGCGTTGACGTGACGCACCCCTCGACGGCCACCACGTGGGGCACGGCGGGGACGAATCCCACCCAGGCCACCACCCAACCATGACCCGCCACCCGACCCCGACCCGCCCGACTCACCGACCACCGGAGCGCCAACCGCTACACTGTGGGCGGTGGCACAGCTGTACGTCGGCCGGGCCACCACACCCCTGTCAGAACCGTGACCACATGGCTCCACCCACCCGGGCACAAAGCCGGACACACTCCGACAGGTCCCCGCCTCGCCTTCGTAGCTCAGGGGATAGAGCACCGCTCTCCTAAAGCGGGTGTCGCAGGTTCGAATCCTGCCGGGGGCACACGCAGAAGGGCCAGCTCAGGAGGGTTTCCTCCCAGGCTGGCCCTTCGTCGTGTTCGAGGCCGTGCCACACACGTGCCACTAGAGTCCACGCGGAGTCCACATCCCCTAGCCGGGGACCTCTCCCCCGCCCTCGCGGATCATGGCCCCGAGCCGATCGGCGATGGCCCGGTCACGGTCGCTGGTTATGTGCTGGTAGATCAGCGCCGCGCGGGAGCTACTGTGCCCCATCCGCGTCATCAGCTCACGAGTGCTGGCCCCGGCCGTGGAGGCCAGCGTATTGCCCGTGTGACGGAGGTCGTGGCAGTGCAGCTCGGCCGTGACGCCCGCAGCGTATCGGCCGCGCTCCCCGACCTGGAGCCGTGGTTCGTCAAGGCGCTGCCCGACCTGCTGTCCTACGAGCCGGCCATCAGCACCGGCGGCGCCCATCTCGGCGACGGGTCCTGGGAGCGCGAGGTCACCCGCAGCGTGATGCAGCTCCGCGGCATGCACACCGTGGAGGAGTACATCGACAAGACGGGCGAGATCGTCGCCTCGAACGCCGCCCAGTTCGCGCCGACGGTCGTCAGGAGGAGCCAGCGGTGGCCGAGCCCGAGCGGTCGCCGTACGTCGGCCTCGCCCTCCTGGACGACCTGGACACGGCGGCCACGGGCACGAAGTGGAAGGTGCACAAGCTCGTCACCCGGAGCCGTCGCTCAGGTCCATTCGCGGTCAGGTCGGACGGGACAGAACGCCGTATGCGATCAGCGGGGTGGAAGAACGGCAGTGGTCCACGTCCGACGTATGGGTCAGGGCTTGATCAAGTTCCGTGAGTGTCCGGGTTGTGGGTGATGCCTGGGCGACACCCACCCTTCCACCCTGGCCAGCCGTAACAACCTCGCGTATGCCCGTGAAGCTGCCGCGACCGTACAGCAACCCGATACAGCAACCCCAACAACCGCCCCCAACCTTCAGCGCTCCTCAGGCACTTCCGACGAACCGGAATGCCCCCCCTCAGCGACCGATCCACATAGAGCTACCTATCAGAAGGCGGCGGGATCGTCACGGGTCGGCCGTCGCGGGTTGCTCTGGTCGACGAAAACCTTGGATAGCGTGGCTGAGGCCAGCGGGGGTGCAGCGAGACACACGCGCGCCTGATCGGTCGACGCACCCGCCGTCGTGGCTGACTGCCGTCGGCTGAGGCTCAGCCCCAAGACCGAGCTTCCGCCCAAGGTTGTCTGGAGCGAACGGGTCGTGCCATTCGCGTGCCAGATCCTGCGGGGAACCACGGGGAACAGCGGGGATTGGTCCCAGGTGCGACCAGCGCCCCGACACCGCCCCGCCGCAGGTCAGCCCAGCAACTGCCCCCAAGAACCCCAAGCTTCCCAAGCTGAGAGCGCGAGTTCGATTCTCGTCACCCGCTCCACGAAGAAGGACCGGGTCAGAGATTGAGTCTCCCGTGGGGGGAGACAGCAAGCTGGGAGCATGGACAGCGACACGCTCTATTCCATCGGAGAACTATCCCGCCGGACCGGTCTGACGGTGAAGACCATCCGGTACTACTCCGACCAGGGCATCGTCCCGCCAACCGACCGTAGCCCAGCGGGCTACCGGCTATACGGCCTCGACGCACTCGCACGCCTGAGCCTGGCCCGCGCGCTGCGCGATCTCGGGCTCGACCTGGCAACCGTGCGCAAGGTGCTCGACCGGGAGGCGTCCATACCGGAAGTCGCCGAAGCACACGCCGACGCCCTGGACATACAGATCCAGGCCCTCCGCCTGCGCCGGGCAGTCCTACGAGCAGTCGCCAGAGGCTGCCCCACCACCATGGAGATGGACCTCATGCACCGACTCGCCACGCTCACCCAGACCGAACAACGCCGCCTGGTGGCCGACTTCATCGACGACGCGTTCAAGGGTTGTGACGCCAACCCCGAGTTCGTGGCCCTGATGCGATCCGCCCTGCCCGAGCTCCCCGACGATCCCACGCCCGAACAAGTCGGGGCCTGGGTGGAACTCGCAGAACTCTGCCAGAACGCGGACTTCCGTACCGCAGTCCGCCGCATAGCCGAGCACCAAGCAGAAGAGCCTTCCCAACAGGGCGTCAGCGGTCTGCATGCCGGTCTCAACCAAGCGACGTGTGAACGAATCGACGAAGCCGTATCCGCCGGCATCCTTCCGGCCTCCGCCAAAGCCGCACCCCTTGCCGACTCGCTGGGCGGCCTCTACGGCCACGCCTTCGAGAGTGCTGGCAACGGTAATCTTCGCCGCTGGCTCCTCGCCCGCCTGCAGACAACCGCCGACCCACAAGCCGAGCGCTACTGGCAGCTCCTGGCGACGATCAACGGATGGCCTGCATCACCAACACTCGCTCCCGTTTACACCTGGTTCACCACCGCCCTTCGCGATGCTTCTGCCAGGGCAGCGACGTCTTGAGCTCCGGAGGGCATCACATGAAGTACGACGCATTACAGATCCTCGGTGTGGCTCTCCTCGTCCTTGGAGGACAGGGAGCGATCCGCCAGCTCGTCGATCACAGCAACGCCGGCCTACTCGGCTGGCTGCCGGGCGGATTCGCGGTCAGCATCACCGCCTACGTTGTCGCCGTCGCCATCGGCGCGGTTGTCGCGGGCTGGGCCCACAGCAAGGCGAAGGCTGTCGGGCGCAGGAGCTGACAGGTCGACTTGAGAGGGCACGCGACAGGGCCCCCGAGACGGGACAAGGCCTGTGCGCCCACTCCAAAACTGACATCCATGAGTGACATCAACGGCGCCGGACGCCAGCGTCCTTGCACGGTCCGGGATGGCCGGTGTGGCCTTGCGGCTCTCTCACAACGCCGACCAGTGATCGAATTCCTAAAGCGGGTGTCCGCAGGTTCGAATCCTGCCGGGGCACAGAAGAAGGGCACCTACGGACTCTCGTAGGTGCCCTTGGGGATTCATGGCCGATGGCCCGCCTGCCAGCGGCTCAAGCGGCGTGCGGGGTGAAGGTGACATGCGAGTCGCCTTCGTCGATGGTCAGGTTCAGCGTGCCCTCCAGGGCCTTGGCCAAGCGCCGCAGCAGCGGGAGAGTCGGCACGGTGTCGCCGCCCTCCATCCGGGAGACCTGAGGCTGAGTCATCCCGGCCCGCTCTGCCAGTTCCGCCTGGGACAGGCCGAGCTCGATCCGGCGGTTATAGACCGCCTGCCCGAGATCGCCGGCCAGTCGCGCGTCGACGTACTCCTGGTCGTACTCCACCGCCTCACCCGCAAGCTGCCGAGCCCGGCGCGTCCTCCACGTGCTGTGATTCATCAACTCTCCTTGCGCCGCTCGTACGTGTGCTGGGCATGGCCATGCTCGGCCTCGCAGACTTTCTGGGCCTGGTGCGCACGCTCGACTTCCGCCGCTTCACGCATCCTCGTCTTACGGAAGACTGTCAGCAGCACGATCCGTTGTCCTGGCGCGAGCCAGTACGGGATGCGTACGGCTTCGCCGTCCAACTCGAAGCGGAGCTCACGTAGCTTGCCACCCAGGTGCCGTGAGTACGGCTCGCCGAGGGTCGTCGGCTCGTCCAGCAGTCGGTCCGTCTTGTCCTCGACCCGCCGGTAGAGGCGGAACGGAAGCAGTTCCAGCCAAATCCCGTACCTCGGGTTCGATCTCGATCTCCCACCGCTCCGTCATGCAATCAACGGTATATACATCCAAGTACATAACGCAATCCGCCACGGACATTGGAGCTGCACCGCCCCAGGCTGCGCTGCCCTCTCAACCCGCCCGAAAAGGTCGCTACCTCCGGCCGACCCAGAACGGATTCGGCACACATGAGGACGGGAAGCCTCGCAAAGACGTGAGAATTACCGAGGAGAGTTTTCCCAGGCCAGACAGCTATCAGCAGACGTTTCCACAGGTCACAGCCCCGCCCAGAGAAAACTCCTAAAGCGGGTGTCGCAGGTTCGAATCCTGCCGGGGGCACAGCAAAGCACCAGGTCAGGAGCCCTTCCGTCCAGCGGGCGGGAGGGCTCCTGCGGTGGCAGCACACATACGGCACCGACGCCGCGGCCACCTACAGTTGCTGCTCCCGCGGATTGACCACCAGAGCCCCCGTTCGGGCCATGTGCTTGATGTTGCGTGTGGCCACCGTCCAGCCGTTGGCCAGGGCGGTGGCGGCGATCAGGGCGTCCGGTGGGTCGATGCTGGTGCCGGCAAGCTTGAGCGTCCTGTGGATGGTGAGGTAGGCGGCGGCTTCCGGTTCGCCGATCAGTGCGATGCGGTCACGGAATTCGTGCCGTACCGCAGCGAGGGCTTGTGCGTAGCGGGCTTGCATTACGGGATCCGGGGCGGCGGCAACGCCTGCCTCGATCTCGGCCACTAGGAGCGGGCGCCGAACTCCAGCCCCTCGAAGGGCCGGGAGAGCAGGAATTCCTCGAAGCCGTCGTTGCTCAGCGTCACCCAGCGGTGCAGCATCTCGGGCAGAGCCTCGATCTCCGTGTCGGCGAGCTCCGCGTCGAAGTGCCGACGCTGGTCCTCAGGCAGGGACTCCCGGATGTCACGGATGGTCCGCAGCGGATGCGACGACGGGCGCGGCGGGTGAGGCACACCGCTCGGAGCTGTGGTCATCGTCATCCCCTCCGCGTGCATCGGGCTGCGTACTGCTGCTGGTCCCAGGCTACGGGTTTCCGCCTGCCCGCCCACAGCTTTGGGACGAGAGTGGGGCATCCGTCAGCCCGGCCGCCGAGCGACAGCGGCAGTTCTTACGGCGTGCGCCTGGTCGTCCTCGTCAACAGGTACCGCCCCCAACCAAGTGGCCGACCGGAACGGATTCGACACATGAGGCCGGGAATGGCTGAGAATGTGCGAGAACCGTGGAGGAGTGATTTCGCAGATCAGGCGCACTGGAGGCTACGTTTACGCAGGTCACGGCCTCATCCAAGGAAAACTCCTGCCGCGGGTGTCGCAGGTTCGAATCCGGCCGGGGGCACAACGCGTTACCGCTCTGACCTGGGGTTTCTTCCCCAGAGCAGCGCTCTATTCGGCCTCGGACTCCTCGTCCGGGGCCGTTTGCGTGAGCGGTGCGTGAGCGGACTGGGAGTTGATCTCCTGAATGACGCCCGACGGATCAGCATCATCCGGCACGGACTTCTCCGTCTTGTCCGGCTCGGTCGCCGCTGCGGAAGGAGGCTTCTCGAAGGTCGCGCGGGCGCGCGGTACCAGCCGGGCCGCGGCCTCGGCGATCGCCAGATCCGCCTCGGGAAGCAGGCTCGTGTACGTGTCGGCCGTGATGGTGATCAAGGAGTCCGCCGAGCATCTCCTGTTGGCGGGCCCACGCCGCCCTGGCGCTCAAGCCCGAGATGGACCGGCTGCGCGAGCGCATCGCCGATCCCAAAGGCGGTCGGCTCTCGGGTGTTACCGGCGAAGTTCGTCACCGACACCATGGCCGGCCCCCCCGACGCGCCACCACCCGACTTCCCCCGAGCTCGAGTTCAACTTCATTTGTCGTCATCAAGGCGTGTTCCGTTGTTGCGCGTCCTGGCCGCTGGGGCTCCGATGAGTTTTCAACCCCACGGGGGTCTCAACGGCAGCAGCTCACGCCACAGCAGTGACACCCCTATGTGAACCGGAGAGAAAGACATGTCAGCAGCCCGAGAGCATGCATCCCAGGCCGACGCACTCGTCGTCTCCGCTGACGGCACCAAAATTGCTTTCGAGCAGTCGGGCAGCGGGCCAGCCGTCGTCCTGGTGGCCTCCGCCCTTGCCGACCGCTCCGACACCACCAAACTCGCCGCCCTCCTCGCCGAGCACTTCACAGTGATCAACTACGACCGGCGCGGCCGGGGCGCCAGCGGTGACGCCGACGCCTACGCCGTCGAGCGCGAGATCGAGGACATCGCCGCCCTGATTGAACACGCCGGCGGCTCGGCGTCGCTGTTCGGCCCCTCCTCCGGAGCGGTGCTCGCCCTGCGCGCGGCCGCCGCCGGACTGAACATCGACCGCCTGGCCCTGTACGAGCCGCCGTTCGTCGTCAGCGACGGCGACCACGGACCGCCCAGGGACTTCAGCCAGCAGATCACCGCGCTGCTCGCGCAGGGACGCGACAGCGACGCGGTCAAGTACTTCATGACCAGAGTGCAGGGCATGCCCGGTATCGCCGTGTTCTTCATGAAGCTCATGCCGAAGATGTGGGCGAACCTCACCAGGCTGGCCCGCACCCTGCCCTACGACATCGCGGTCATGGGCGACACCCAGCAGGGCAAACCGCTCGACGCCGAGGAGTGGAAGGGCGCGAGCGTGCCTACCCGGGTGCTGACCGGCGGCAAGAGCCCGACCGCCTTCCAGCGCGCCGCCCGCGCCGTCACCGGGATCCTGCCGCAGGCCGACCACCGCACCCTGCCCGGCCTCAACCATGGCGCTGTCGTCATGGCACCGAAGAAGATCGCCCCGCAGATCACCGAGTTCCTCAAGGGATGAGCTTGTCATTCGAGCCGTCGGCGGCGCGCTCTTTGACGGCGGCGTGGTTGAACGGCTCATCGTTGGATCCACTCGCCTCAGGGGAGTCCAAGCATGAGCGCGTGCACGCCGTCCGTTGGGCGCTGAAACCCCGGTGCGTCACCGCAGCCGGCGTGCGGGTCGTGACACGGCGGCCCTGGGGCCGACGGGGCCCGGGCCACCACCCGGTCGCCGTCCTCGGCGATCCAGGTCCATTCTGGCCGGTACATTCCCTGGCCGAGTTCATCGCGATATCGGACCGCGGCTTCACCGGCGTACGGCCGGACAGAACGCGCCCTGACGTGGCTCGCCGCCCCATGTCCGGATGGCGAGCCGAGCGCAGAGAACACCTGTTCAGAGGCCCTTCCGTCCGTCGGATGGGAGGGCCCCTGCGCTAGCAGCGCACAAGCGGTGCGCGCAGAGAGTGGGGAGCCGGCGCGGGACGGCCGTGAAGACCGAACTGGCCCGGCTTCGGCACGAGACCTTGAGGATCCACCGCTCGGTACGGATCGGTGTGCGGTGCGGCCTGTGGTGTGTGCGGGCGGGAGAAGTGGTTGGTGATCCCGCTTCGCTGAGCTCGCGGTTGCGGCCGGCCCGCCGCTGGGACGTGGTGGGCAGGACCTGGAAGCGTTCGGCCGCTCACCGGCGCCCGCGCGTCCACTCCTGGAACGGTGACGGCTCCCCGCCGAGGACGGCGGGGAGCCGTGAACGCCTTGTGGCAGTCCGCGGCGGCTACTTCGGGGCGGCCACGTCCTCAGTGCTCTTCGGGCGTGTTCGCTCCCGGACCAGCGAGACCGCGATCACCAGAGCGGCCACGAGCAAGGAGAGCAGCACCTGGCTCCGTCCTCCGCCCTCCTTGTCGTCGGTGAGCATGTAGACGAGCACGAACGAGATCATCGCGATCGTCGCCCATGTCAGATACGGGAACAGCCACATCCGGACAATGAGCTTTTCCGGATCCTCGCGCAGGATGATCCCCCGCATCCGCAGTTGCGAGAAGGCGATGACCAGCCATACGAAGAGCGCGACCGCGCCCGAGGAGTTCAGCAGGAACTGGAACACCGTGTCCGGCCACAGGTAGTTGAAGCCGACCGCCACGAAGCCGAAGGCCACGGAGGCCAGGATCGCGGGCTGTGGGACACCTCCCGCGTTCGTCCGTACGAAGGACCGCGGGGCGTCGCCACGCTGCCCGAGAGAGAAGGCCATACGGGAGGCGGTGTACAGGCCGGAGTTGAGACAGGACAGCACGGCGGTCAGCACGATGAAGTTCATGATCTCGCCGGCGTGCGGGATGCCGATCGAGTCCAGGGCCGCGACGTACGACCCCTTCTTCTCGATCGCGGGGTCGTTCCACGGCAGCAGGGAGACCACGACGAGGATCGAGCCGACATAGAAGACGCCGACCCGCCAGATCACGCTCCTGGTGGCCTTCGCGACCTGCCGCCGCGCGTCCGGGGACTCAGCGGCGGCAAGGGTGACGATCTCGCTGCCCATGAAGGAGAAGACGACCAGCAGAATGCCGGTGAGGATCGCTCCGGGCCCGTTCGGCAGGAAACCGCCGTGTTCGGTGAGGTTGCCGAAGCCCGTCGCGGCGTTGTCGGAGCCGGGCAGCACACCGAAGATCGCCAGGCCGCCGAGGACGATGAAGCCTGCGATGGCGACGACCTTGATGCCTGCGAACCAGAACTCGAACTCGCCGAAGGAACCGACCGACACCAGGTTCGTGGCGGTGAGGACCACCATCACGATCAGTGCCCAGGCCCACTGCGGTACGGCCGGCACCCACCCTTCCAGGATCACGGCACCCGCGGTCGCCTCGACGGCGAGCACGACGACCCAGAAGAACCAGTACAGCCAGCCGATCGAAAACCCGGCCCAGCGGCCCAGCGCCCGGTCCGCGTAGGCGGAGAAGGAGCCGGAGGTCGGGTTGGCCGCGGCCATCTCCCCGAGCATCCGCATCACCAGGACGACCAGGGCCGCGACCAGCGCATACGACAGCAGGATGCCGGGCCCGGCGGCGGCGATACCGGAAGCGGAGCCCACGAAGAGGCCGGCGCCGATCACACCACCGATGGCGATCATGGACAGATGGCGGTTCTTGAGACCGGCCTTCAGACCTGCCTGCTCCGGGGGCTGACCGTCGGCGGGTGGGGTGGCAGTGGCCAGAGCATCAGGGGGACGCGTAGTCATGTCGACATCCATCCGTTGAGTGGTTGGGGAGCCGTGCGGGGAGTTGGCTGCCGTGTTCGCCTGGGCACTTCTTCACAGATCACCGGTTCACAGATCACCGGTTCACAGATCACCGGATTCCCGGATCGGCGGCGGGGACGAGCAGGCCGGTAGGGCAGAGGCACGGCCACGGCCACGGCCCTGAAGATTTCCGAAAGCGTTCACGGTGCGGGGCGCGGTATCCGGATGCCGTGCAGGTGATGGGGTCGTCACCGCACGTCCGCGCTGCGCTCCGCCTCCTCGTGAGAGGCGGTCCGTATCACTTGCGGAAGTAGATTTGCGCAAGCGTATGGAAAGTCATGGGGCGGTGTGTTTGTGCAGCACGACGAATTCGTCGCCGATGGCTGTACGAACCGCCAATGCGGAAGCGAAGCGAGATCAGGTGGCGGGCGGCAGCCGCAACTGGAGCATGGCAAGCAGACGCTGGTCAGGACGGCTCAGGTCGAGACCGGTCAGCTCCTCGGCCCGGCGAAGGCGATAGCGCAGCGTGTTGGGGTGCACATGCAGCTGGGCGGCGGCAGCCCGTACGTCACCGAGGGAATTCAGGTAGGTCAGAAGGGTCTCCGCCAGGCGGCCCTGGTGTCGGCTGTCGTGCGCGACGAGGGCGGTCAGCCGTGGATCCCGTATCTCGGTATGGACGGAGAGCAGCGTCAGCACTTCGCTGACCAGTACTTCCGCCTGGATGTCCGGCAGCGCGGCGACCGCGGTGGGTACGTCGGCCCCCAGCATGGCGTCGAGGATGCGGTCGGCTTCCCGGCGTGACTCCGGGACGTCGCCGAGCCCGGACACCACGCAACCGACCGAGCCGCGCAGTGGCAGGCCCAGGTGTCGGCGTGCGGCGTCGGTGATCTCCTTACCCCAGCCGCGCAGCGTGTCTATGTCGATGCTGCGTGGCAACTGGGGCAGGAGCACGTAGATCCGGGGATCGACCTGCGTGACCAGCGCGCTGCGGTGCCGGGCGGCTATGTGCACGGACACCAGGTTGGTGACTTCGGTATGGGTCAGCTCCGGTGCGGCGACGACCTCCGCGGTTCCGTACGAGAAACCCAGGACGGCGGCCGGGCGAGTCGCGTCGAATCCCAGATGGGTGGCCAGCGGCTGGGGCCCGGTGTTCCCCTCCAGAAGTCCGGCCAGCAGGGTCCGGGTGAACGTCAGGTCCTCCGAGAGTTCCCGGCGGCGGCGCACCAGGTGGAGCGCGGCGACCCGGGCGGCACCCAGCAGTGCCTGGCCCGAGCGTTCGGACAGCGGTGTCGAGCCCTCCTGCACCCAGATGGTCCCCAGTTGCCGGTCCCCTGACCGGATGGCCACCGCAAGCCGACGGCGGATCCCCAGCTCGGGGTGGCTGTCGATACTGATCACCTCGTCGCTGGAGTGCAGGTGCTGGAACACACCCCACTCGCGCAGCTTCGCCAGGTACGCCTCCGGTCCCTGCCAGCCGAGGATGGAGCGCCGCCGCAGGTCGTCGATCTCGTCGGAATCGGTGGAGCGGGAGTACGCCAGCACCCGGTTGGCGGCGTCCTCGATGCTGACGATGCCGCTGGTGAGGATGGCGATGGTCTGGGCGAGCGAGAACAGATCGCCCTCATCGGCCTCTCCTGCGGGGTGGCCCGGCGGCGCGTCGTCGAGGGCGGCGCGGGCCAGGGCGTTCACCTGTTCCCAGCGTGCTTCGCCGCGTAACGAGAGCAGGGCGACCCCGGCTTCGGCGGCGGTCTCGCTGAGGGCCGCGGCCTGGCCCGGACCATCCAGTCTGACCACGACGCCGGCGGCTCCGTCGCGCCCGGCGGCCCGCAGCGCGGGATAAGCGGCTCGGCCACGGGCACCGATGACGAGAACCAGCTCGCCCGGCTGAGTGGCCGGCGGGTCCTCGGGATCGAGCAGGGCAACGCCGCGGATCTCGACGTCCAATCCGGCGGGAGCCGCCTGCAACTCCACCAGCGAATCACCCAGAGCCATCAGCAATTCGCGCAGGCTGGTGCTCGCGGTAGGCGGAGTTTCCGCGGCCGGATCCATGATCGTCGCCTCTGCTGGGAGCCATGCCTGGCCCTGATGCTATCTGTCGGGCGACAGGGACCACACCGGGGCGATGGTGGGCCGCGGCGCGTGCGACGGCACGGCACGATGTCTTTCGAGCCGGAGTATGAACATGGGGCTCGCAGGGCTTGGTCGGGGACAGTCACCGCATCCGCCCGAGCGTGAGCGTTGCGTGCGCGGATGGCCGAGCAGCAGCCGTCACGAGCCGGACCGGGATGGGAATGCTCCTCAAGCGGAGTCCTGCCGGGGGCACCATGTCTGAACAGGCACGGAGCATCGAACAGCCCCCTCGGATTGATCTCCGAGGGGGCTGTTTCGTGCCCCGGGGGGCAAACGGGGGACGTCAGGCGACGTTCTCGGCCGCACCTGAGGGGACAAGGGGCAGGACAAGGTAGCGATGGCGGCCGTCTTCACCCTCGTGATCAGGTCGGAGGGCTTGGGCCGGCACAGCGTTCAGTACTGCTCGGTCTCCACGAAACCCGCGTCCGCGTTGTCGTCCGCGTCGAAGGCAGCGGCGGTCGGGTCGAATCCGGGCGGGCTGTCCTTGAGGCCCAGGCCCATGCCGGCCAGCTTCGCCTTGACCTCGTCGATCGACTTCGCACCGAAGTTACGAATGTCGAGCAGGTCGGCCTCGGAACGCGCCAGCAGCTCACCCACCGAGTGGACGCCCTCACGCTTGAGGCAGTTGTACGACCGAACGGTGAGCTCCAGCTCCTCGATCGGCAGCGCCAGATCGGCGGCGAGGGCGGCGTCCGTCGGGGACGGACCCATGTCGATGCCCTCGGCGTCGATGTTCAGCTCGCGGGCGAGACCGAACAGCTCGACCAGCGTCTTACCGGCGGAGGCCATGGCGTCACGCGGACGCATCGCCTGCTTGGTCTCGACGTCGACGATCAGCTTGTCGAAGTCGGTGCGCTGCTCGACACGGGTCGCCTCGACCTTGTACGTGACCTTCAGCACGGGGCTGTAGATGGAGTCGACCGGGATACGGCCGATCTCCTGACCGACCTGCTTGTTCTGCACGGCGGAGACGTAGCCGCGACCGCGCTCGACGGTCAGCTCCATCTCCAGCTTGCCCTTGCCGTTGAGCGTGGCGAGGACGAGGTCGGGGTTGTGCACCTCGACACCGGCCGGGGGCGCGATGTCGGCGGCGGTGACCAGCCCCGGGCCCTGCTTGCGCAGGTACATCACGACGGGCTCGTCGTGCTCCGAGGAGACGACCAGCTGCTTGATGTTGAGGATCAGGTCGGTGACGTCCTCCTTGACGCCCGGCACGGTGGTGAACTCGTGCAGAACGCCGTCGACGCGGATGGACGTGACCGCCGCACCCGGGATCGAGGACAGGAGGGTGCGGCGGAGGGAGTTGCCGAGGGTGTAGCCGAAGCCCGGCTCCAGCGGCTCGATCACGAACCGGGAGCGGAACTCGTCGACGACCTCTTCGGTCAGGGACGGACGCTGAGCAATCAGCACGAGGTATTGCCTCCAGTGTTTGGCGCCCGCTATGTGACGCTGTAGACACTACGAAGGGTACGGGCTCGCCCTCCTACGAGGGCGAACCACCCGACTCCGCCCAGGCACCGTCTCCAGCACGACGCATGAGCAATTGGCGCCTCGCCAGGAAGGCATCCTTGCGGAACGCATTCGGCACACACGACGGGAAACCCCGTGAACAGCTGAGAAGCACTGAGGGGCGTTTTCCCGGACGGGACACACTGCGCTCGGCGTTTCCGCAGGTCACAGCCCTACGCAGGGAAAACTCCCAAAGCGGGTGTCGCAGGTTCGAATCCTGCCGGGGGCACAGCAAAAAGGGCCAGCTCAGGAGGTATTTCCTCCCAGGCTGGCCCGTCGTCGTGTTCGAGGCCGTGCCGCACGCGTGCCGCTAGTGCTGTGATCACGTAGGTTCGCCGGGGTGGCGGTCGTGGCGGTGGATGTGCGGTGATACCCGGTCCGACCGCTGGAGGCGTGTAAATCTGGAGGACGTCTGGGGAGGGGGCGTACGTGGAGTGTTTTCCCCAGGCCGGTTCGAATCCTGCCGGGGGCACCACGCATGACCGCTCTGACCTGGGGTTATCCCCCAGGGAGGGCTCCTGCTCGGCCTCGGACTCATTGTTCGGGGCCGTTTGCGTGAGCGGGAGGACGTCACCGTCGCGGTGGGCCGGGGGCTCGCGGGCCGGCCCAAGTGGGGGCAACAGGCGATGGACACCTGACCCCAACACGTATTCCGGCATCCTCAGGAGGACCACGCCGCGAGGAGTTCCGTCGGGCCGTACGCAGCGTCGAGCCCCGCGCAGTCGGTCCCGCTGCGCGAGATGGCGATCACAGGCACGGGAGCAGGTGTGAGCGCGGCGCGGTGCCGGTGCAGCGCCGCGAGATCGTGCCGGTCGAACGGGGAGTTCTCCAGCCACTTCACCGAGCCGACGAACAACAGCTCCTTGGCGATCGGCGCGCGGTCCGCTCCCACGATGTCGATCTCCACATCGTTGGTTCGGGTCCAGTAACCGCCGATGGCGGGGGCAGTCGGGAGGTTCGCATCGGGAAGTAGCCGTGCCAGAGCCTCGCGCACCAGAGGTTCAATGGCCCTGCCACGCCAGCTGGTCCAGTTCTCACGGATGCGCTGCAGCGTCAGGTCACCCCGGCCCCGCTCGATCTCCTCCATCGCCGGGCCCAGGAGCTTCAGCCAGAAGCGGAGGTAGGGATCCGCGACCCGGTAGCGGCGATCCTTCGAAGGCCGTGTGGACACGGGAAGCTCCGCCGCGATCACCCGCTTGTCCGCAAGGATCCCCAGCGACCGCTGTAGCGGGGTCGCCCCGATCCCGCCGGCGGCGCGGGCAATGTTGGAGAACGTCCGCTCACCGCTGCCGATCGCCGAGAGGACGGTGCGGGCCTGGACCTGCTGGGGGAACTCCGCAGCAAGCGAGCGCTCCGCCGACACCAGCAAAGCCGAGACCGGATCGCTGAGCGCCGCCTGCAGGAACTCCCACATCCCGGCGCCGTGCGTCCACTCCGCACAGATCAGAGGCAGTCCACCGGTGATCAAGGCCGCATCGAAGGCCGAGGCAGGATCGAGGCCGAGCATCTCGCCCACCTCCGCCGGGTTGAGCGGACCCAGCACCATCTCTCGTCCACGCTGATGGAACGGGCGTCCGTAGCTGTTCAGCGCCTCCATCATCGACAGGTCGGAACCGATGAGAACCAGCAGAACCGGCGACTTCTCCAGCACTCGGTCCCAGGCCCGCTGAAGCATGCCCTCGAAGGCGCCTTCCGCATCCATCAAATAGGGCACCTCGTCCATGACCACCACGCTCGCCCGGTCGTGCGGAAGTGCCGCCGCCAGTACCTCGAAGGCCGCATCCCAACTCGCCGGGCGGGCCGCGGACAGCAGATTCGCCAGCGGAAGGCTGGACGACTGCGCATCCTGGCTGAACCGCTCCAGGTCCGCCCCCGGCGACGCCCCTGTGGCGGCATAGAAGAGGAACGGCGCACCGGACCTCTCGGCGAACCGCTCCACCAACCGCGACTTACCCACCCGGCGGCGCCCTCGAAGCATCACGCACCGCCCGGGCCGCTCCCCGCCGACCCCGGCCGTCACCTTGCCCAGCTCGCGATCCAGCGTCTCGAGCTCGTGCCGCCTGCCCACGAAATCTGCCATGCCGCCACCTCCCCAGTATCACCTAACGCCACGGATACTAACATCACAGTTAGCAACATTAATGTTGGTTACAGGTCGGGCTCCTCCGCGTCGGCGGGCCCGGACTCCGCTTCGGAAGCGATGTTCTCGGAGGTGGCACGGGCGCGCGGTACGAGCCGGGCTGCGGCCTCGGCGATCGCCAGGTCCGCCTCGGGGAGCAGGCTCACGTCGTCGCTGACCTGGGATTCCTCCCCCAGGGAGGCGTTCCACTCAGCCTCGGACTCCTCATCCGGGGCCGTTTGTGTGATACCGGGCCACGCTGCTTCCTGGCCATGCACGCCTCTCGCGCGTAACGGGGAGATCTCTTCGAAACATTCGAAGAGCCGAACTGGGAAATTTGATCTCGCGATCGCGGGTGGCGACGAGCACATCGATTCACTCCATCGATCACCGCTATGACCAGCCCGAACAACCTCCGAGGACATTATCGGCTTGATCGAATGTTTCGGGATCAATGTCGAAACTATTGACGGTTGGCAGGGTCATATCAAAACTGTCTGGCGTTGGCAGAGTTCACCACTGTCGACACGGGCTGGCACGAACCACCCGTCGACACAAGTCGCCCAGCCCCCGTCAGCCTTCGAGGAGGAAGCACGCTCTTGACTTCCTCCCCCTCGTGAACGAGGGGGATTCCTACGGCTCGCGCCGTGGGGTTTTCTGCTTCATCGCCGACTGCCCGCCCGGAGTTCTCCGTTGAGGTCTTACACCAGCTCCACAGACAGACAC
>NZ_VJZE01000154.1 GCF_009377205.1 Streptomyces phyllanthi
CCTCCTGAGTGCGCACCCGCCCCCGCCCGAGCAGCAGCGTCCCGAGGAAGCCGGCCGCCAGCGCGGCGAGGACGCCGAGGTTGGCGTACGCCCAGGCGCCGGACGTACCGCCGAGGCCGAGCGGGCCGAGCAGATAGCCCTGCCAGTCCAGCCAGTTCGCGGCCGAGTTGGTGACCAGTCCCCAGCCGAGCGCGGTCGCGGCGAGGGTGAGGAGGAGCGGCTGCGCGGGGACGTCCCCGTAGCGTCCGTCGGTACGGAACAGGTCGGCCTCGTCGTAGTCGCGGCGCCGCAGCACGAGGTCGGCGAGCATGACGCCGCACCATGCGGCGATGGGTACGCCCAGCGTGGTCAGGAACCCCATGAACTGGCCGAGGAAGTCGTCGGCGACGAACACGATGTAGATCGAGCCCGCGATCATCAGGACGCCGTCGGCGAGCGCGGCCAGATGGCGCGGCACCCGCAGGCCCGCCGCGAGGAGGGCGAGGCCGGAGGAGTAGATGTCGAGGACGGCGCCGCCGACCAGGCCGAGCACGGCGACCGCCGCGAACGGCACGAGGAACCAGGTCGGCAGGATCGTGGTCAGCGCCCCGATCGGGTCGGCGGCGATCGCCGCGCTGAGCTCGCTGGAGGAGCCCGCCAGCAGCAGGCCGAACACCAGCAGGAGCAGCGGGGCGGCCGAGGCGCCGAACGCGGTCCAGCCGATGACCTGCCGGCCGGAGGAGGCGCGCGGCAGATAACGGGAGTAGTCCGCGGCCGCGTTGACCCAGCCCAGGCCGAAGCCGGTCATCATGAAGACGAGGGTGCCGATGAACTCCTGGACCGAGCCGGACGGTACGGCGCTCACGGCGGCCCAGTGGATGTGGTCGGCGACCAGCGCGATGTAGACCACCGTGAGGACGCCCGTGACCACGGTGATCACGGTCTGCAGGCGCATGATCGGATCGAAGCCCATCACGCCGACGACCACGACGAGCGCGCCGACCAGCACCAGGGCGACCGCCTTGGTCTCGGTGCCGCCGCCGACTCCGATGCGCCCGAAGACGGTGGCGGTGGCCATCGTGGCCAGCGCGCAGAGCACCGTCTCCCAGCCGACGGTGAGGATCCACGAGACGACCGCCGGCAGCCGGGTGCCACGCACCCCGTACGCGGCGCGGCTGAGCACCATCGTGGGCGCCGAACCGCGCTTGCCCGACACGGCGACGCAGCCGCACAGCAGGAACGAGAAGACGATGCCGATCACCCCGGCGACCAGGGCCTGCCAGAACGAGATGCCGAAGCCTAGGGCGAAGGAACCGTAACTCAGGCCGAGGATGGACACGTTCGCCCCGAACCAGGGCCAGAAGAGGGTGCGGGGCGTGCCCTTGCGCTCCGCGTCGCGGATGACGTCGAGGCCGTGGGTCTCCACCTGGAGCTGCCGGCCCGCGGGGCTGTTCTCGGGAAAGTCCGCCATCATCGACCTACCTGTCCAGATGCGTCCGAGTGACGCTAAGTCCCATGACGGAGGACCGTCAAGAACGCCTTCGGCTCGCAGCCCGTGGAAGAGTCCGGGATGTCCCCCGTAGTCAAGATCGCGCTTCTCTCGGTTCGCCTCAGCCGCCAGGAGCTACCGTCGGGGCCATGGTCGAACACGATGCCCTCAGGGCCACCCGCGAGGCCTACGATGCTGCTGCCTCCACGTATGCACAGCTGTTCCGCGACGACCTGCGTGACAGGCCCTTTGAGCGCGCGATCTTGAACGCCTTCGCCGAGGTCGTAAGTGAGTGTGGCAACGGTCAGGTGGCGGATCTGGGGTGTGGACCTGGTCATGTCACCGCCCATCTGGACGAGTTGGGGCTGGCGGCGTTTGGCGTTGACGCCTCTCCCACGATGATCGAGCTGGCTCGAGAGGCCTATCCCGGCCTGCGGTTCGACGTGAGCTCGATGGCCGCGGTGAACATCGCTGACGGTGTGCTGGGCGGCGTACTCTCACGTTGGTCCATCATCCATACTCCGCCGCAGGAACTCCCTGCGATCCTGGGCGAGTTCCACCGCGTGCTGGCACCCGGCGGCCACCTTCTGGTGGGCTTTTCGGCCAGCGACGGCCCGTCTCACCCGACACAGAGTTTCGACCACGCGGTCACCCTGGCCTATCGGTGGTCACCGGATCATCTCGCCGCGATGCTGCGCACGTCCGGGTTGGCCGAGGTGGCCCGGATGATTCGCGAGCCCCAGCCCACCGACCGACGGCAGTTCCAGGAGATTCACCTGCTCGCCCGCAAAGTCTAGGCACCGCGCCCGCGCTTGCGTCTCGTGTGATCGAGCGGCGACGACCTACCAAAACCCCACAAACCGTCCTCTGAGCGTCGCGACCGTCTGACCGGTGATCACAGGGAAGAGCGTCACCTGGACGCGGTCGACCAGAGCGGCGGCCATCAGCGCCCGGTTCATCGACAGGCTGCCGTGCGAGCGCAACGGCACCTCGGGCTCCTCCTTGAGCCGGGCGACCAACGTACGGTGCCCCGGCTCCTCAGAGGCCACCGAGCACTTTTTGTTATCGCCCACACCGTGTCCCGTCTCCCGTACGTAGGCACCGTCCCCACGAGAGCCGAGGAACGACGCAGTGACACATCGGATGAGCCGACGAAGCATGCTCAAGGCCGCGGGAGCGGCGACCGGCGCGGTCGGTATCGGAATCGGCACGGGCCTGACCGCCGCCCCCGCCTCGGCGGCGGGCACCGCCTTCGCGCACCCCGGGATGCTCCACACCACGGCCGACCTCAAGCGCATGGCCGCCAAGGTGAAGGCGGGCGCCGCTCCGTACACGGCGGGCTTCGCCAAGCTCACCGCCAACCGCCACGCGCAGAGCGGCTGGAGGCCCAACCCGCAGGAGATCATCTCCCGTGGAGCAGGCGGGCCGCAGAACTACGCGATCCTCTACCACGACATCCACGCGGCCTACCAGAACGCGCTGCGCTGGCACATCACCGGCGAGAGCGCGCACGCCGACACCGCCGTCGCCATCCTCAACGCCTGGTCGGGCAAGCTGACCGCGCTGCACGGCTCGGCCGACCGTTTCCTCGCGGCCGGCATCTACGGCTACCAGTTCGCCAACGCCGCGGAACTCGTCCGCGACCACGACGACTTCGACCTGGGCCGCTTCCAGAAGATGATGCTCGACGTCTTCGCCCCGCTCAGCGAGGACTTCCTCAAGAACCACAACGGCGCCGTCATCACCAACTACTGGACCAACTGGGACCTGACGGCCATGGCCTGCGTCCTCGCCGTCGGCATCCTCTGCGACGACCAGAAGAAGGTCGACACCGCGGTCGAGTACTTCAAGCACGGCGCGGGCCTGGGCTCCGTCAAGAACGCCATCCCCGTCGTGCACGACGACGGTCTCGCCGAGTGGCTGGAAGCGGGCCGCGACCAGGGCCACGCCCTGCTGGGCGTCGGCCTGATGGGCACGTTCTGCGAGATGGCCTGGAACCAGGGCATCGACCTGTACGGCTACGACGACAGCCGCTTCCTCAAGGGCGCCCAGTACGTCGCCAAGTGGAACCTGGGCGAGAGGGTGCCGTTCAAGCCGAACACCCGCGGGAAGGGCGCGATCAACGGCTGGTCGGGCTCGGAGACCGTGACCCAGGCCGCCGGTGTGGACCCGAACATGATGCGCCCGGTCTGGGCCATGATCGCCAACCACTACACCAAGCGCCGGGGCCTGTCCGCGACGTACCTCACCCGGATCGCGGCCAAGGCGGCGCCCGAGGGCGGTGGCGGCGACTACGGCCCGAACAGCGGAGGGTTCGACCAACTCGGCTTCGGCACCCTGGCGTTCAGCCGCGACAAGGCCACCGCGGCCGAGGTGGCGGCGTCCCCGTCCAAGGCGGCGGCCCCCAAGTCCGGTACATCCGGATCATCTGGTTCATCCGGTTCCTCCAAGTCCTCGGCCGAGGCCTCCTCCGGGGGCGCCAGTGCCCAGGGCGGGAGGAGCGACGAGGACCTGGCCTCCACGGGCGCCTCGGACCTCCCCCTGTGGACGGCCGCGACCGGCGTCACCGCCGTCGCCGGCGGCCTCCTGCTGCTCCGCCGCCGCGGCCAGGCGCGCCGCGACGCGGAGTGACACCCGCGTAACGCGGAAAATCCGGTGACCGACCGCAGTCGGGCTCCCTACACTCGCCGTGCGCTGCCGCGAGATCGCGGCACGCTTCGAGGCATGACGAGTGAGGGGGCCCGACTGTGCTGTACGGCATCGCTGTCGCCGTTCCCACTGGCGGCCTTCCCACTGGCGGCCTTCCCTCCGTCGTCGTTCCCTCCGTCGTCGTTTCCTCCGTCGTCGTTTCCCGGTCTCGGTACGACGTGATCCTCGTGTCTTCGTAGACCCGGTGCCGGCTGCGCGGCCGTCACCGATCGGCGGTCACGAGCAATTCCTCCAGCAGCGCGGGCAGTTGAACATGCCCCGCGCCCACCTGTTGTCGCCCGCCGCATCGCGCTGCCCTTTTCTCACTCACGCAGAAAGGCCTCGGGCCGTGCGCACCAACCTTCACCGCCGTTCCCTCGATCCGCTGACCGCCGTCCGGAACCTCGGCATCCTCGCCCATGTGGACGCGGGCAAGACCACCGTGACCGAGCGGATCCTGTACCTCACCGGCGCGACCCACAAGCGGGGCGAGGTCCACGACGGCACGACCGTCACGGACTTCGACTCCCAGGAGCGCGATCGCGGCATCACCATCTTCGCCGCGGCGGTGAGCTGTGTCTGGGACGGTCACCGGATCAACCTGATCGACACGCCGGGCCACGTGGACTTCTCCGACGAGGTGACGCGTTCGCTGCGCGTGCTGGACGGCGCGGTGGCGGTGTTCGACGCCGTCGCGGGCGTCGAGCCGCAGAGCGAGACCGTGTGGCGGCAGGCGGACCGGCACGGCGTACCGCGGATCGCCTTCGTCAACAAGCTGGACCGCGCGGGCGCCGACCTCGACTCGGCCGTCGCGTCGATCAGGGAGCGGCTCGGCACGGTTCCGCTGGTGACACAGCTGCCGATCGGGCGCGAGGCGGACTTCACCGGTGTCGTGGACCTGGTACGCATGCGCGCGCTGGTCTGGGGCGCCGAGATCGACTCCCGCACCGAGGGTCCCGTACCCGAGGCTCTGTCGGACGAGGCGTCGCGGCGCCGCAGGATCCTGGAGGAGACGGTGGCGGAGCTCCATCCGGCCGCGCTGGAGGAGTTCTGCGACCGGTCGTCGGTCTCCGACACCACCCTGGCCGCGGCGCTGCGCGAGCTGACGCTCAGTGGCGAGGGCGTGGTCGTGCTGTGCGGCTCGGCCTACCGCAACCGGGGGATCGAGCCGCTGCTGGAGGCCGTCGTGGCGTATCTGCCGTCACCGCTGGACGTTCCGCCGGTGCGCGGTACGTCGGGCGACGAGGTCGAGGAGCGGGCCGCCGATCCGGAGGCGCCGTTCGCCGCGCTGGTCTTCAAGGTGACGTCGACCGCGACGGGCCGGCTGACCTGTCTGCGGGTGTATTCGGGAACGCTGAGGAAGGGGGACACGGTGCTGGACACGGGCGTACGGCGCGCCGAGCGGGTCGGCCGGATCCTGCGGGTGCAGGCGGACCGGCACGCGGAGACGGACCTGGCGGTGGCCGGGGACATCGTCGCCGTGGTGGGGCTGAAGTCGGCCCGTGCCGGGACGACCCTGTGTGCCCCTTCGGCTCCCCTGCTCCTCGAACCGCCCACCGCGGCCGAACCGGTCGTCTCCGTGGCGGTCGAGGCCCGCAGGAGCCCGGACACCGACCGGCTGGCCGGCGCGCTGGCGCGGCTGGTCGAGGAGGACCCGTCACTGGTGGTGCGGACCGACCCCGAGACCGGTCAGACGGTGCTGTCCGGGCTGGGCGAACTGCACCTGGAGGTTGCGGTGGAGAAGATCCGCCGCGACCGGGGGCTGGAGGTCGCCGTGGGCCGTCCGCGGGTCTCCTACCGCGAGACGGTGGCCCGCGGGGTGTCCGGGCTGGTGTACCGGCATGTCAAACAGGACGGGGGTGCGGGCCAGTTCGCGCATGTGGTCCTGGACGTGGAGCCGCTGGAGATTCCCGCGGGGGCGCCGGGCGACTTCGCGTTCCGGTCCGAGGTCGTCGGGGGCCGGGTGCCGCAGGAGTACGTCCGCGCGGTGGAGGCCGGCTGCCGGGACGCGCTGGCCGGGGGTCCCCTCGGCGGTCATCCGGTGACCGGGCTGCGGGTCACGCTGTCCGACGGCGCGACCCACTCCAGGGACTCCTCGGAGATGGCCTTCCGTACGGCGGGCCGGCTCGGCCTCCGGGAAGCGCTGCGCGCCTGCGCGATGGCGCTGCTGGAACCGGTGGCCGAGGTCACGGTCACGGTGCCCGACGACGCCGTGGGCACGGTGCTCGGTGACCTCGCGGCCCGGCGCGGCCGTGTCTCGGGCTCGGTGGCGCGGGGCGGCACCACGGTGGTCACGGCGACCGTGCCGCTGGCCGAGCTGTTCGGCTACGCGTCCCGGCTGCGCGGCCGTACCCGGGGCAGGGGCACGTTCACGACGCGCCCCGCGGGTTACGCCGTCGTACCGGCGGCGGTGTCCCGGACGCTGCTGACGCGGTAGACGCGACGGTGGCCCCGTCCCTCGACGGGGCGGGGCCACCTCACGCGAGCGACGGCTCAGGCGATCTCGACCAGCAGGTCGCCGCCCTCCACCTGCTGGATCTGGTTGATGGCGAGGCGGGACACCTTCCCGGCCTTCGGCGCGGTGATCGTGGCCTCCATCTTCATCGCCTCGATGGTGGCCACGGTCGCACCGGCCGCGACCTCGTCGCCCTCGGCGACGGCGAGCGTCACCACTCCGGCGAACGGGGCGGCGACATGGCCGGGGTTGGCCCGGTCGGCCTTCTCGGTGACCGGGACGTCGGCGGCCGCCGCGGTGTCACGTACCTGGATCGGCCGCAGCTGGCCGTTCAGGGTGGACATCACGGTGCGCATACCGCGTTCGTCGGCCTCGCCGATGGCCTCCAGCTCGATGAGGAGCCGGACACCGGGCTCCAGGTCGACGGCGTACTCCTTCCCGGGGCGCAGACCGTAGAAGAAGTCCTTGCTGTCCAGCACGCTGGTGTCGCCGTACGACTGGCGGTGTGCCTCGTACTCGCGCGTCGGCCCGGGGAACAGCAGCCGGTTGAGTGTGGCGCGCCGGTCCTTCTCCAGCCCGTCACGGTCCTCCGTGGTCAGCTCCTGCGTGGGCTTGGGCTCGGCGCGGCCCTCGAGTGCCTTGCTGCGGAAGGGCTCCGGCCAGCCGCCGGGCGGGCTGCCCAGCTCGCCGCGCAGGAAGCCGATGACGGAGTCCGGGATGTCGTACGAGTTCGGTGCCGCCTCGAAGTCCTCCGGCTTCACGCCCGCGCCGACCAGGTGCAGGGCGAGGTCGCCGACCACCTTGGACGACGGGGTGACCTTGACGAGGCGGCCGAGCATCCGGTCGGCGGCCGCGTACATGGCCTCGATGTCCTCGAAGCGGTCACCGAGGCCGAGCGCGATGGCCTGGGTGCGCAGGTTGGAGAGCTGTCCGCCGGGGATCTCGTGGTGGTAGACGCGTCCGGTCGGGGAGGCGAGGCCCGCCTCGAAGGGGGCGTAGATCTTGCGGACGCTCTCCCAGTACGGCTCCAGGTCGCCGACGGCCTGGAGGTCGAGGCCGGTGGGCCGCTCGGAGTGGTCGGTCGCGGCGACGATCGCCGACAGCGACGGCTGCGAGGTGGTGCCCGCCATGGACGCCACGGCGCCGTCCACTGCGTCCGCTCCGGCCTGGATCGCCGCCAGGTAGGTGGCGAGCTGGCCGCCCGCGGTGTCGTGCGTGTGGATGTGGACGGGGAGGTCGAACTCGCGGCGCAGCGCGGAGACGAGCTTCGCGGCGGCGGGGGCGCGCAGCAGGCCCGCCATGTCCTTGACGGCCAGGACGTGAGCGCCCGCTTCGACGATCTGCTCGGCCAGCCGGAGGTAGTAGTCCAGCGTGTACAGGCGCTCCGACGGGTCGGACAGGTCGGAGGTGTAGCAGAGGGCGACCTCGGCGACGGCGGTCCCGGTCTCGCGTACGGCGTCGATGGCGGGCCGCATCTGGCCCACGTCGTTGAGCGCGTCGAAGATACGGAAGACGTCGATGCCGGTGGCCGCGGCCTCCTGCACGAACGCGTCGGTCACCTCGGTGGGGTACGGCGTGTAGCCCACGGTGTTGCGTCCGCGCAGCAGCATCTGGAGGCAGATGTTCGGTACGGCCTCGCGGAGGGCGGCCAGCCGCTCCCAGGGGTCCTCGGCGAGGAAGCGCAGGGCGACGTCGTACGTGGCGCCGCCCCAGCACTCCAGGGAGAGCAGTTGCGGCAGGGTCCGGGCCACCACCGGGGCGACGGCGAGCATGTCCTTGGTACGGACGCGGGTGGCGAGCAGTGACTGGTGGGCGTCGCGGAACGTGGTGTCGGTGACGCCGATGGTCGGTGACGCGCGCAGCCAGCGGGCGAAGCCCTCGGGGCCGAGGTGGGTGAGCTGCTGCTTGGATCCGGCGGGCGGCTCGGCGTCGGTGGGCCTCGGCAGTTTGGTGCCGGGCTCGATCAGGTCGGGGCGCTCGCCGTGCGGCTTGTTCACCGTGACGTCGGCGAGGTAGGTGAGCAGCTTGGTGCCGCGGTCGGCGGAGTGGCGGGCGGTGAGCAGGTGCGGGCGCTGCTCGATGAAGGACGTGGTGACCCGCCCGGTCTGGAAGTCCGGGTCGTCCAGCACGGCCTGGAGGAAGGGGATGTTGGTGGCCACGCCGCGGATGCGGAACTCGGCCACGGCGCGCCGCGCCCGGTTGACGGCGGTGGTGAAGTTCCGGCCCCGGCAGGTCAGTTTGACCAGCATGGAGTCGAAGTGGGCGCTGATCTCCGTACCGGCGTGGGTGGTGCCGCCGTCGAGGCGGATGCCCGAGCCGCCGGGTGAGCGGTAGGCGCTGATCCTGCCGGTGTCGGGGCGGAAGCCGTTGGCGGGGTCCTCGGTGGTGATACGGCACTGGAGCGCGGCGCCGTGCAGATAGACCGTGTCCTGGGAGAGCCCGAGGTCGGCCAGCGACTCCCCGGCGGCGATCCTCAGCTGCGACTGCACGAGGTCGACATCGGTGACCTCCTCGGTCACCGTGTGCTCGACCTGGATGCGCGGGTTCATCTCGATGAAGACGTGGTTGCCGTCGCGGTCGAGCAGGAACTCCACGGTGCCCGCGTTGCGGTAGCCGATCTGCCGGGCGAACCGCACGGCGTCGGCGCAGATCCGGTCGCGCAGCTCCGGGTCGAGGTTCGGGGCGGGGGCGAGCTCGATCACCTTCTGGTGGCGGCGCTGCACCGAGCAGTCGCGCTCGAAGAGGTGGATGACGTTGCCGTGCCCGTCGGCGAGGATCTGCACCTCGATGTGCCGGGGCTCGACGACGGCCTTCTCCAGGAAGACGGTGGGGTCGCCGAACGCGGACGCGGCTTCACGGGACGCCGCCTCGATGGACTCGCGCAGCAGTGCGGGCTGCTCGACGCGCCGCATACCGCGCCCGCCGCCGCCGGCGACCGCCTTGACGAACACCGGGAAGCCGACGTCCTCGGCGGCGCGGACCAGTTCGTCCACGTCGGTGGAGGGCGCGGAGGAGCCCAGTACCGGCACCCCGGCCTCACGGGCCGCGGCCACCGCGCGCGCCTTGTTGCCGGTCAGCTCCAGGGTCTGCGCGCTCGGGCCGACGAACGCGATGCCCGCCTCCTCGCACGCGCGGGCCAGCTCGGGGTTCTCGGAGAGGAACCCGTACCCCGGATAGACGGCGTCGGCGCCGGCCAGACGGGCCGCTCGGACGATCTCCTCCACGGAGAGGTACGCCCGCACCGGGTGCCCCGGCTCGCCGATCTCGTACGCCTCGTCGGCCTTCATCCGGTGCAGTGAGTTGCGGTCCTCGTGGGGGAAGACCGCGACCGTCCTCGCGCCCTGTTCGTAGGCGGCGCGGAAAGCGCGAATCGCGATCTCTCCACGGTTGGCGACCAGCACCTTGCGGAACATGTCCGATCCCTTCAGCCTGCCGGTGACGAACACCATGGTGTCGGCGACGCCCCCTGCCGCGCCACGCGGAACCCGGCGTCGCACCCGTGGGTGAGACGCCCGGCCTGTCGTCCGGCCTCTCGTCCGGCCGCAACATTAGGGGCCGACGGGTGCCTTTCTGAAGGGCTGAGGGTCGTTGATCACGTCACGTCGGGCCGGGTCTTCGTCGTCCGCCGCAGGGCCGGGTCACTGAGCGCCTGGCGCGCCTCCAGCACCGCTCCTCTCGCGAATGATGGGTTTTTGATGGGTCGGTGAGGATTGCCTGAGGTCCCTGGGTTCCCCAGACTGGCAGGGGCGCAGGCACGGCGAAAGGACCCGGATGTCCCTCACCGACTCGGGATCACGGATATGGCTGAGCGAGGACCGGTGCGATCTCGACGCGTTCCGCTCGCTCGTCGGGCAGAGCACCGATCCCGGGGAGTACCCCTCGGCCGACCGGGTCGAGCGGAACGTCCTCGTGTACGACAGCGACCGGCTCCGTGATCTCCCGGGCACCCTCGAGGGACGCCGGACCGTGCAGGGCGAGCTGGTGCGGGCCCTGCTCGACGGGCCCGGAGTCGTGGTCCTCAAGCGGGCCTACACGGACCCGGCGGTCGTGGACCGGGCGTCCGAGGCCTTCACCGCGCTGATCGAGGACGAGCGGGCGGCGGGCACGGCCCGCGGGGACCACTTCGCGAAGCCCGGGGCCAACGACCGGGTGTGGAGCGCCCTGGACAAGATGGCCGTACGCGCCCCGGAGGTGTTCGCCGACTACTACGGCAACGACATGCTGGCGCTGGTCTCCGAGGCCTGGCTGGGCCCCGCCTACCAGGTGACCTCGCAGGTCAACGTGGTCAATCCGGGCGGTACGGCGCAGAGCGCGCACCGGGACTACCACCTGGGCTTCCTGGGCCAGGAGCGCGCCGCCGCCTACCCGGCCCACGTGCACCGTCTCTCCCCCGTGCTGACCCTCCAGGGCGCGGTGGCGCACTGCGACATGCCGGTGGAGTCGGGGCCGACACTGTTCCTGCCGCACTCGCAGAAGTACGAGCCGGGCTATCTCGCCTGGCGGCTCCCGGAGTTCATCGCGTACTTCGACGCGCATCACGTCCAGCTGCCCCTGGAGAAGGGCGACGCGGTGTTCTTCAACCCCGCGCTGTTCCACGCGGCCGGGCACAACCGCTCGGTGGACATCAGGCGTATGGCCAATCTGCTCCAGGTGTCCTCCGCGTTCGGCCGGGCCATGGAGACGGTGAACCGCGAGGCCATGGCGAACGCCGTGTTCCCGGTGCTGCTGCGGCGCAGGGGCGAGGGTGCCGCCGAGGACTGGCTGCGCCGCGTGGTCGCCGCCACGGCCGAGGGCTACCCCTTCCCCACCAACCTGGACCTGGACCCACCGGTCGACGGGCTCGCCCCGCCCTCACAGGCGGACACCCTCTGGCAGGCCGTGGCCGAGGAGTGGACCCCGGAGCGGCTGCGCGACGAACTCCGGGCCGGCGCCAAGCGCCGCGAGAGCTGAAAGGGGACCGTGCTCATGGGGCTGCTGGAGAACAAGGTCGTCCTCGTCAACGGCGGCAGCCAGGGCGTCGGCGCCGGCATCGTGCGGGCGGCCGTACGCGAGGGCGCGACCGTCGTCTTCACCGGACGACGGGCCGGGACCGGCGAGAAGCTCGCCGCGGACACGGGCGCCCACTTCGTCCGCGCGGATCTCGCGGACGCCACGCAGGCACGCGACAGCGTCGCGCGGGCCGTGGCCGCGCACGGGCGTGTCGACTGCCTGGTCAACGCGGCCGGCCTGACATCGCGTGGCTCGCTCCTGGACACCACACCGGAGCTGTTCGACGCGCATGTCGCGATCAATCTGCGGGCGCCGTTCTTCGCCATGCAGGCGGCCGTTCAGCACCTTCTGGACCGCCGGGCCCCCGGGACGATCGTCAACATCATCACGACCTCCGCGCACGGCGGACAGTCCTTCCTCGCGCCGTACGTCGCGGCCAAGGCCGGTCTCGCCGGGCTGACCCGCAACGCGGCCCACGCGCACCGCTGGGACCGTATCCGTGTCAACGGCCTGAACATCGGCTGGACGGACACCGAGGGCGAGGACGCCGTACAGCGCGAGTTCCACGACGCGGGCGACGACTGGCGGGAGAAGGCCGCCCGGTCGCAGCCCATGGGCAAGCTCGGTCAGGTCGACGAGATCGCCGACTTCGTAGTCTTCCTGCTGTCCGACCGCAGCGGGGTGGTCACCGGATCCGTGATCGACTGGGACCAGATCGTCATCGGCGGACTCGACTGAGCCGTCCGTCAGGCTGAAGGAGCAAGATCTTCCATGCGTATAGGCATCCTGGGACTGGGCCGGATCGGCGCGTTCCACGCGGCGACCCTGGCCGGTCTCGACGCGGTGGACTCCCTCGTGGTCACCGACCCGGTGAGCACGGCGGCCTCCGCCGCCGCGGAACGGTTCGGAGCGATCGCGGTGGACTCCCCCGAGGCCGTGTTCGCCGCCGGAGTCGACGGCGTCGTGATCGCCGCCGCGACCGACGCGCACCCCGAGCTGATCCTCGCCGCCGTCAAGGCGGGTGTGCCCGTCTTCTGCGAGAAGCCCGTGGCCAAGGGCGTCGAGGAGAGTCTGGAGGTGCTGCGGGCGGTCGAGGGCAGCGGCGTCGAGGTGCACATCGGCTACAACCGGCGCTTCGACGCGGGCTGTGTCGCCGCCCGCCAGGCCGTGGTGAGCGGCGAACTCGGCGCGCTGCACACCGTACGGTCCACCACCCTGGACCCCGCCCCTCCCCCGGCCGCGTACGTGGCCGTGTCCGGTGGCATCTTCCGCGACTGCAGCGTGCACGACTTCGACATCGTGCGCTGGGTGACCGGCCGCGAGGTGGTCGAGGTGTACGCCACGGGAGGCAACCGGGGCGCCGACTACATCCGTGAGGCGGGTGACGTCGACACCGCCTCCGCGCTGCTCACCCTCGACGACGGCGCCATCGCCGTGATCTCCAACTCCCGGCACAACGCCCGCGGTTACGACGTCCGCCTGGAGCTGCACGGCATGAAGGACAGCATCGCCGTGGGCCTGGAGGACCGGCTGCCGCTGCGCTCGGTCGAGCCCGGCGTCACCTTCCCCTCGGGCACCCCGCACGACTTCTTCATGGACCGCTTCGCCGACGCCTACCGGGCCGAACTCACCGCCTTCACCGAGGTCGTGGCAGGTACCCGCACCTCCCCGTGCACCGTGGCGGACGCGATCGAGGCGAGCTGGATCGCCGAGGCGTGCACGCTGTCGCTGCACGAGCACCGGCCCGTGCGGCTGGAAGAGGTGCGCACGGGATGACGGGCGAGCCCCTGCGGATCGGCGTCCTGGGCGCGGCCCGTATCGCCGAGCTCGCGATCGTCGGCCCGGCCCGTGCGGGCGGGCACCGTCTTGTCGCGGTGGCCGCCCGTGACCGCGCCCGGGCCGAGACGTTCGCCGCCGCGCACGGCGTCGAGCGGGTCGTCGGCTCGTACGCCGACCTCGTCGCGGACCCCGAGGTCGAGGTCGTCTACAACCCGCTGGCCAACGGACTGCACGGGCCGTGGAACCTGGCCGCCCTCGCCGCCGGCAAACACGTGCTGACGGAGAAACCCTCGGCGAGCAACGCGGAGGAGGCCGCCGAGATCCACGAGGCCGTCGCCAAGGCGGGCACCGTCTTCATGGAGGGCTTCCACTACCTCTTCCATCCGGTCACCCAGCGGCTGCACGAGCTGCTGGGCAGCGGCGAGCTGGGCGAACTCCGGTCCGTGCGGACCGTGATGAGCATGCCCGCCCCCGCGGACAGCGATCCCCGCTGGTCGTTCCCGCTCGCGGGCGGCGCCCTGATGGACCTCGGCTGCTACAGCCTCCACGCCCAGCGCGTGCTCGCTCCGTGGGCGGGCGGCGAACCCCGGCTGGTCGAGGCACACGGTGGTGAGCGGCCGGGCGCGCCCGGGGTCGACCAGTGGCTGGACGCCGAGCTGGAGTTCCCGAACGGTGTGACCGGCGAGGCGAGCTGCAACATGGCGTGCGACGAGTGGGAGTTCAGCTACCGGATCACGGGCACCCGGGGCGAGGCCGTCGCCACGAACTTCGTCCTGCCCCACCTGGACGACCGGGTCGTGGTCCGTACGGATGCCGGGGAGCGCATCGAGGAACTCGGCCGGCGCTCCTCGTACACCTACCAGCTCGACGCCTTCGCGGCCCGCCTGCGCCAGGGCACGCCGCTCCCCCTGGACTCGGCGGACGCGCTGACCACCATGCGCCTCATCGACGACTGCTACCGGGCGGCCGGGTTCCCGGTCCGGCCACGCACAGTCACCCGGTAACGGGCGCTGTCACCTCATCACTCCCCGTCACTCCCACACCACGACATTGCGCCGTACCGGCACCGCCGAGGGGTCGGTGGCGAACAGTTCGGGCGAACGGGCCCGGATGCGCTCGATGTCGCTGAAGACGGCCCGCAGGTGCGCACGCATCGCCCTGCGGGCCGGCGTCACGTCCCCGGCCACCACCGCGTCGAAGATCTCCCGGTGCTGGTCCGCGAACACGGCGGGTGAGGCGTTCTCGTAGAGGCCCAGGCGGCGGGCACGGTCCAGGTGCCCCTTGGCGGCGGCGACCGTCGTCCAGGCGTTCGCATGCCCGCTCAACCGCATCAGGCCCTGGTGGAACGCCTCGTCCAGCTCGAAGAACTCCTCCAGCCCGAGGTCCTCCCGCTGCTGCCGCTCCAGGTTGTCGCGCAGCTCCTTCAGGACGGCGGGGTCCAGTTCCGGGGGCAGGTCCTCCAACGCGGCCAGCTCCACGGCCTCCCGCAGGAACTGCGCGTCCGCCACCTGGGCCGGGTCCACCCGGGAGACGAACGAACCGATCTGCGGGAAGACCTGCACCAGGCCCTCCTGGGCCAGCAGGATCAGGGCCTCCCGCACGGGCGTACGGCTGACGCCCAGCGACGCCGCGAGTTCGTTCTCCGACAGCGCGGCTCCCGGGGGGAGTTCGAGCCGCAGAACCATCTGACGCAACGTCATATAGATCTCACGCCGACTGGTCCGCTGCCGCTTCGGTTGGGCCATAGGTCCATCGTATCGCCGAGATCACGCCGGTCCGGGGCGCCGCCGCCAGGCACCGCTCGCACGAGAAGGTCACACCCGGGGCATTGCCCGGGCTGCGCGACAGGTGCTTGTATACAAGTACTGACCGACAAGCCCGCGCGTCGTGAGGAGAGGCACCCCATGAGCAGGATCGAACGCGCCGAGGTCTTCGTCGCCTCCCCCGGGCGCACGTTCGTCACGCTGCGGATCACCACCACGGACGGCGTGACCGGTCTCGGCGACGCCACGCTCAACGGCCGCGAACTCGCGGTCGCGGCCTACCTCCGCGACCACGTCGTACCGCTCCTGACCGGCAGGGACCCGGCCCGGATCGAGGACATCTGGCAGTACCTGTACCGGGGTGCCTACTGGCGGCGCGGGCCGGTCACCATGACGGCGATCGCGGCCGTCGACACCGCCCTGTGGGACATCAAGGGCAAGACCGCGGGACTGCCCGTCTACCAGCTCCTCGGCGGGCGGTCCCGGGACGGCGCACTGGTCTACTCGCACGCCAGCGGCACCGACGTCCCGTCCCTGCTCGACGACGTGGAGCGCCATCTGGAGCTGGGCTACAGGGCGGTGCGGGCCCAGGCGGCGGTGCCCGGCGTCGGCGGCACCTACGGCGTACGCAAGGGCAAGCTGTACGAGCCGGCGGCGACGGACCTGCCCGACGAGCAGCCGTGGGACACCGAGGCCTACCTCGGCTTCGCGCCGACGTACCTGGAAGCCGTACGGGAGCGCTTCGGGTTCGGCTTCCACCTCCTGCACGACGTGCACCACCGGCTGACCCCGATCGAGGCGGCCCGCTTCGGCAGGAGCGTCGAGGGCTGCCGACTGTTCTGGATGGAGGACCCGACCCCGGCCGAGAACCAAGAGGCCTTCCGGCTCATACGGCAGCACACCACCACGCCGATCGCCGTGGGCGAGGTGCTCACCTCCATCTGGGACGTCCAGCACCTGATCACCGAGCAGCTCATCGACTACGTGCGCACCACCGTGGTCCACGCCGGCGGTATCACCCACCTGCGGCGGATCTTCGACCTCGCCGCGCTCTACCAGATCCGCACGGGCTCCCACGGCGCCACCGACCTGTCCCCGGTCAGCATGGCCGCCGCCGTGCACCTCGACATCACCGTGCCGAACTTCGGCATCCAGGAGCACATGGGCCACCCGGACGAGGCCGCCGAGGTGTTCCGCACCGGGGTCACCTTCGCCGACGGGATGCTGTACCCGTCCGACGAGCCCGGCCTGGGGGTGGAGTACGACGAGAAGGCGGCCGAGCGCTTCCCGTACCAGCGGCGCTATCTGCCGGTCGCGCGCCGCCTCGACGGCTCGGTGCACGACTGGTGAGCGCCGTGGTCCCGCTGAACCTGAACGCGCTGCCGGGGCTCGCGGCCGAGTCACGGCCCCAGGTCCGGCCCGCCGAACTGAGCACCCGGGTCGTCCACTTCGGCATCGGCGCCTTCCACCGGGCCCACCAGGCCGTCTACACCGAGACCGCCGCCGCACGGTCCGGTGAGCCCTGGGGCATCGCCGCCGTCGCGCCCCGGTCGGCGGCGACCGTCGACGCCCTGCGCGCGCAGGACTGCCTGTACTCGGTGACCGAACGTCATCCCGAGGGAGGTCTCCCCCGCGTCGTCGGAGCGCTCACCGGCGCCTACGCCCTGGAACGGGACACCGAGGCGGTCGACGCCCTGCTCACCGATCCCGGGACGACGGTGGTGACGCTCACCGTCACGGAGAAGGGCTACCACCGGTCGTCCCGGACCGGCGGCCCGGACACGGCGGTTCCCGCCAGCACGGTGATCGGACGCCTGGCCGCCGGGCTCGCGGACCGGATGCGCTCCGGTGCGGCCCCGGTCAGCGTCGTCTCCTGCGACAACATGGCGGACAACGGCGCCGTACTGGAGCGGGTGGTTCGTGACGTCGTCCGCGCGTCCGCCTGGCCGGACCGGGAGCGGATCCTGGACCGGATGGCCGAGCGCGTGGCCTTCCCCTCCACGGTGGTGGACCGGATCGTCCCCGCCACCACGGCCGCCGACCTCTCGACGACGTCCACCGCGCTCGGCGTCCACGACGCGCTGGCCGTGAGCGGCGAGCCGTACCGGAGTTGGGTTCTGGAGGACCGCTTCGCCGCCCCGCGCCCGCCCTGGGAGCTGGACGGCGCCGTCCTCGTCCCCGATGTCGCGCCCTATCAGCTCACCAAGCTGCGTCTGCTCAACGGATCGCACTCGGCGCTGGCCTGCCTCGGGATCGCCGCCGGCCACACCGCCATCGCCGACGCCATGGCCGCCGGCTGGGGCGAACGGCTCGTGAGGGCCCTGTGCGCCGAGGTCGCCCCCACCCTGCCCGGGGGCGGTCCGGATCCGGGTCGGTACGCCGACGACCTGATCACCCGCTTCCGCAACCCGGCCATGCGCCACCTGTTCCGCCAGATCGCCTCGGACGGGTCACTGAAGATCACCGAGCGCTGGCTGCCGGCCCTGCGGTCACTGCGCGAGCGCGGCGCGGCCACCCCGCTGCTCGAACTCGCGCTCGCGGGCTGGGCGTACACCACTCGGCACGCCCAGGAGCACGGCATCACCGATCCCGCGCGGGACGCGCTCGCCGCGTGCTGGCGTACCGGCGCGGCTCCGGCGGACGTCGTCCGCGCCCTCCTGACCACCGTCGGGGCGGCCGACCTGGCGGACGACTCCGCTCTCGCCTCCGCCGTCGCCCGGCACCTCCCCGCCCTGCGCGCGGGTCGCGTCGACATCTGACCC
>NZ_VJZE01000155.1 GCF_009377205.1 Streptomyces phyllanthi
GGCCTGACCTCACCCCGCCCTCGGTCGGCGCGACCGCTTCGCGCCAAGTCCCTACCCGAGCCATGCCCGAAACGGAGTGATCCCCGTGAGCCTGCACCCCTGCCCCAAGCACTCCCCGCAGCCCTGCCCGGTCGATCCGCTGGAATCCGCTCTGCTGTCCGCGTGGAACAACTCCCCGGACGTCATGGACGACTACCGCGACGAGGAGCCCGAAGACGACTCCGACTCCGGCCAGGACCGGTGACGTGATGGCCTCGCGACTGCGCATCGACGCCGTCCTGGTCCAGGCGGTCATCGCCGGGGCGCTGTCCTTCGCCCACCTGCACGACCTGGCCGCCGCTGCCGGACAGGACGGCTGGAAAGCCTGGGCCTACCCGGTCAGTGTCGACCTGCTGCTGGTGGCCGCGTGGCGCCGCCTGCGCACCGATGGCCCGTCCCGGCTGGCCTGGTGCTGGTTCGTCATCGCCCTGGTCGCCTCGCTCGGCGCGAACGTCGCCACCGCCGGACTCCTCGACCTGAATCAGGTCCCGGCCTGGCTGCGCATCCTCGTCGCCGCCTGGCCCGCCCTGGCCTTCATGGGCGGCACACTCCTCGCCCACTCAGCCACCGACCGGGTGCCGGATCCGCCGGCACCCGCGAGCGATCCGGAACCTGCGCCCAACCTCGCCCCCGAACCGGTGACCGAAGCAGCGGAGCTGGAGGCATCCCTGGCGCCTGCGGTGGAGGAAGCACCCGCGCTGCCTGCCCCTGAGCTGGTCCCGGCTCCTCCCGCTGCCCCTGCTGTGCCGGTCCCGGCCGCGCTGGTCGACCACGCCCGCAAGGTCGCCGACGACCACCACGCCCGGACCGGATCCCCGATTGACACCGACACCCTGCGCGCCCGCCTCGGCGTCCCGCCCCAGCTGGCCGACGCCATCGCCGCCCAACTCACCTGACTCGAAGGGAGAACCACCCGTCATGCCTGCCCGCGACCACTTCCACTCCGTGATGCGGATCGGCCCCGTGCAGATCGGCACCCACCGCGACCGCAACGGCCAGACCAAGTACGCCGCCGTGTGCACCGCCGACCGCTGCGGCTGGTCTGCCGACTACTCCAGCTCCGCCGCCGCCCAGCTCGCCGCCCGCACCCACCGCTGCAAGGTCCGCTAGGAGGCCCTCGTCATGGACGTCCCGCTCTGGCTCGCCCTGATCGTCGTCGGCTGGCTCGGCGTCAAGCTCATCCGCCCGCCCTGGTGGCTCGTCGCCGTGCTCCTCCTCGGCGGCTACCTCCTCGCCGACAGCCTCCTGGCCCCCGCCATCGACACCGCCGTCAAGTAACCCGACCAGGAAGGAAGATCCGCCATGCTCCGCCCCAAGGTTCCGACCAACCCGACACCGACCGGCCACCTCACCCCGGCCGCCGTCGTCGAACCGACCACCGTGATCCAGCAGCAGCCGATGGCCCCCGCGCCCGCCCCGGCTCCTGCCCGGCCCACCGTCCAGCTCACCCCCGGCACCGCGCTCGCCCTCGTCGGCGGCGGCACGGCTGTGGTCCTGGTCGTCGGCGCCGTCCTCGTCTCGATGCTGCTCGCCGTCGCCATCACCGGCGCCTCGGTCGCCGTCTGCGCCGTCGTCCTGCGCTCGCTGCTCGCCTCCGAGGCGAAGCGACGCTGACCGGCCCCCGGAGCGGCCTCAACCGCCAAGTCTCGTCCGCTCCGGGCGCCGTCCCTGTCCGATCCGGAAACCGGAAGGAACCTCCATCATGACCGGCCCGACCCCAGCCACCACCACAACCGCCCGGATCTGCCCGAACTGCGACGGCTTCCCCAGCGTCGCCGTCACCCTCGGCGGCCGCGATGCGCGCGGTTACCTGCGCACTCTGACCGTCGACTGCCGGGTCTGCAACGGCACCGGCACGCTGCCCGCCCGCCTCGCCTCGCTCGCTGGGGGCCGCACATGACCAACCCCGCGACCTTCGCGGGCCTGGACCCGACCACCCTGGGGGACCTCCTCCGGGTGGCCGGGTCTCCGGGCTTCGACCGCTGGCAGGACCAGATCCGCCGCACCGGAGGCTGCGCCGACCCCATCCACCTCCGCGGCTGGGTCGTGCACAAGGACAAGGTGACCGGCGAGACCCTGCACCGGTACACGACCGAGCATGAGCCAGGCGGACGGCTCCGCGTCGCCTGTGGCAACCGCCGCGCCTCCCGCTGCCCGGCCTGCGCCTGGACGTACGCCGGGGACACGTACCACCTCGTACGCGCTGGGCTCGTCGGCGACGACCGCCGGGACATCCCCGCCACGGTTCGTGATCACCCGAGAGTCTTCGCGACCCTGACGGCACCGTCCTTCGGTCCGGTCCACAACCGTCCCGACCACGGCGCATGCCGCTGTGGCACTCGGCACGCCCCGGATGACCCCGCCCTCGGGACTGCCCTCGACCCCACCACGTACGACTACGCGGGCGCGGTGCTGTTCAACAACCACGCTGGCAACCTGTGGCACCGCTTCGTGAACCGACTCCGCCGCGAGATCGCCACCCGCGCCGGGATCACCCAGCGCCAGCTTGCCGACACCGCCCGCCTTTCGTACGGCAAGGTCGCCGAGTTCCAGAAGCGGGGCGCCGTCCACTTCCACGCCGTGATCCGAATCGATGGTCCCGAGGGTCCGGAGACCTCGCCGCCTTCCTGGGCCACATCCAGCCTCCTCACGGACGCGATCCGCACCGCCGTCGCGCACTCGTACACCTCGGTCTCGGTACCTGCCTCCGACGACCAACCCGCACGCACCTTCCAGTGGGGCAGACAGCTCGACGTGCGGCTGGTGAAGGCGTTCGGTGACGGCTCCGACCTCACAGAGCAGGCGGTCGCCTCCTACGTCGCCAAGTACGCCACCAAGGCCGCCGAGAACACCGGCACCGTTGACCGCCGGATCGGCGAACTCTCCGAACTCGACCGCCACGGCGTCCCCGATCACGCCCGCCGCCTGATCACCGCATGCCGTGACCTTGATCGGCTCTACCCGGACCGCCGCCTGTGGGCCTGGGCTCACATGCTCGGCTTCCGGGGCCACTTCTCCTCCAAGTCCCGCCGCTACTCGACCACCCTCGGCGCTCTCCGCCAGGCGCGCGCCGACTACCGCGCCGCCCAGGAACGCCAGGCGCTCCGCTTGGAGGACCGCGAGCCGGACACCGTGCTCGTCCTCGCCGACTGGCAGTACGCCGGGCACGGACACACCCCCGGCGAATCCGCCCTCGCCGCCACCATCGCGCGAGACCTCCAGCTCAACCGCGAAACCGCCCGCGAAGCCATACGCGACCAGCTCGACGACGAAAGGGAGTGCTGACCTTGGCCTCAGAGCTGCCGAACCGGTTCCTGACCCCTGAGGACCTGGTCGAGATGTTCGAACTTCCCAGCGTCGAGACCGTCTACCAGTGGCGGCGCAAGCGCACCGGCCCCCGCGGCTTCCGAGTCGGCCGGCACCTCCGCTTCGACCCGAGCGACATCCGGGCCTGGGTGGACTCCCAGCTCGGGGAGGCCGCCTGATGGCCGGACACATCCAAGACCGGTGGTACAGGACCGAGGTCACCCCGGCCGGTAAGACCACCCGAGTCAGGACCGACCGCCACGGCAGCGGCCTGCGCTACCGCGCCCGCTACATAGGCCCTGACGGCACCGAGAAGAGCAAGTCCTTCCCTGACCGACAGAAGCGGCTCGCTGAGCAGTGGCTCACTCAGATCGAGGCGGACATGTCGCGCGGGCAGTACATCGATCCGCGCGCCGGTCGCCTGACCGTGAGGCAGCACGCTGAGCGGTGGCTCGCATCGCTCACCATGGACCCTGGCACGTACGTGGGTACAGAGATGCGCATTCGCCTGCACGTACTGCCGTACCTGGGTAGTCGCACGCTCGGTTCGCTCCGGCCGACGCACATCCGTGAGTGGCTGCGGAAGCTTGAGGACGGGGGAGTGGCACCCGCATACCAGCGGGTCATCTTCGCGAACCTCGGCACCATGCTCACGGCTGCCGTGGACGATCGCCTGATCCCACACAACCCTTGCCGTTCGTCTTCGGTACGGGCACCCAAGGTGGACCCGCGCCGGATCGTCCCGTGGTCGCGTGAGCGCGTCCTCGCGGTGCGTTCGGCTCTGCCCGAGCAGTATCAGCCCATGGTCGACATCGCTGGTGGGTGCGGCCTGCGCCAGGGCGAGGTGTTCGGGCTGGCGGTCGAAGACGTCGACTTCATCGAGGGCCTGGTCCGCGTGGTCCGCCAGGTCAAGCTCATCCATCACCGCCCCGTGTTCGCCCTGCCCAAGGGAGGTAAGACGCGTACGGTCCCGCTGCCTGAGAGCGTCGCTCGCTCGCTTGAGGAGCACATCACCCGGCACCCGCCTGCGGCTGTGACCCTGTCATGGCGGACGGTCGACGGCTCGCCGGTCACGGCGTCCCTGTTCTTCCGCAGCGACAAGGAGCGCGAGGTGATCCGCAACGACTTCAACCGTGCGGCCTGGCGTCCCGCCCTCGACGCGGCTGGCGTACCGCGCGGCCGGGAGAACGGCATGCACGCGCTCAGGCACTTCTACGCGTCCGTTCTGCTCGACGCCGGGGAGAGCGTCAAGGCTGTGTCCGAGTACCTGGGGCACCACGATCCCGGCTTCACCCTCCGCACGTACACGCACCTGATGCCGAGCAGCGAGAAGCGCACCCGTGAGGCAGTGAACCGGGCCTTCGGGGACGGCCTGAACACGGACGACGGCCCCACGACGGCCCAGGAGGAGTGAGGAGAGGAGGAAACGGCAGGTCAGTGCCTATGCGGCCTCACTTGCCGGTCTACTAGGCGCACGCCTTCCACGGAGGGGCTCGGCACCGCGCTGCCGGGCCCCTTTCCGCTGCCCGCGCGAGCAGCGGCGTCACGGTGGCGGCCGAGCCGAAGGGCCACCTGCCTCCCCGGCCGGGCAGGTGGGGCTACGAGCAGACCTTGCCGTCCTCGGGCACCGTTCCTTTCAGCAGATACGCGTTCACCGTGGAGTCGACACAGTCGCTCCCGCTTCCGTACGCCCCGTGGCCCTCGCCCTCCCAGGTGAGCTCCACACCGACGTCCTCGCCCAGCTCGTCCGCCATCCTCCTGGCGCCCTCGTACGGCGTCGCCGGGTCCCCGGTGTTGCCCACCACCAGCACAGGGGCTGCTCCCGGCGCGCTGACCTCGGGGGTGTCGAACTGGCCCGGGACCGGCCAGTCGTGACACCAGCCCGCCGTGTCCCAGCCCAGGAACTCCCCGAACACGGGCGAGATCTTCCGGAACTCGGGCAGCAGCCTCTTGGTCTCCTCGGGCGTCGGCCGCTGCTTCGCGTCCAGGCACGATATGACGCGTTGGGAGTGTGTCGTCGTGCCGTAGCGCCCCGAGGAGTCGCGCTCGTTGTAGCTGTCGGCGAGCGCCAGCAGCTCGGAGCCGTCCCCGTCCTCGGCCGCGTCGAGCGCGCTGGTCAGGGCCGGCCAGAGCTGCTCGCTGTAGAGCGGCTGGACGATGCCGGTGAGCGCCAGCGTCTGGGTGAGCTCCCGACCGGACGACGCGGGCAGTGGCTCCGCGTCGATCCGCTCCAGAAGGTCCGCGATCTTCCGTGTGCCCTCCTGTGGTTCCTGGCCGGTGGACCTCAGGTAGTTGTCGAGGGCGCGCTGGAAGCCGAGGGTCTGGTTCTTCGCGTGGCCCGCCGTGTCGGCGCTCGGGTCGACGACCGCGTCCAGCACCAGACGGCCCACGTTCTTCGGGAACAGGTGCGCGTAGACCCCGCCGAGCTCGGTGCCGTAGGAGATGCCGAAGTAGTGCGTCTTCCTGTCACCGAGGACCTGGCGCATCAGGTCCATGTCGCGGGCCGTGTCGGTGGTGGAGACATGCGCCAGCAGCTTGCCCGCCGCCTTCTCGCAGCCCGCTGCGAAGCCGGCCGCGTCCTTCAGATACGCCGACTCCTCGGCCGCGTCGTCCGGTGTGGCGTCCACCGACTCCGCGGCCTGGATCTCCTTGTCGCTCCGGCAGCGCACACCCTCGCTGGCAGCGACTCCGCGCGGGTCCCAGCTCACCAGGTCGTACCGCTCGTGCAGCTTGCCAATGATGCCGCCGTACGACGGCATCATGGACACGCCCGATCCGCCGGGGCCGCCGAAGTTGAACAGCAGCGAGCCGATGCGGTCGTCCGGGTCGCCGGTCGCCTTCGAACGGATCAGGGCGAGCTCTATCCGCTCCCCGTCCGGTTTGTTCCAGTCGAGGGGCGCCTTCAGCGTGGCGCACTGCCAGTCGCCGCCGGGTGCCGGGCCCTCCGACGTCGCCTTGCAGCGGCCCCAGTCGAGCTGCTGCGAGGTGTGTGGCTTCCCGTCGGTGCCGTCCCCCGACGAGCCGCCGACACAGCCGGCCAACAGCAACGCGGAGGCGGCCAGAGCCGTCCACCGTACGCATCGCGCCATGAGCACTTCCCCCCTCGCATCGCCGTCCGCCGGATGTCGCGGATGACAGTCATGCCATCGTAGGCGGACTGCCACGATTGGCGATGTGGCCTGTGGATAACCCTGTGACCTGCACTGTTACAGAGTCAAAGGCGCTGCTTCACGAGCAGACGCTCCCCGCCTCGGGGACCTTTCCCTCCAGCAGATAGGCGTTCACGGCTTCCCGGACGCACCTGTTGCCACTGCTGTAGGCGCCATGCCCCTGCCCTCTGTACGTGAGCTCCACCCCGACCCCCTCACCCAGCGCCTGCGCCATCTTCCTCGCCCCCTCGTAGGGCGTGGCCGGGTCCCCGGTGTTGCCGATCACGAGGATCGGCGCCGCGCCGGGCGCGCTCACGTCGGGATGGTCGGCGGCCCCGGGGACGGCCCAGTCCGCGCAGCTGAGCATTTCCCAGGCGAGGGTGTCGCCGAAGAGGGGGGAGGCGGCCCGGAACGCGGGCAGCCTCGCCGTCACGTCCTCCACCGTGTAGCGGGGCCTGCCGTCCGCGCAGTTGATGGAGACGTTCGCCGCGATGAGGTTGCTGTACTCCCCGTTCTCGCTCCGCCCGTTCAGCGAGTCGGCCAGCAGCATCAGCACCGTGCCGTCACCGTCGTACGCCTGCTCCAGGCCCTGTGTCAGGTACTCCCAGAGCTCCCGGGAGTACAGGGCCTGAAGGATTCCGTCGGTTGCGATGGACTCCGTCAGTTCGCGTGGGAAGGTCCCCGGGATCGGTTTGCCGTCGAGATCCCTCAGCAGCCCGGCGATCCGGTCCTTGACCTCCTGTGCGGTGTCGCCGACCGGGCAGCCCTCCTCCTGCGAGACGCAGTCCCGCGCATAGTTGTCGAGGGCGAGCTGGAAGCCCCTGGCCTGCCCGAGGGCGCCCTGTTCCGGGTTCTTTGTCGGGTCGACGACCGCGTCGAAGACGGCCCGGCCCACGTTCTTGGGGAACAGGTGGGCGTAGACCCCGCCGAGCTCGGTGCCGTAGGAGATGCCGAAGTAGTGCAGCTGCCGGTCACCGAGGACCTGGCGCATCAGGTCCATGTCGCGCGCCGCGTCCGTGGTGCGGACATGGGGGAGCGTGCTGCCGGAGTTCTTCTCGCAGTCGGAGTTGAAGGCCGTCGTGCTGTCGAGGAGCTTCTCCTCCTCGGCCCTGTGGTCGGGCGTCATGTCCTGCTGGAGGTACTCGTCGATGCCCTCGTCGTCCTCGCATTCGACGCCCGCGCTGCGGCCGACGCCGCGCGGGTCGAAGCTCACCAGGTCATAGCGGGTGCGCAGCCCCGCGAAGTCCTCGCCGAAGGCGGGCAGGGCGGTGACGCCGGAGGCGCCGGGCCCGCCGAAGTTGAACACGAGGGAGCCGATGCGCTCGTTCCCGGCCCCGCCGGCCCCGGCACGGATGAGTTCGATGTCGATCGTGTCGCCCTGGGGATCGTTCCAGTCGAGCGGAGCCTTCATGGTGGCGCACTGCCACTTCGTGCCGTCCGGCAGCGGAGAGGGCGGGGGTCCGTCCCCTTGGGACGTCGTCGGCGCCGGGCAGTCCTCCCAGCTCAGCTTCTGGTCCGTGAGGTCCTCGTCCTTGGGGGCGTCGTCACCGCAGCCGGCCAGCAGCGAGGCCAGCAGGACAGCCGAGACGGTCAGGACAGTGGCGCGGGGCCGGGGCTGGGCGGGCATGCTGTCCATCCTGGCCGTGCCCCGGCGCGTGCGCTCGGGGCGTGGGCCGTGCGGGTGAGGACGGTTCCCGACGGCCACGCGTCCCGGCGGCTACACGCGCGCGTGCCCCGTTGCGCGTGTCCCGCGCGTGCGCAACGAGGCCCCCACGCGTGCGCGTGCCTACAACGCGCCCTTGCGTGTCAGCTGGTTGAACGCCAGCCAGCCCGGCAGCACGGGCAGCCACAGTGTGAGCAGCCGGTACAGGAGCACCGCGGGGACCGCGACCTCCTGGGGGAGCCCGACGGCGATCAGACCGACGGTGAGGGTGGCCTCGACCGCGCCCACACCGCCCGGGGTCGGCGCCGCGGACCCGAGCGCGTTGCCCGCGAGGAAGACGACCGCGACGCTGGCGATGCTGAGCGCGGGCATGTCCTCGCGGCCGAACGCCCGGATCGAGGCGTCCAGGCACATCACGAAGCAGGCCGTGAGCAGCACCATGCCGCCGATGCCCGTGATCAGCTTCTGGGGCCGCTGCAGTACGTCGAGCATGCGCGGCACGACACCCGCGAACAGCGACCTCACGCGCGTGACGACGAACTTGCGCAGGAACGGCACCGACGTCACCACGAGCACGAGGACCGCGACCGTCAGCAGACCCGCGATGACGGTGCGGGACGGCGACAGGGAGGGGGTCTTCTCGGTACCCGTCAGATAGCCGAAGGACAGCAGCATCAGGATGTGGCAGCCCAGCCCGAACAGCTGCGACGCGCCGACGCTCGCCACCGCGAGCCCCGGCCGTACCCCCGCGCGCTGCAGGAAGCGCGCGTTGAGGGCGACACCCCCCACCGCCGCGGGTGCCACGATCTTCACGAACGAGCCGGCGACCTGCGCCGCCACGGTCCGCAGGAACGGCACCCGCTCGGGCACGAAGCCCAGCAGGCTCATCGCCGCCGCGACATAGCTCAACGCGGAGAACGCGACGGCCGCGGCGACCCAGCCCCACTCGGCGTTCTGGACGAGCGGCCCGAACTTCGTGTGGGCGAGCTGTGTCAGCAGGAAGTACGCGCCGATCGCGCCGGCGATGAAACTGATCAGCGTGCGCGGCCTGATCCGCTCCAGGCGCGCCGGTTCGACCGGAGCCTGAGGCCGGATCAACAGCACCTGATGGCGGATCTGGGTGAGCAGATCCTCCTCACGCGCCTCCTCGATGGCCTCGTCGATCGCCCGTTTCTCGGCCCGCTGCTCGGCCCGTACGGCCTTCTTGTCGGCCTTTCCGGCCGCGGACGCCTGGGATTCATCGGATTCATCCTGGCGGTCCTGCTTGGCCTGCTGGGACGCCTCCAGGACCGCCTCGCGCTCGCGCTCGGCCCGCTCCCGGGCCAGCCTGCGCAGTGTCGCGCGCGTGGAACGCGACAGCGCGATGGGTTGCAGCAGCGGCAGGCAGTCGGCCACCGCGTCGGGGCCGAGCACGCTCACCGCCGAGGCGACGGCCCGCTCGGCGCCCACCCGAAGCCCCAGCGTCGTCAGCAGCTGGGACACGTCCATGCGCAGCAGCAGGTCACCGGCCGCGATCTCGCCGACGCGCAGATCGGTGAGGATCACGTTGCCGGAACGGTCGACCAGAATCGCGTCGCCCACGAGCCTGCGGTGCGCGATGCGCCGCGACTGCAGGGCGCGCACCTGGTTCCAGGTGTCGCGCAGCAGGTCGTCGGTGATCTCCTCGTCCGCCAGGGAGTCGAGGGTGCGGCCACCCGTGTGCTCGTAGACGAGCATCACGGCGTCCGGGCCGAGTTCCGAGGTCGCGATCAGCTTGGGCGCGTTGGCACCGGCCGCGATGGCCGCGTACGCGAGGAGCGCCTCCTGCTCCAGGGCCTGGCGCAGCGACTGGAGGCTGCGGCGCGTGGCGAGGCCGCGCAGCGTCAGGTTGCGCCAGGCGCGGTAGAAGAAGCCCTGTGCCTGCTGTTCCCGGTCAACGACCGTGACGTCCAGCGGTGGGCCGTCCTCGAGCGTCACGAAGTACCGGCGGCCCCGGTCACCGCTCTCCCCCGTGTCCGAGACCTCCTCACGGGCCGCGCTCACGGGTTTGAAACCGACGTGCCGCAGCCCGGCCATCAGGGTGCGCCCCGTGGGACGGACGTTCGGCGAGCCGACGGCGTACAGCGTCCCGTAGGCGACGGTCCAGCCGATCAGGACCGTCAGGATGATCGAGAAGGGTGTCGTGTACCCGGTGACCAGCATCGAGAACGCGTCGAGCAGCAGCACGATCCACAGCACCGCGCGCCATCGCGGCCTGCGTGACATGCCCACGGCCGTCATATACGCGATGACGGGCGCGAGGTAGCCGTGCACCGGATCGGTGAGGGCGGTGATGTCGCCGGGGGAGGGCTGGGTGAGCGCCTCCTGGAGCGAGTCCGGGGCGGCCCTGGCCACCCACAGGTCCATGGCGAGTGTCACCCCGTGCGCGAGGACCGCCGCGAGCACGCCGTCGGCGATACGCAGCCCGTCCCGCTTGATCAGCCGCTCGATCGCGAAGGCGACCGGCACCAGCAGGATCGCGATGCTCGACGCCAGACCCGCGATGTTGATCAGCAGATCGGGTGCCTGCCCGGTGCCCTTGTTGATGTCCTTCTCGAGTCCGGAGGTGGTGCCGTGCGCGAACGCGGCGATCGCCAGCAGCACCACGACCGCGAGCACGCCCACCAGGAGCCGCATGAGGTCGGAAGGACGGTGCACGCGCGCGGGGAGCAGCGGTTCGTCGCCCTCCACCTCGTCGACGTACGCCTCGTCCGGGTCGGCCGTACCCGGCTCGACCTGCCGCTTCGCGTTTCCGCGGGTCTCGGGGGCGGGTGTTTCGCCGGTTTCCTCAGGGATTTGGGCCCCATCCGTCGTCTTCGAAGGGGTCATGGAAGAGGACGTGTCCTTCGTGCCCTCGTCCGCGGTGTCCGGGCGCGACGACGCGTCAGAGGTGCCCGCAGCGTCTTCTGGGTGCACGCTCTGCTGCCTCATCGTCTCTTCTTGATCTCTTATCACCGGTCACCGCCCGCACGATGGTGGCATGCCCCGTGGACAGGCGCGGGCATCAGGGTGCAATACGGGGGCGCACAGTCTGCCCGAAGCGCGGCGCGAGGGCGAGGGATACGCGCGACCGCCACCACGTCCCATTGTCGGTGGGGTCGGGCAGGATGGGGCGGATGAGCGAGCAGAGCCTTCCGGCGGACGCCCTGCCGGAGTACGCGGAGCGGGTCCTCGAGGTCGCCGACCTGATCCCGCCCGGGCGCGTGATGACGTACGGCGATGTCGCCGAGTGGCTGGAAGAGGGCGGACCGCGCCAGGTGGGGCGCGTGATGGCCCTCTACGGGGGCGCCGTCCCGTGGTGGCGGGTCGTCCGCGCGGACGGAGTGCTGCTCCAGGGCCACGAACTCGAGGCCCTGGGCCACTACCGCTCCGAGGGCACGCCCCTGCGTGAGGCGGGCCGGGCAACAGAGGGGCATCTGCCGCGAGTCGATATGAAACGGGCGCGATGGGACGGCGGCGAGCGCGCGGAACATCACACCTGAACCTGACGGCCTCCGGCGGCCGTCCGACAGAAGGGCGGCGCATAACCCGTACGGGGGACACGGGGCACATCCGTGACATGCCGTACGTTCATGGGGCGAGGGACTCGCGTGTCGTGCGGGCCGGGAGGGAACAAGAGGAAGCTCTGCTTCCGCACTGCCCGTCGGCGTAGCGTCGGCTGGACGTGTCCCCGTTACTGTCCCCCTCACCCCGAGGCCACCGCCCTCCACGCACAACCCGAGTACACCCACCAGGACCGGCGAACCACGTGAGCTCCTCTTTCTCCACCACACGCCTGTCGCACACCCCGGTGCGACAGGGGAGCCGTGGCGCTTACCAGCTGGTGAGGACCCCGCCCACCGGAGTGGACCCCCCTCGTCTTGACGCAACCCAGCGTGCCGTGGTTGACCACGAGACCGGCCCGCTGCTCGTCCTCGCAGGTCCGGGCACCGGCAAGACCACCACGCTCGTCGAGTCCGTGGCGGACCGTATCGCGCGCGGGGCGGACCCCGAGCGGGTCCTGGTGCTGACGTTCAGCCGCAAGGCCGCCGTGGAACTGCGCGACCGCATGGCCCTGCGGATCGGCGCCGCACGCGCGCCTCGGGCGACCACCTTCCACTCCTTCTGCTACGCCCTGGTCCGCGCCCACCAGGACAGCGACCTGTTCGTCGAACCGCTGCGGCTGCTGTCGGGCCCCGAGCAGGACGTGGCCGTCCGTGAACTCCTCGCCGGCCAGCCGGACCTGGAGCGCCTCGGTCTGGCGCATGTCCGCTGGCCGGACGAACTGCGCGCCTGCCTGACCACGCGGGGCTTCGCCGACGAGGTCCGCGCCGTGCTGGCCCGCAGCCGCGAGCTGGGGCTGGGCCCCGCCGACCTGAAGCAGTTCGCCGCGCGTATCGGCCGCCCGGACTGGCTCGCGGCCTCCACCTTCCTCGCCGAATACCTCGACGTCCTCGACCTGCAAGGAGTCCTCGACTACGCCGAACTGGTCCACCGCGCCGTGCTCCTCGCCCGCCGCCCGGAGGTCGCCGAGCGCCTCGCCGCGCAGTACGACGCCGTCTACGTGGACGAGTACCAGGACACCGACCCGGCACAGGTACGGCTGCTCCAGGCCCTGGCGGGCGGAGGCCGGACACTGGTCGCCTTCGGCGACCCCGACCAGTCGATCTACACGTTCCGTGGCGCGGACGTGAACGGCATTCTGGACTTCCCCGTGGCCTTCCCGCGCGCGGACGGCCGTCCCGCTCCGCTGGAGGTCCTGAGGGCCTCCCGCCGCTCGGGCGCTGTCCTGCTCACCGCGACGCGCCTGCTCACCCAGCGCATGCCGCTGACCCGGCTCCCGGCGGAGAAGGTGCGGGCCCACCGCGAGTTGCAGCCGGTACGGGACGGCGGGCGCGTCGAGGTCTACACGTACCCGACGCCGGGGACCGAGCTGGACAACATCGCCGACATCCTGCGCCGGGCCCACCTCGAGGACGGCGTCCCGTGGAGAGACATGGCGGTCCTGGTGCGGGCGGGTTCCCGCACGATCCCGTCGGTCCGTCGCGCGCTCACCGCGGCGGGCGTACCCCTGGAGATCGACGGCGACGACGTCCCGCTGCGGCAGGAACCGGCGGTGGCGCCCCTGCTGACGGCGCTGCGGGCGGTGGCACGGGCGGAGCTGGGCGAGACACCGGGGGAGCCCCCTCAAGGGGCCTTGGACAGGATCCCGGAAGGGCCTTCGGACGAGCCCTCCGAAGAACCCGGACAGCAGCCGCCCTGGCTGGACACCGAGACCGCGCTCGCCCTCCTCGCCTCCCCCCTCGCGGGCATGGACACCGCCGACCTGCGCCGCCTCGGCCGTGCCCTGCGCGAGGAGGAGCGGGCCGCGGGCAACCCCCTGCCACCGCCCTCGGACGAGTTGCTGGCCCGTGCGCTGGCCGAGCCGGAGCGCCTGGTCGCGCACGACCCGGCCTACGCGCGCGGCGCCCAGCGGCTCGGCGAGCTGCTGCGCCGGGCCCGCAAGCGCCTCGCGGACGGCGGTACGGCCGAGGAGGCGCTGTGGGAGCTGTGGGACGGCACACCGTGGCCCAGGCGGCTGGAGTGGGCCGCCCGGCGCGGCGGCGCGGCCGGCCGCAACGCGGACCGGGACCTCGACGCCGTGTGCGCGCTGTTCGCGACCGCGGCCCGCGCGGAGGAGCGCTCCGGCGGGCGCGGTGCCCTCAACTTCCTGGAGGAGACCGGGGCCGAGGACATCGCCGCCGACACGCTCACCAGGAGGGCCGTACGGCCCGACGCCGTGCGCCTGATGACCGCGCACCGCTCCAAGGGCCTGGAGTGGCGGCTGGTGGTCGTCGCGGGCGTCCAGGAAGGGCTGTGGCCCGACCTGCGCCGCCGCGGCTCCCTCCTGGAGGCCGACCGCATCGGACGCGACGGCCTCGCCGAACCGCTCACCCCGGGGGCGCTCCTGGCGGAGGAGCGGCGCCTGTTCTATGTGGCCGCCACGCGTGCGCGTGAACGCCTCGTCGTCACCGCCGTGAAGGCCCCCGCCGACGACGGCGACCAGCCCTCCCGCTTCCTCACCGAACTCGGCGTCGAGCCCAAGGACGTCACCGGCCGCCCCCGCCGCCCGCTGTCCGTCGCCGCGCTCGTCGCCGAACTGCGCGCCACGACGGTCGACCCGCGTGCATCGGACACCCTCAGGGAGGCCGCCGCCCGCCGCCTTGCCCGGCTCGCCGCGCTCGGCGACGAGGACGGCCGCCCCCTGGTGCCCTCGGCGCACCCGTACCGCTGGTGGGGCATGTTCGACCCCACGGAGAGCAAGGTCCCGTTGAGGAACCGTGACCAGCCCGTCGTGCTCTCCGGCAGTGCCCTCGACCAGCTCGCCAACACCTGCGCCCTGCAGTGGTTCCTGGGCCGCGAGGTGAAGGCCGACGCGCCCGCGACCACCGCCCAGGGCTTCGGCAACGTCGTCCACGTCCTGGCCGACGAGGTCGCCTCCGGCCGTACCCCGGCCGACCTCGACGTCCTCATGGAGCGCCTCGACTCCGTGTGGAACGCGCTCGCCTTCGACGCGCCATGGAAGTCCGAACAGGAGAAAGGGCACGCGCGCGTGGCGCTCGAACGCTTCCTCAAGTGGCACGTCATGGAGCGCACCGGGCGCACTCCGGTGGCCAGCGAGCACGACTTCGACGTGACCCTGGAGGCGGGCGACTACGAGGTGCGCATCCGCGGTTCCATGGACCGTGTCGAGACGGACGGCGAGGGCCGCGCCTACGTCGTCGACTTCAAGACCGGCAAGCAGGCACCGAGCACCGCCGAGGTGGAACGCCACCCGCAGCTCGCCGTCTACCAGCTCGCCGTCCGCGAGGGTGCCGTCGACGAGGCCTTCGACGGCGTACGGCCCGAGCCGGGCGGCGCCGAACTCGTCCAGCTGCGCCAGGGGGCCGCCAAGAAGGACGGCGGGGAGACCGTGCCCAAGGTGCAGGCACAGCAGCCCCTGGAAGGGGAGTGGGTCGGCGACCTGCTGGCCACCGCCGCGGGCAAGGTCCTCGACGAGCGGTTCTCACCGACCACGGGACAACAGTGCACACACTGCGCTTTCCGGGCTTCGTGCAGCGCGCGGCCGGAGGGACGCCATGTGGTCGAGTAACGCCCGTTGCCCACAGCGTGACGTGTGCTGACCAGCGCTTCTCCCCGCTCTCGCGGCGGCCCGGCACCCGCTGTCAGTGGCCACCGCTAGCCTCTCTGGGGTGTCCGCCCGTATCACCGATCCCGAGCAGCTCAAGGAGCTCCTCGGGATTCCGTTCACCCCGGAGCAGACGGCCTGCATCACCGCGCCGCCCGCCCCGCAGGTGATCGTGGCCGGAGCCGGCTCCGGTAAGACCACGGTGATGGCCGCGCGCGTGGTGTGGCTCGTCGGCACCGGACAGGTCGCCCCGGAACAGGTACTGGGCCTGACTTTCACCAACAAGGCGGCCGGCGAACTGGCCGAGCGCGTACGGAAGGCGCTCGTCAAGGCGGGCGTCACCGACCCGGACGTGATCGATCCCGACAACCCGCCGGGCGAGCCGGTCATCTCCACGTACCACTCCTTCGCGGGCCGCCTGCTGACCGACCACGGCCTGCGCATCGGGCTGGAACCCACCTCCCGCCTCCTGGCCGACGCCACCCGCTACCAGCTCGCCGCGCGCGTGCTGCGCGAGGCTCCGGGCCCCTACCCGGCGCTCGCCCGCTCCTTCCCGGACCTCGTCAGCGACCTCCTCGCCCTCGACTCCGAACTCGCCGAGCACCTCGTGAGCCCCGAGGAACTGCGCGCGTACGACGCCGAGCTCCTGCATGACCTGGAGAGCGCCAAGCTCACCAACGCAGACCTCCGCAAGGTCCCCGAGACGGCCGCCGCCCGCCGCGAACTCGCCGAACTGGTAGGGCGCTACCGGGCGGCCAAACGCGAGCGCGACCTGCTGGACTTCGGCGACCAGATCGCGCTGTCGGCCCGGCTCGCCCAGCTCCCCGAAGTGGGCCGCCTGTTGCGGGACGAGTTCCGGGTGGTCCTCCTCGACGAGTACCAGGACACCTCCGTGGCCCAACGCGTCCTGCTGGCGGGCCTGTTCGGCGGCGGCACCGGCCACCCCGTGACGGCGGTCGGCGACCCCTGCCAGGCCATCTACGGCTGGCGCGGCGCCTCCGTCGCCAACCTCGACGACTTCCCCGAGCACTTCGCCCACGCCGGCGGCCACCCGGCGACCCGCCAGGCGCTCAGTGAGAACCGCCGCAGCGGCGGCCGTCTCCTCGACCTCGCCAACGGCCTCGCGGAGCCCCTGCGCGCCATGCACGCGGGCGTGGAGGCCCTCCGCCCCGCCCCCGGCGCCGAGCTCGACGGCACGGTGCGCTGCGCCCTGCTGCGCACCCACGCCGAGGAGATCGACTGGATCGCCGACTCCATCGCCCACCTCGTACGCACCGGGAAGGAGCCCGCCGAGATCGCGGTCCTGTGCCGCACGGCGACCGACTTCGCCCAGATCCAGGGCGCCCTGGTCGCCCGCGACATCCCCGTGGAGGTCGTCGGCCTCTCCGGACTGCTGCACCTCCCCGAGGTGGCCGATCTCGTCGCCGTCTGCGAGGTCCTCCAGGACCCGGGTGCCAACGCCTCCCTGGTCCGCCTGCTCACCGGCCCGCGCTGGCGCATCGGCGCGCGCGACCTCGCCCTCCTCGGGCGGCGGGCCCGGCTTCTCGTGTCCCACGCGCGCGTGGGGGCCGACGACGACCCGGACCAGCGGCTCGCCGCGGCCGTCGAAGGGGTCGACCCGGCCGAGGTGATCTCGCTCGCGGACGCGCTCGACACGTTCCTGGAGCTGCCGTTCGAGGCCGAGCGCGAGGACGACAGACTGCCCTTCTCGCCGGAAGCGCGCGTGCGGTTCGCCCGCCTCGCCGCCGAACTGCGGGATCTGCGCCGCTCCCTCGCCGATCCGCTGATGGACGTCCTGCACCGAGTGCTCGCCGTCACCGGCCTGGAGGTGGAGCTCTCCGCGTCCCCGCACGCCCTGGCCGCACGCCGCCGCGAGACGCTCTCCAACTTCCTGGACATCGCCGCGTCCTTCGCCGCCCACAGCGACGGCGAGGCGACCCTGCTCGCGTTCCTCGGGTTCCTGCGCACGGCGGCCCAGTACGAGAAGGGTCTCGACAACGCGCTCCCGGGCGGCGAGAACACCGTCAAGGTGCTCACCGCCCACAAGTCCAAGGGCCTCGAGTGGGACGTCGTGGCGGTCCCCGGCCTGGTGACCGGAACCTTCCCGAGCGGCCAGGGCCGTGAGAAGTGGACCGCCCAGAGCAAGGTCCTCCCGCACGAGCTGCGCGGTGACGCCGACACACTGCCCGATGTCGAGGCCTGGGACTCCCGCGGGATGAAGGCCTTCCACGAGGCCATGAAGGACCACCAGCACACCGAGGAACTCCGCCTCGGCTATGTCACGTTCACCCGCCCCCGCTCCCTGCTCCTCGGCTCCGGCCACTGGTGGGGACCCTCCCAGAAGCGCCCGCGCGGGCCGTCCGACTTTCTGAAAGCGCTGTACAACCACAGCGCCGCCGGGTACGGCGAGATCGAGGCCTGGGCAGACGAACCCGAGGAGGACGAGGAGAACCCCGCCCTGCGTGAGGCGGCCGCCGACCACGCGTGGCCTCTCCCGCTGGACGACGCGGCCCTCGCCCGCCGCCGCGCGGCCGCGGAGACCGTCCTGGCCCACCTGGAGAGGGCCGCCTCCCACGAGG
>NZ_VJZE01000156.1 GCF_009377205.1 Streptomyces phyllanthi
TTCCTCGCCCCCGCCGCCCCTACCCGTCCCATCCCTGGGGGCTGCGCCCCCAGACCCCGCTTGTCGGCCCCGCTTGTCGACCCCGCTTGTCGGCCTGACAGCCTCGAAGGAGCGGAGGGTCCGGGGGCGCGGGGGCGACAAACGCCGGCGCACCCCGGACGCACTCGGACCCGCAGGCCGCCAACAGCCTGCGGGTCCGGGGTCGGACTAGCTCCGGTGCGAGGCCGGCGCCGGCGTCACGCCGCCTTCGGCGCGTTCACGTCCGACGGCAGAGCCTTCTGCGCGACCTCGACGAGCGCGGCGAACGCACCCGCGTCGTTGACCGCCAGCTCGGCCAGGATCTTGCGGTCGACCTCGACGTTCGCGGCCTTCAGACCCTGGATGAAGCGGTTGTACGTGATGCCGTTGGCGCGGGCAGCGGCGTTGATGCGCTGGATCCACAGCTGACGGAAGTCGCCCTTGCGCTTCTTGCGGTCGTTGTAGTTGTAGACCAGCGAGTGGGTGACCTGCTCCTTGGCCTTGCGGTACAGACGCGAACGCTGACCGCGGTAGCCGGAGGCCTGCTCGAGGATCGCCCGGCGCTTCTTGTGGGCGTTGACTGCCCGCTTGACGCGTGCCACTTGTTAACTCCTTGTAGCGGGGCCGCGGTGGTCGTCACACGGCCCGGAATCGATTGGGTCCCGGTCGGAGATCAGGTGCGCGGTGCGCACCCGACGTCACTTGCCGAGAAGCTTCTTGATCTTCTTGGCGTCGCCCGGGGCCATCTCGGCGTTGCCGGTGAGGCGACGCGTCACGCGGGACGACTTGTGCTCGAGCAGGTGGCGCTTGCCGGCGCGCTCACGGAGCACCTTGCCCGAGCCGGTGACCTTGAAGCGCTTGCTGGAACCGCTGTGCGACTTGTTCTTCGGCATAGCGCCGTTCTCTCCTCGTCATGGCGCTCCGGTGCCCGGTCGTGAAACCGGGCACGGTGGAACGTCCTGTCTATCGGTTGACATCCCTGGACTGTCGGCCCAGGGGATCCCCGGACTCGCGTCCGGGGGAATCACGCCTCGGCAGGCTCCTCGGCAGGCGCCTCCACATCGGAGGCGTTCTGCGAGCGGCCCGGGTTGGCCTTCGCTTCCGCCTTGCGGGCCGCCTGCGCCTCACGGGCCTCGGCCATCGCCTCGGTCTTCTTCTTGTGCGGACCGAGAACCATGATCATGTTCCGGCCGTCCTGCTTCGGGTTCGACTCGACGAAACCGAGGTCCTGGACGTCCTCCGCGAGACGCTGCAGCAGTCGGTAGCCCAGCTCGGGCCGGGACTGCTCGCGACCACGGAACATGATCGTGATCTTGACCTTGTCGCCCTGCTTGAGGAACCGGACGACGTGACCCTTCTTGGTGTCGTAGTCGTGCGGGTCGATCTTCGGCCGGAGCTTCATCTCCTTGATGACCGTGTGCGCCTGGTTCTTGCGCGCCTCACGGGCCTTCATGGCCGACTCGTACTTGAACTTCCCGTAGTCCATGAGCTTGCAGACGGGCGGACGGGCGTTCGCCGCGACCTCGACCAGGTCCAGGTCGTACTCCTGCGCAAGCTCCAGTGCCTTCGCGAGCGGCACGATGCCGACCTGCTCGCCACTGGGACCGACAAGTCGCACCTCGGGAACGCGAATCCGGTCGTTGATGCGGGGCTCGGCGCTGATGGATCCTCCTCGGTAGCACCCCACGACGGTCTGGCGGACCGCCGCGTAATGTCTGACTGACATAGGGACCAACCATCGCGGCGCATGAAAAATGCCCCGGACGGGACACAGGCGGGGCTCCAGGACTGCCGGAACACCGCCGCGGTGAACCGCGGGGCGCACTTCGGGCGACTCCACCGTCCGTACGGAACGGTGGTGGCCGCCTGACCGGTGACCCGCCGTCCGGGGGACGGTCGGGTGGGAGTTCGGAGCCTCCACTTGCGGGCCGGGCACATGTATGTCCAGCCGGTCGTCACCCAAGGTTAGCAGCTCGGGCCAGGAACAGCTAACCGAGGCCGACTGGGGGCAGGCCCCGTCCGAGACCTATCGTGTGGCACATGAGTGACACCTCCCCCTCGGGCTCTCCCGAGAACCCCGACTTCGACAGTATGACCCGCGACATCGCGGAGGTCCCGGCGGTCGAGGTGATCGTGACGGTCGCCGTCAACCTGATGAGCGCCGCCGCCGTGAAGCTCGGTCTCACCGAGGAGGGCGAGAAGCACAAGGACCTGGACGAGGCCCGCAAGCTGGTGCACGCCCTGGCCGGTCTCCTCGACGCGTCCGCGACCGAGATCAGCTCCTTCCACGCGGCCCCCCTGCGCGACGGCCTGAAGTCGCTCCAGCTGGCGTTCCGCGAGGCGTCCCTGGTCCCGGACGAGCCGGGCCAGGGTCCGGGTGAGAAGTACACGGGTCCGGTCTACGGCTAGTCCGCCGGCCGGGCCGGTCCGTCTGGCCCGTCGGTCCGGCTGTCCGACTGTCCGGCTGTCCGGCTGTCCGGCTGTCCGGCTGTCCGTCAGCGCACGTACAGGGGCTCGCCCGGTGGCGTGGACCCGGCCGGCAGCAGTGCCAGGTCGAGGCCGCGCACCAGGCGGGCCCGCAGCGTTTCGTCGGCGGCGAGGCGCCGCGCGACCGCCTGCGCCGCCTCGGCCGGGGGCGCGGACGGGTCCAGTACGAGGGCGAGCGTGCCGTCGGCCCGTCCGGGGCCGAGATGAGCGCTGAGGACGGCGGGCTCGGCGGCCACGGCGCCCCGTACCGCCTCGACGACCGCCGGGTCGGCGAGCGGGTCCGCCGTCGTCCGTCCCTCGGCGAGCGCGAGCAGCGCGGGCCCGGTCAGCTCGTACGGCACCGGCCCGGCCAGGTCGAGGACGATCGTGTCGGCCTTCTCGTGCGCGGCGGCCTGCAGCGCCTGGTGCAGGGGTACGGCGACCGGGCGTGCGCCGGGGTCCCAGCGGGCCAGCGCGTCGGTGGACGTGAAGGCGGGCAGGGCGGTGCGGTGGCCGGCCTTCAGGGTGGGCACGGCCATGTCGCTGGTCTTCTCACGGCGCAGGCCGTTCTCGTCCTCCTCCACCTCGCCGAGGACTGCCACGACGGGGACGAGCAGCCGGGCGCCCTCGAGGGCCTCCAGGACGGGGGCGACGGCGGTGCGGTCCTCGGCCCAGGCGGCGAGCGCGGCGCTCAGCCCGGGGTCGGCGGAGCCGTCGTCGTCGGAGAAGGCGGGGTCGGGAATGTTCTTGTTCGCCACGGTCGTCGACCCTATCGGGGGATGACTGCCGGGCCTTTCCGGGGCCGGAAACGCGTCGTTCATCTCCCTCACGGTTTTCTCAGCGTTCCCTGACACGTATCTAACATCCGGCTAACCCAGCGCACAGGCCGCGCCTCCAGCATCGCGGCATGCCTCCTCACAGAGCCCGTCGCCGCGCTCGCCCACCGCGGCGCCGCCCCGTCCTCTACGCCGTGCTGGCCGCCGCCGTCATCGTGAGCGGCACGACCGCCGCGACGGTCTTCGTGAAGGGCCGGGCGCACGGCGAGGAGACCGCCGTATCGTCGTCGGCGTCATCGTCCTCGCTCTCGGCATCCGCCTCGGCGAGCGCGGAAGAGGCCGTGGAGGAGGCTTCGTTGGAACCTGTGGCGGCGCCCGAGGCGGACTACGACGCGCTGCTCTCGGCCGCGCTGGAGGACCTCGCGGTCGAGGACGGCGCCGACGTGTCCGTGGCCGTGATGGACGTGGAGTCCGGGGAGAGCGCGGTGTACGGGAAGGCGCGGTTCGACACCGCGAGCATCGTGAAGGTCGACATCCTGGCGGCGCTGCTGCTCCAGGCCCAGGACGCGGACCGGCGGCTCACGGCGCAGGAGCGGTCGTACGCCACCGCGATGATCGAGAACAGCGACAACGCCTCCGCGACCACGCTGTGGAAGGCGATCGGCGGGGCGGCGGGCCTCGACGCCGCGAACGAGCGCTTCGGGCTCACCGACACCGAGGGCGGCGACGGACTGCTGTGGGGGCTGACCCAGACCACGGCGGCCGACCAGCTCACCCTGCTGCGGCAGGTGTTCGGGGACGACTCGGAGCTGAGCGGGGCCTCGCGAACGTACGTGCGCGAACTGATGGGACGGATCGCCGTGGGCCAGGACTGGGGCGTGTCGGCCGCTGGGTCCGAATCCGCCCTGAAGAACGGATGGTTGCCGCGCAGCACGACCGGGCTGTGGGACATCAACAGCATCGGGCGGGTCACCGTGGACGGGCACGACTACCTCGTCGCGGCGCTGTCGAACGGCAACACGACCAAGGCGAAGGGGGTTTCGCTGGTGGAGGCGGCCGCGCGGGCGGCGGTGTCCGTGTTCTCGGACGGGGACGGGGACGGGGATACCGGAGGCGAGGCCACCACGGCCGCAGCCGCGGCTGAGGCACGAGCGCTCCCTGAGGGGCCGCGGTCACGCCGGTGACTCCTCGTCAGACGGCGTACATCTCCTCGTCCTCGTCCTCCTCCAGCTCCTCCGGTCGTACGCGGCCCCGCCACAGCACCACCGCCGCGCCCAGCAGCAGCACGCCGAAGCCGCCCGCGACCGGGGCCGCCCAGCTGAAGGCGTCGTCGTCCTCGGCCGTGTCCGGGCCGCTCCCGAAGTACTTGCGGCCGTACGCCGCCGAGCGCAGCCCCTCGGGTTCGAGCCTGCCGCCCGCCTTGATCGCGGCCGCGGGGTCGACGAAACCGAAGCCGTGGGAGTCGTTGCGCCCGCCGGCGGGCGCGTCACGGGCGGTGTCCTCCAGGAGCTGCTTGACCTGAGCGGGGGTCAGGCCGGGGTGGGCCGCCCTGACGAGGGCGACCGCGCCGGAGACGAACGCGGCGGCGGCGCTCGTGCCCCAGCCCTCGTAGTACTCGCGGTCCGGGTCGGCGATGACGACGTCGTCGCCGGGGGCGCTGACGGTGGCGTACCAGCGGCGGGTGGAGAACGAGGCGCGGGTGCCGTACTCGTCGACGGCGGTGGCCGCGATGACGCCCGGATAGGCGGCCGGGTACGAGACGTGGTCGCCCTTCTCGCCGCCGTTGCCGGCCGAGGCGACGACGACGGCGCCCTTCTCGAGGGCGTACTGGACGGCGGCGTCCTCGGTGGGTTCGGGGTGGGCGGACTTGGAGTCGTCGCCCAGGGAGAGGTTGATGACGTCGGCGCCCCGGTCGGCGGCCCAGCGGATGCCGTCGGCGAGCGCGTTGCCGCGGGTGTTGCGGGCCTTGGAGCGGGCGGGGTCCTTGTCCTCCAGGATCACGCGGACGGGGAGGATCTTGGCGGCCGGGGCGATGCCCAGGACACCGTCGGCGCCTCGCGGACCGTGTCCGTGGCCGGCGATGATCCCGGCCATGGCGGTGCCGTGCCGCGCCCAGGTCTCGTCTCCCCGGCCGGCCCCGAAGCCGACCATGTCCTTGCCCTGCAGGACGTTGCCCACCAGGTCGGGATGCTGGTCGTCGACGCCCGTGTCGAGGACGGCGACGGTGATGCCCGCGCCCTTCGTGGTCTGCCAGGCCTCCCGGGTGTGCATGGCCTCCAGGGCCCACTGCTGGTCGCGGATGCTGTCCGCGTGGGCGGTGGCGGACGGGACGAGGGCGAGGGAGGCCGCCAGGGCGAGGCTCAGCGCGCCGGTTCCGCGGTGCGCCCCGGCCTTCCTGAGGGTCACGAGGGCTCGTCCCCGGCCGCGGAGACGGTTCTGCGGAAGCCGCGCTCGACGCGGTCCGCGAGGCCCTGTGCCTCGTGGCCGAGGCCGGACTGGGCGGGGGCGGTGGTGGCGCCGGACTTCATGGCCTCCTCGGCGGGCTGCGGCTCGGTGATGGTGCGGCCGTCGGCGAAGCCGGAGACGGCGTAGACGACGACGGGGGCGTCGGTGAGGACGGAGAGGGTCCAGGAGGCGCGCTCGTCGGCGCCGAACCGGGCCGCCACGGTGCCCTTCGCGGCGTACGGGAGGGGCATCAGGTCGGTACGCCGGTCGAGGCCGTCCTTCTCGAAGCGGGATTTCAGGGAGGCCATGGCGGCGGCGTCGCCGTTGGTGAACAGCAGGCCCACGGTGGTGACATGGCTGCGGGTCGCGTCGGTGTAGGTGGCGCGGAGCAGCCGCAGACAGCCGACCGATGAGAGGGCCTTACGCAGCAGCGGGTCGAAGGCGTCCCGGCAGCCGCTGTCGGGTGCCACGGCGATCCGCGTCCAGACCCGGTCGGCGCCACCCGGTCCGGCACCGTCACCCTCGATGGTGGGCGGGAACAGCTGGTCGACGGGCACGGTGTGCCACAGCTCCCCGGCCGCCGCGAAGCTGCCGCGGCGGCTCTCCTCGCCCGAGTCCCCGATCAGCCAACTCCCGGTCACCGCACCGCTGATGAGCCCGAGACCGAGAACGACACAGGCGGTGGCCGCCACGACCCGCTGACGGCCGGTCCGCGGGTGCGCGGCGGGATCGTACGTCTCGGGGTGGTACGTCTCGGGCTGCGCGAAGGTGACGTACGGGCGTCCGGGGTGTGTGCCGAGCGCCTGGTCGAGTGCGTCGATACTGCGCCGTGAGGGGCCCGACGGGGGTGCCCAGCCGACCGGTTCCTCGTCCCGGACGGGCCGCAGCCGGGTGGTCGGCTCGTTGTGGGGCTGCTCGGGCACGGCGGTGCGACGCGGTGCCCCTGCGGGCGGTGCGCTGGGTCTGGGCGGGATCCGGAGCGCGGCGTCGGCGGACTCGGTGCCCGGCGCCTTGGGCGCGTCCGCGCGGCGTGCGGGGCCCGGCCCCGCCGGGGGCGCGTCGGGGAACCGCGCGGAGGCCGCGGGCGGAGGCGGGATGAAGGCTACTGCGTCCTGTCTGCCCTGCCCGGCCTGCCCGCCCTGGCCGGCGGCCCTGCGGAAGTCGGCGAAGCGCGGGTGCTGCGAGCCCGGGTCCGGCGTCATGGGTTCGGTCCCGGTGCGGCGGCCGGGCGCCGGCGCGTCCGGGGCGGTGGTGCCCCGGGGGGCGCCTGTGCCGGAGGCGGTGGCCCCCCGGGGAGGCCGCGCGGCGTCCCCGGGACTCCCGGAGCCGGTGGCCCGCGCGGTGCGCGGCGACGCGTCCGGGGCACCGCCCCGCGAGGGTGCCGGACCGCCGGCGGTGGCTGAGCCCCACGAGGCCCTGGGTGCGGTCGCCGGACCGGGCGCTCCCGGAGACGTCCGCGCCGGTCCCGCCGGACGTACCGGTGGCGCCCCGGCCGCGGGGGCCGCCCCGGCCCTCGGCGACTGCTGCGGGAGCGGTGGCGGCGGTGTCGCGGGGGTGCGCCCCGGTGAGGGCGCCGCCCGATCGGGCCGCGGGGGCTGAGACGGCGGCGCTTCGTCCCGCTGCTCGTTGCGGGTGGCGGAGGACGGAACCGGGCCGGCCGGGGCGGATCCGCGCGGAGGCGTGGTCGGCCGCGGCGGGGTCGTGGGGCGTGGGGGTATGGAGGCGCGACGCGCTTCCGTGCTCATGCACCCCCCGTTTCCTCGTGCCCGGATCCCTCGGAGGCCTCCGGGTGTCCGACCGCCCGTGGGGAGCGGTCATCCGTCCGGGAACCACCTGTCCGGGTGTCCGCACGGGCATCCGTACCCGAAGCGGAGCGTGGCCATCCCCGGTCGAGGTCGTCCCCTGCGCTCGCGTCACTCTACGGGTTGACGCGCGTCGAGAGGGAACCGGTCCCGCACGCCCGGGGCATCTGCCCGGATCGTCCCCCTACCCTGCGGTAATCGAGTCTGGCAGGCTGCGTTCATGACTGCCCGTGCCGCTGACCGTGCCCGCTACGACCGGGCCACCGCCCACCTCGACGCCCCTCTCGCGATCGTCGACCTGGACGCCTTCGACGCGAACGCCGACGATCTGGTCCGCAGGGCCGGTGGCAAGCCGATCCGTGTGGCCAGCAAGTCCGTCCGCTGCCGCGCCCTCCTCGAACGCGTCCTGGCGCGCGAGGGTTTCGCGGGCATCATGTCCTTCACCCTCGCCGAGTCCCTGTGGCTCGCCCGCTCCGGCTTCGACGACGTCCTGCTCGCGTACCCGTCGGCGGACCGCGCGGCCTACGCCGAGCTGGCGGGCGACCCCAAGCTCGCCGCCGCCGTCACGGTGATGATCGACGACCCCGCCCAGCTCCAGCTCATCGACAACGCCCGCCAGGGCGGTACCGAGGTCGTACGCGTCTGTCTGGAGCTGGACACGTCCCTGAAGCTGCTGGGCGGGCGCGTACGCGTCGGAGCCCGGCGCTCCCCGCTCCACTCCCCCGCCCAGGTCGCCGAGTTGGCCCGTACCGTCGTCCGGCGGCCCGGGTTCCAGCTGGTCGGGATCATGGCGTACGAGGGGCACATCGCCGGTGTCGGCGACTCCCTCGCCGGGCGTCCGTTCCGCTCCCGGGCCGTCCGGCTGATGCAGACCGCCGCGAAGAAGGAGCTCGCCGAGCGGCGCGCCGAGGTCGTGCGGGCGGTGCGGGCCGTGGCGCCCGGCCTGGAGTTCGTCAACGGCGGCGGCACGGGCAGCGTCCAGCACACCGCCGCCGAGGACGCGGTCACCGAGATCGGGGCCGGGTCGGGGCTGTACGTCCCGCGTCTCTTCGACAACTACACCTCGTTCACCGGGCGTCCGGCCGCGCTCTTCGCGCAGCCCGTCGTCCGCCGTCCGGGCGTCGGCGTCGTCACCGTCCTGGGCGGCGGTTATCCCGCCTCGGGCGCCGCGGGCCGTGACCGGCTGCCCGTGCCGTATCTGCCGGAGGGGCTCGGGTACGACCCCCAGGAGGGCGCCGGCGAGGTGCAGACACCGCTGCTGGGCGCGCCCGCGGACGACCTGCTGATCGGCGACAAGGTGTGGTTCCGGCACGCCAAGGCCGGTGAACTGTGCGAGCGGTTCGACGTGCTGCATCTCGTCGAGGGCGACGAGGTGACGGCGACCGTGCCGACGTACCGCGGGGAAGGGCACACGTTCCTGTAGGTCACCTCAGGGCTCACGAGGGTCCGATGCTGCTGCCCACTCCCCCGCCGGTGTCGGCGTCGTCCACCGGCCTGATCCCCTTGGTGATCCTGTCCATGTCGCCGAGGGGCGGCCCGTCGGCGCCCGCGTCGAAGGCGAAGCGGACGATGACCGGTGACTCGGAGCCGGTGCTGGAGGGGAAGGCCAGCGACTGGACGTAGCCCCCGGGCCCGGCCTCGGTCGTGACGCGCCAGCGCACGAAGTACCCGGTGCGGCCCGCGACGGCGACCGGGCCCGACTTCACGAGTTCGTGCGCGGTGATGCCGTTGTACGGGCGCCGGTCGAGCTGGTCGCGGTCGTAGGCGTCGTTCGCGGCGTCCTCGATGTCGTCCTTGGCCAGGGCCTCCGGGGAGGTCTCGTCGCTGCCCGTGACCGTGCGCGAGACGACCCGGCCGTGGCGGCAGATCCCGTCGATGCCGGGGCAGTCGTACGTGCCCGGGGTGACCAGGACGACGTCCTCCTCGGCGACGTTGTCGGCCCGGGCCCAGCCGTCGAGGAGCGGGAAGGTGATGCCGTTGAGGTCGTCCACGACCACGGCCGGGTCGTCGGCGGACGGTTCGGAGGTGGACTCCGAGGGTGATGGACCGTCGCTCCCGGGGGCCGTGGTGCGGGCCGGCGTCGGGGAGGTCCTCGTCTCCTGGCTCGCGCCGTCGTTTCCGCGGAGCACGAAGGCTCCGGTGACGATCGCGGCGGTCAGGACGGCGCCGGCCGCGGTGATCGCCACGGCCCTGCCCCGACGGCCCGAGCCCCTGGCAGGGGGCTGTGGCCGCGCCAGGGGCTGCTGGGGTACCTCGGGTTGGCGCCGGTGGTCGGTCCACCGCGTTCCGTCCCACCACCGTTCGGTGAGCGGGTACGACGGGTCGCGGTACCAGCCGGGCGGGGGCGTGCTGCTCATTCCGGCACTCTAATCACACGGGCCGTCCCGCTGTCCCGGAAGCGCTCGGACGCGGGCTTCCTACAGCGGCGTGACGTACGCGCCCGAAATGCCGCCGTCCACCAGGAAGTCGGTGGCGTTCACGAACGACGAGTCGTCGCTGGCGAGGAACGCGACCGCGGCCGCGATCTCCGTGGCCTCCGCGAACCGCCCGAGCGGGATGTGCACCAGCCGGCGCGCGGCCCGCTCCGGGTCCTTGGCGAACAGCTCCTGGAGGAGCGGGGTGTTGACCGGCCCCGGGCACAGCGCGTTCACGCGGATGCCCTCCCTCGCGAACTGCACGCCCAGCTCGCGGGACATGGCCAGCACACCGCCCTTGGAGGCCGTGTACGAGATCTGCGAGGTCGCCGCGCCCATCCGGGCCACGAACGACGCGGTGTTGATGATCGAGCCCCTGCCCTGCCGCCGCATGTAGGGGATGGCCGCCTTGCAGCACAGGTACACCGAGGTGAGGTTGACCTCCTGGACCCGCTTCCAGGCCTCCAGGCCGGTCTCCAGGATGGAGTCGTCGTCGGGCGGTGAGATGCCCGCGTTGTTGAAGGCGATGTCGACGCTGCCGTAGGTGTCGTACGCGGTCCTGAACAGCCCCTCGACCTGCTCGGGGTCGGTGACGTCGACCTTCACGAAGATCCCGCCGGCCTCCTCGGCGACGGCCTTGCCGCGTGTCTCGTCGACGTCGCCGCAGACCACGTGGGCCCCTTCGGAGGCGAGCCGGCGCGCGGTGGCGAGACCGATGCCGCTGCCGGCCCCGGTGATGACGGCGGTACGCCCGACGAGGCGGCGGCAGATGCTTTCCTCGGTGGTGTCGGTGGTGTCGGTGGTGTCGCTCATGAGCGGCTCAGGCCTCCGTGCTGATGAAGACGTTTTTGGTTTCGGTGAAGGCGGTGAGCGCGTCCGGGCCGAGCTCGCGGCCGATGCCCGACTGCTTGAAGCCGCCGAAGGGCGTCCAGTAGCGGACGCTGGAGTGGGAGTTGACGGACAGGTTGCCCGCGCGGACGGCCTGCGAGACGCGCAGCGCCCGGCCGACGTCCCGGGTCCAGATGGAACCCGAGAGGCCGTACGGGGTGTCGTTGGCGAGCCGGATCGCGTCCGCCTCGTCCTCGAAGGGCAGGACCACGGCCACCGGCCCGAAGACCTCCTCGGCCGCCACGCGCGCGTGGGGCTCGACTCCGGTCAGGACGGTGGGCGGGAACCAGAAGCCGGGGCCTTCGGGCGCCTTGCCGCGGATGCCGGGCGCGTCCGGGTCGACGTACGAACGGACGCGGTCCAGCTGGACCTTGGAGATCAGCGGGCCCATCTGTGTGTTCTCGTCCGCCGGGTCGCCGACGAGGACGGACTCGATCGCGGGCGCGAGGAGGTCGAGGAAGCGGTCGTACGCGGAGCGCTGGACGAGGATGCGGGTGCGGGCGCAGCAGTCCTGGCCGGAGTTGTCGAGGAACGACATGGGGGTGGCGGCCACGGCGGCCTCGAGGTCGGAGTCGGCGAAGACGATGTTGGGGCTCTTGCCGCCGAGTTCGAGGGTGACGCGCTTGAGCAGGGCCGAGCCCTTCGCCAGCACCTGTGTGCCCACGGCCGTGGACCCGGTGAACACGATCTTCGCGACGCCCGGGTGCTCGACGAGGGCGTTGCCCGCGACGGGGCCGTGACCGGGCAGCACCTGGAACAGGCCCTCGGGCAGGCCTGCCTCCAGGGCCAGTTCGGCGAGGCGGAGCGCGGTGAGCGGGGTCGTCTCGGCGGGCTTGAGGAGCACCGCGTTGCCGGCCGCGAGCGCGGGGGCGGTGCCCCAGGCCGCGATGGGCATCGGGAAGTTCCAGGGCGCGATCACGCCCACCACGCCGAGGGGTTCGTGGAACGTGACGTCGAGGCCGCCGGCCACCGGGATCTGACGGCCGGTGAGCCGTTCGACGCCTCCGGCCGCGTAGTCGAGCAGGTCCCGGACGTTGCCGGCCTCCCAGCGGGCGTTGCCGACGGTGTGACCGGCCTCGCGGACCTCCAGCCGGGCCAGTTCCTCGATGTGCCCGTCCACGGTCGTGGCGAAGCGGCGCAGGAGCCGGGCGCGGTCGCCGGGCGCGAGGGCGGCCCACCGGGTCTGGGCACGGCCGGCCCGTACGACCGCCGCGTCCACGTCCTCGGCCGTGGCGGCCGGGACGGTGGCGACGACCTCCTCGGTGGCCGGGTTGAGTACCTGGAGCTCGTGCACGTCATGACCCTCGTACTGCTCGGACAAGAAAGGACCTCTCACATGCGTTCGAAGGAGCGGCGCAGCTCCCAGTCGGTCACCGCGGCGTCGAAGGCCTCCAGCTCGACGCGCGCCATGTTGCGGTAGTGCGCGACCACCTCGTCCCCGAAGGCCGCCTTGGCGATGGGGCTGTTCTCCCAGAGCTCGGCGGCCTCGCGCAGGGTGGTGGGCACGTGCGCGTACTCGGCGGTGTACGCGTTCCCCGGACACGCCTCGGGCAGCTCCAGCTTCTGCTCGATGCCGTACAGCCCGGCCGCGACCAGGCCCGCGACGGCGAGGTGCGGGTTGACGTCACCCCCGGGCAGCCGGTTCTCGAACCGCATCGAGCGCCCGTGGCCGACGACCCGGAGCGCGCACGTCCGGTTGTCGTGGCCCCAGGCGACGGCGGTCGGTGCGAACGAGCCCGGCTGGAACCGCTTGTAGGAGTTGATGTTGGGCGCGTACAGCAGCGAGAAGTCGCGGAGGGCGGCGAGCTGCCCGGCGAGGAAGTGCCGCATGACGGGCGACATGCCGCCGGGGTGGTCCTGGGAGCCGGCCATGGCGTTGGTCCCGTCCGCGTCCGCCAGCGACAGGTGGATGTGGCAGGAGTTGCCCTCGCGCTCGTTGTACTTGGCCATGAAGGTGAGCGACACGCCCTCCTGGGCGGCGATCTCCTTGGCGCCGGTCTTGTAGATCGCGTGCTGGTCGCAGGTGACGAGGGCCTCGTCGTACTTGAAGGCGATCTCGTGCTGGCCGGGGTTGCACTCGCCCTTGGCGGACTCGACGGTCAGGCCGGCCCCCGCCATCTCGTTCCTTATCCGGCGGAGCAGGGGCTCGATACGGCCCGTCCCGAGCACCGAGTAGTCGATGTTGTACTGGTTGGCCGGGGTGAGCCCGCTGTAGCCCGCGTCCCAGGCCTGCTCGTAGGTGTCCTTGAAGACGATGAACTCCAGCTCCGTGCCGACCTGGGCGGTGTAGCCGAGCTCGGCGAGCCGGTCGAGCTGGCGGCGCAGGATCTGGCGGGGCGCGGCGACGACCGGTGAGCCGTCGTTCCAGGCGAGGTCGGCGATCAGCATCGCCGTACCCTCGTTCCAGGGCACCCGGCGCAGTGTGCTCAGGTCCGGGTGCATGGCGAAGTCGCCGTAGCCCCGGTCCCAGGAGGACATCTCGTATCCGTCGACGGTGTTCATCTCGGTGTCGACGGCGAGCAGGTAGTTGCAGCCTTCCGTCCCGTGCTGGAGCACCTCGTCGAGGAAGAAGCGCGCGGCGAACCGCTTTCCCTGGAGACGCCCTTGCATGTCGGGGAAGGCCAGGACGACAGTGTCGATCTCGCCGCCCGCGACGAGGGCGTGCAGCTCCTCGACACCGAGCGGGGGTGTGCGGTCTGCCACGGGAGGGCCTCCTTGGGAGGGCTGCTTCGGCCAGCCGGGAGCCATAAGGTATTACTCGCGACCATTACTTGGGAAGGGGGTGCGGCCACATGTCGCAGGCGGGAACGGAGCACGGGACGACCGGGGCCGGCGACCGGCTGGCGTCCGTGTTGCGGCCGGTGCGGGCGGGCAACGGCTTCGAGGAGGCCCTGGAGCAGATCCTCCAGGTCGTACGGCTCGGCCTGGTGCCGGGCGGCGAGCGGTTGCCGTCGGAGCGGGAGCTGGCCGAGCGGCTCGGGATCAGCCGGGTGACGCTGCGCGAGGCCCTCAAGGTCCTGCAGGACCAGGGCCTGGTCGAGTCGCGGCGCGGGCGGTACGGCGGGACGTTCGTGCTGCCCCGCACCGGCACCCCCGGCGAGGACGAGCTGCGCCGCCGTCTGGAGGACGTCGACGTCGAGGACACGCTGCGCTTCCGCGAGGTGCTCGAGGTGGGCGCGGCCGGGCTGTGCGCGGCGCACGGCCTCGACGACGAGCAGGCCGGGCGGCTCCGCGAGGCGCTGGCCCGCACGCACGACGCGCCGCTCGACGAGTACCGCCGGCTGGACACGCTGCTGCACCTCACCCTCGCCGAACTGTCCGGCTCCCCCACGCTCACCGCGCAGTACGCGGCCGTCCGCGCGACCGTCAACGACCTGCTCGACTGCATCCCGCTGCTGGTGCGGAACCTTGAGCACTCGCAGCGGCAGCACACCGCCCTGGTGGAGGCCGTGCTGGAGGGGGACGCCGACGGGGCGCGGGAGATCATGCGCGAGCACTGCGCGGGTACGGCGGCCCTGTTGCGCGGCTTTCTGGGCTGAGCCGGCGGCACCGGCCGGGACGCGAGACTCGGGACGCGAGACTCGGGGTGCATGGCTCGTCTCGGGACAGCCGGCTCGGGACGCGGCGCTCGGGACGCGCGGCTCGCGGATTTACGGACGGTTAACGCACGGGTATTGCATTCCTGCCACCACCCCGGCAAAGGTATGGCTCCATTCCATTGGTCCGGGGACCGGTCCCCCCACCGTGCCCGGAGGAATCCGCATCCGCCGCCCCGTGGGGAGTCGTGCCATGTCCCTGGAATCCACGAACACGCGCACCGCCGAAGAGGCGGACGACTATCTGGAGCGCCGAGCACTGCGCCGAGGCAGTGCCGGCTGGGTCCTGCTCACCGGCCTCGGCGTCGCCTACGTCGTCTCCGGTGACTACTCCGGCTGGAACTTCGGCCTGGCGGAGGGCGGCTTCGGCGGCCTGGCGATCGCCATGGTCCTCATGGGCCTGATGTACGCCTGTATGGTCTTCGCGCTCGCCGAGCTGTCCTCGGTCCTGCCCACCGCGGGCGGCGGCTACGGCTTCGCGCGCAGGGCGCTCGGCCCGTGGGGCGGCTTCCTGACCGGTACGGCGATCCTCATCGAGTACGTCCTCGCACCCGCCGCCATCGTCATCTTCATCGGGGACTACGTCGAGTCGCTGGGTCTGTTCGGCCTGGAGTCCGGCTGGCCGATGTACCTGGTCTGTTTCGCGATCTTCCTCGGCATCCACCTGTGGGGCGTGGGCGAGGCGCTGCTCTTCAGCTTCGTCGTCACCGGTATCGCGGTCGCCGCCCTGGTCGTGTTCGCCCTGGGCGCGCTGCCCGGTTTCGACGCCTCGTCGCTCGACGACATACCGGTCGACTCGTCCGCCCTCGGCGCGAGCTCCTGGCTGCCCATGGGCCTGCTCGGCATCTGGGCGGCGTTCCCGTTCGGCATGTGGTTCTTCCTGGGCGTCGAGGGTGTGCCGCTCGCCGCCGAGGAGACCAGGGAGCCGGCCCGTACGCTGCCGAAGGCGATCCGCTGGTCGATGGGCATCCTCGTGGTCCTGGCCGTGGTCACCTTCTTCGCCGCCGCCGGGGCGCGCGGCTCGGCCGCCATCCAGGCGGCTGGCAACCCGCTGGTCGAGGCGCTCCAGCCGGACGGCAAGGCCACAGTGCTGAGCAGGGTCGTGAACTACGCGGGCCTGGCGGGTCTGGTGGCCTCGTTCTTCTCGCTGATCTACGCGGGCTCGCGCCAGTTGTTCGCCCTGTCCCGGGCGGGCTATCTGCCCCGCTTCCTCTCCCTCACCAGCCGCCGCAAGGCCCCGTACCTGGGCCTGCTGGTCCCGGGCACGATCGGGTTCGCGCTCGCGGCGGGCACGGGTGACGGTATGCGTCTGCTGAACATCGCCGTCTTCGGCGCCACGATCAGCTACGCGCTGATGTCCCTGTCGCACATCGTCCTGCGGCGCCGCGAACCGGGCCTGGAGCGGCCGTACCGGACGCCGGGCGGCATCGTGACGTCCTCCGTCGCCCTGGTCCTCGCCTGCGCGGCGCTGGTGGCCACGTTCCTGGTGGACGTGACGGCGGCGTTCATCGCGCTCGCGGTGTACGTGGTCGCGGTGGCGTACTTCGGGCTGTACAGCCGCAAGCACCTCGTGGCGAAGGCGCCGGAGGAGGAGTTCGCGGCGCTGGCGGCGGCCGAGGCAGAGTTGGCACGGGACTGAATCGTCCTGGGACGGCACCCGTTCCCGGGGCGGACCGTCCTGGGACGGCACCGTCCCCGGGGCGATCCCGTCCTGGGACGACACCCGTTCCCGGGGCCCGGCCGTTCCGGGCCCCGACCAGTTCGCCGCGAAGGAGCAACAGGTGACCAGGCCGCTGATCGGTGTGAGTACGTATCTGGAGTCCGGCGCCCGCTGGGGTGTCTGGGAACTGGAGGCCGCGCTGCTGCCGGTCGGCTACCCGCGGCTCGTCCAGGCGGCGGGCGGGCTCGCCGCGATGCTGCCACCGGACGACCCGTCGTACGCCGCCGAGACCGTCGCCCGTCTCGACGGACTGGTGATCGCGGGCGGCCCCGACGTCGACCCCGCCCGCTACGGCGCCGAGCGCTCTCCGCGCACCGGCCCGCCCACGCCCGAGCGCGACGCGTGGGAACTGGCTCTGATCCGGGCCGCGCTCGCGGCCGGAATCCCGCTCCTGGGCATCTGCCGCGGTATGCAGCTCCTCAACGTGGCCCTCGGCGGCACGCTGGTCCAGCACCTCGACGGCCATGTCACTCAGGCGGGCGTCTTCGGCCGCCACTCGGTGAAGCCCGTGCCCGGCTCCCGGTACGCGGACATCGCGCCCGAGGAAACCTCCGTACCCACGTACCACCACCAGGCGGTGGACCGTCTCGGCGAGGGACTCGTCGCCTCGGCGCACGCGGCGGACGGGACCGTGGAGGCGGTCGAACTCCCCGGCGCCGCCTGGGTGCTGGGGGTCCAGTGGCACCCGGAGATGGGCGAGGACACGCGAGTGATGCGCGCCCTCACCCGGGCGGCTTCCCAGGTCGCTTCCGGAGCCGTTTCCTGAGCACTCCACGAGCCGCTTCCCGAGCACGCCACGAGCTACTCTGCGAGCCGTTTCCTCAGCCACTCCAGGGCGGCCTCGCCCTGGGCGCGCTGGAAGGGACGCAGGGTGGGGATGCCGGGCGGTGGGAGCTGCCGGGAGCACCGGATCATGAACCCGGCGAAGGCCGCCAGAGTCGCGGTGACCCCGTCCGGGTCGGCGTCGCGCCCCAGCGGATGCCGGGTGAACAGTTCCTCCGGATCGGGCCCGCCCTGCGCCCGTACGCACGGCAGCATCAGCAGCAGGTCGAACCAGGGCGCCGCCTCCTGGCGGGCGTGGGGCCAGTCGACGAAGACGACCTGCCCGTCGTCGGTGAGCAGCACGTTGTCGGCGCGCAGGTCGCAGTGGGCGAGGGTGTCTCCGGCGGCGAAGCCCGCCCAGGGGGCCGCGACCTCGGCGAGGCGGGCCATATGGCTGACCGTCCACGGATCGAGCCCCTCCCCGTCGTCCCCCTCGTCGATCATCCGCTGCCATCCCGCGAAGTCCTCGGCGAGTGACTCGACGAGGGGCGGGACCTCGACGGGTGCCGGTGTGAGCGTGCGGCTCAGCTCGCCCACGGCGTCGAGTACGCGCGTCAGCTCGTCCTCCCGCCAAGGAATCCGGGGCTGCCGCCCCTCCACGTCCTCGAACACGAGGGCGACCCAGGTGCCGTCGTCGTACGAGCCGAGCAGCCGGGGTGCGGGGACGTCGACCGGGAGCGAGGCGGCGTTGCGTGCCTCCTCCCGGTGCATGCCCGGGCTGACCGGGTTGACGTCGGCGCTCACGGCCTTCACGAAGCCGCGCCGTCCTGCGTCGGTGACGACCCTGGCGGCCACGCCGGGTGAGAACCCGCCCACCTGGGTGACCGCGTGCGCGACGGGCGCACCCAGCATGTCCGCGACGGCGGCGTGGACGGTGCCGGGCAGGGCTTCCCAGGGTGAGCGGACGCCTGCGGCGGGCGGGGCGGGGTAGGTC
>NZ_VJZE01000157.1 GCF_009377205.1 Streptomyces phyllanthi
CCGCGCTGGCACTCGCCTGCGGCGCCGCCTTCAGACCCAAGTCATCCCTGCTACCCCCGCCGCCGCTGGCCACATCGCACGCGGTCACCAACGCGCACAGCACCACCGACGCAGCGGTCCCCCACACTCGCCGCATACTCACTCCTCACGCTCGCACCAGTCACGCCCCTCCGACTTCGCGGCTCACTGGAAGTGCAGAGTTTCCCGTGCACCGGGACGCGAAGCCCGGTGCCCGCCCTCAATCCCCATCAGGGAATGCACGCGAGCCCAAGCATCTCGAAGTCGCCAGGAGTCCAGTATCTGCCACTGAACGCAGGTGGGGCGCTCCCTTCCCGAAGTCAGAAACGCTTTGGCAGCCTGACGCACAAGATCGATGGAAACCTCCGAATGGGCTGGGAACTCCGTCATGTGACTCTGGATGCAGTACACAGGGTCAGTCCGGCTTTCCGGCGGCCTCAACGTCGCGACGTTCCCCTCGCGAACTCACCACCAGCCCAAGCCCTCTCGCCCATCTCCTCCAGGGCATGGACGGCGGTGAGGCCCGCGCCTGCCGTCACACACCCCAGCGGCCCCACCGGAACCAGATCCGGTGGGGCCGCTGGGGCACGGTGAGACTCCCCTACCCGCGGCGTTACTCGGGACCGGCGAGGGGGTCACCTTCGGAGGAGGTGCCGAACCCATGCATGCGACCACTTTGAGCGGGTGCGGATCGAGGTAGAGGGGAAAGAGGTATCCGGCTCGTTCGCGATCGTCCACGTAGGCCACAAGAAGGCCCTGCTCGCCCCTTTCGGCAAGACTCGCAAGGCATTCCGTGACCCCGACAACCGGCTTGCCACGCCGCTGCAGGCTTCTCACCCTCCTGCGAAGGATGCCCCGAAGCATCGACGCCGAGAGGGGCTCGAGCCAGATCTTGAAAGGCGCTCCAGAAAGCAGCGCGTTCTTGGCCTGAATGCCGGTCTCGGAGTCGGACTCGAATGCGGCGAGCAGTTCACTCGCGGATACTTCGTTCATCTCATCGCCGCCTGACGGGTGACCAGGTTTACCCGAAAATCGAAGCTGATATCGTCGGCCAGGATTTCACCAACCATCGCGGACGACCTGGTACAGGCTCAGGCCGACGCCGTTTCTTATGGGGTTGGGGCCAGTCTCTGGGAGTGTGCAGAAGGCGTGGGCGGCGGAGACGAGGGTGACGTGGTGGTGCCACCCGTTCCAGGTGCGGAACTTCGAAGTGGGCCAAGCCCAGGGCCTGTTTCATCTCGCGGTAGTCATGCTCGGTGCGCCAGCGGAGCTTGGCCAGCCGCACGAGTGTGGTCAGCGCGGTGCCATCCCGCAGGTTGGACAGCCAGAACTGAACCGGCTCAGGCGCGGTAGCCGGCCATTCGGCCAGCAGCCAACACGCGGGCATTTCCGGGCCGCAGGCGGCCTTGCGGATCTCGCGTCCGGCGGGCCGGATTCGCAGCGCCACGAACCGCGCTTTACCACGCTCCTCCACAAGGCCGACCTGGGTTCAGTGTCCTTTCTTAGCCGCACCAGGCGCGTTGCTTGATGAGCCGGTTGGCAGAATGCCAGCGCATCGGCGTGCGGGCGCCTTCTACGGCAGCCTCTCGCAGACATCGACCCAACGGGCAATTTCCTTACCAAGTTCTGAATCGAGAACATGTGGGGCTATCGCTGCCAAGGCGTGAATGATGTTCTTCGCCCGGCGCAACTCAGCAATTTCACTGATGGGCCGACAAGACCAACCCTCCACAGCCTCCACGATTTCCTCGTACGGCTTCTCAATCAGGCGAAGGGCGTTCGCAGCTACTTGATCAGGGTGCAAGACCACTTGAACGTCACTACCCGGGTAGCTCCCATACTCGGACACCAGAAAAGCAAGGCGCATACACCCCTTCCAAGGAGGCATCACCCCCAGTTCTATCGCTTCATTTGTCGCTTGCGCAGCCAATGACGAATACCCACGCCACATTGAACTAAGCGGTTCACTTGCGCGCATCCGACTCAGGGAGACCTCCATGAGCGTCTCCCACCAGTAGAAACGATCACCCGGGTTCACTGGCTGATGGGTCAACAACCAACCCCTTCGCGCCTCCTCTCCCATTTCCGCTAGGTGGAGGATCTCCTCATCGCTAGGGCCCAACAAGTTCCACGCTCCCGGAAGCGAACTCGATGCCAGCTTGCCTGAACTTCTCAATACCGACGTTGATGCTGCATCTACAGGGGAGGTAGTGGCCGCTTTGGTTCGAAATTCGGAGCCCGAAGAACATTCCGCCCGCACCGGCCACGTCAGCCTCACCTGCCGCAAGTACCGGAGCACCTCTGGTCATGATGCTGTGTTTGATCGCATCATCGGTTGCAGGGACCACGTGAAGCACTTCGTTGGTGTCGACAACCCACTTCACAACCCCCGAGTTAAGTGCATCTTCCCAGCCGGCCTGTCCTGGACTTACCGGACGTACCCCTCTCGCTTCTGCCGCATCCAGCTCATCCGAGAGGTTGTATCGCCCCTCCACGTCGTTCTTGAAGGGGCGCTATTACCACCACAGTTGTGAACCAGGACCGGCGTGGCACCCGCCACCACATAGTACGTATGGAGGTCCGAGACGGTCAGTTTGTACGCAGTCTCGCCCGCACTGGTCCACTTCCTGACCAACCGTGACCCGAGGAGACCTCCGAGCGGCCTTGGCCTGTGCCTTCTTTAGAACCGGGTTACCGGTCTTCTTTTTCGCGGCCGCGGCTGGAGGCGCGGGGTCCCGTGACGCGCGGGCATGCCGTAAAAAAACCCAGCGGCCCCACCGGAAACAGATCCGGTAGGGCCGCTGGGGCACTGTGAGGCTCCCCTACCCGCGGTGTTACTCGGGACCGGCGATGGGGTCACCTTCGGAGGAGGTGCCGAACCCCATGCATGCGACCACTTTAAGCGGTTGCGGATCAAGGTAGAGACGAAAGAGGTATCCGCCTCGTTCGCGATCGTCCACGTTGGCAACAAGAACGCCCTGCTCGCCCTTTTCGGCAAGACCCGCAAGGCATTCCGTGATCCCGACAACCGGCTTACCGCGCCGCTGCAGACTTCCCACCCTCCCGCGAAGGATGCCCCGAAGCATCGACGCTGGAAGAGGTTTGAGCCAGATCTCGAAAGGCGCTCCGGAAAGCAATGCATTCTTGGCCTGAATGCTGGCATCGGAGTCGGACTCGAATGCAGCGAGCAGTTCACTCGCGGATACCTCGTTCACCTCACCGCCGCCTGACTGGTGTCCAGGTTTGCCCGAAGTCGAAGCTGATGTCGTCGGCCAGGATTTCACCAACGATGAGATGCTCGTCTTCGAAGAACCTTTCATATGGACCGTCGTGGATCTGAATGTTTCTCGACGGCCCTATGGCGGGATCGATGCTTGCCACCCTGATGCGCAGCATCACACCTCTCCCAATCCACTCGTCTCCCCGATTCTGGGCAAAGAACTCGGCAGTTTCGAAGTCGTCCGACCACGACGTGAAGATGGTATCCGTGCCATCTCCACCCGAGTGGACGTTCATGTTCGTGCTGGTTCCGCGGGGCACCGCACGGCCTTGCGCAGCGGTGTCATAGCTATGGTGCCCCTCGACGACACCGCGGTAGTAATACCCATCAGTGTTCGCTCCACAGTTGTGGACCAAGACCGGGGCGCTGCCCGCCACAACATAGTACGTGTGCAGGTCGCTGACGGTGAGGTTGTGGACCGTGGCCGAGGTCGCCGTCCAGCGCTCGATGGCCGTGATCTGGACGTACGTGCCGGCGCTGGTGCGCAGCCACTGGCCCGCCTTCAAGTCCTCGGCATCGATCCACTCGCCCAACTCCGGGACCCAGAACGGGTGGCCGTCGGTGGCCGTCAGCTCGGCGGTTCTCTCGTCGCCGTTCTCTGCGTCACCGATGGCGATGGTGACCTTGACCAGGTGCTTGACGCCCTCGCCCTTGATCTCGGCGGTGACCGTCTCGACGCTGGTCTCGCCCGTCTCCGGGTCGGTGGCCAGGACCTTGTCGCCGTTCTCGACCTTCTCGATGGGCTTCGTGGTGCCGTCGGCCATCAGGACCTTGGTGCCAGGAGTGAAACTGTTGGATTCTTCCTTGGAGCAGCTCCCGCCGCCGCCCCCGGACGACTCCTCCTTCGCCCTGGTCTGCCGCGGCTTCGCCTCCGCCTTCTTCGCCACGGCCTTCTGCATCTTCTGGACCGCGTTGCCGGTCTTGTGCGCCGCCCGTTTGACCTGCCGGGTGGCCGCTTCCTTGGCCTTCTTCTTCAGCTGCGCGGCCCGTTGCGCCGCCCGCTTCTTCGCTTCCTTGGCCTTGCGCGCGAGTTCGCGTGCCTTCTTGGCCATCTCGATGATCTTGCGGGCCTTCTCCTTGGCCTTCAGCAGGGCGCTGACCGCGCTCGCGATCTTCGCCGCTGCCTTCAGCACGCCCGGGATCTTGCCCAGCTTCGTCCACGGGATGGCGCCGACGACCATGCTGCCGCACGCCCACAGGTCGCCCCGGGAGAAGCAGCCCACCAGGTCGTTCCAGCCGACGAAGTCCTTCAAAGCGGCCCAGCCGACCGACATGATCACATCAGCGATCGACGTGTTCAGGGTCTTCTTCGCCCACGACTCCTGCGAGGCCGACGGACCGCCGTAGTCACCGCCGTTGCCGCCCTCCGAGGCCAGGCCGGACGGGTCGGCGAACGTGACCGGGTTGTTCTCGCAGTACACGTAGCCGTTCATCTGGACCGGGTCCGCCAGGTCCAGCACCGGGTCCGCCGACAGGAAACGTCCCGTGGTCGGGTCGTACTCCCGCGCCCCCAGATGCACCAGGCCCGACGACGCGTCGTCATCGCCGCCGATGTAACTGCGGTGCGAGCGCCAGCTTGTGCTCTCGGAGCGCTCCACGCCGAACGGGTCCGTCTTGGAGAACTTCACCCGGTTCCCGGACGTCAGCGCCACGTTCACATACGCCGTGCCGTTCTGGTCCACCACCTGTGCCGACAGCTCCGCCGCCGAGGATCCCTGGGCATGCCGCATCACCGTCGGCGCACCCGGCTGGGAGTAGTAGCGCTCCGTGTACGCCGGCGTCTTGTTGGCGTTCAGCGAGATCGTCGCCTCGCCCAGATACAGGGTGCGCTCCGTGGCCGAGATGGCCATCAGACGGGCGCCGTCACCGCCGTAGACGTACTTGGTCTCCTTGTCCGGCGTCCACGACTGCGCCGCCGTGCTGTTGCAGGTGTACAGCTGCAGGTCCGTACCGTCCGCGGAGTTGGAGTTGCCGACGTCCAGGCACTTGCCCGAGGAGACGTGCTTGAGCGTGCCCTCGGCCGTGGCCGTCCACTTCTGGCCCTCCGCGCCCGTGCAGTCCGCGATCACCACCGGCGTGGCGTTCGCCGTGGCACCGCCCGACGGCACCGCGCACTTGCCCAGCACCTTCAGCGCGCCCGTCGACGCATCCGACGACCCCGCCGGCGCGTCGATCCGCAGCTTCTGCGCCTTGGAACCGTTGCAGGAGTACAGCTGCAGCGCCGTGCCCGCCGTCGTCGACGCGCCCGCCAGGTCCAGGCACTTGTTCGCCAGGCCCAGCCACGCCCCGGCACCGTTCTCGCCGAAGCCGGTGATCTTGGCGACCTGGCCGTCCCACGTCCAGTCCAGCGCCTGCTCGGAGCCGTCGTACGTGCGCGTCTTCGTGTTGCCCGCGTCGTCGTACGTCAGCTTCGTCGCCTTGGTGACCTGCGCGCCCGAGTCCGCCTTGTACGTCTGGGACATGCCCGTCAGCGTGTGCGGCTGGGTGCCGTCCTCCTTGCCGTACGAGTACGTCGTGGTGGCGTCCTTGGACGTGTCCAGGCCCGGGTCGTGCTCCACCAGCTTCTTGCGGTTGCCCAGCGCGTCGTACTCGTACGACTGCCAGTAACCCTCGTTCGCGGCCGTGACGTTCGTCGTGCCGTCTTCGTACTTCGGCGCCGCCGCCGTCTTCCCGGCAGCGGTGCAGGCCGAGGGGGCCGTCCATGCCTCCGTCAGCTGGCCCAGCGCGTCGTAGGTGAAGCACTGGCGGTCCGTCACCGAGTTCGAGGTGTCCGCGATCGAGGTGACGTTGCCCGCCGGGTCGTAGGCGTAGGCGCGGGAGTTGACCCGGTGGCCCGTCACCGCCGTCGTGTCGCTCGTCGACTCGCGGTCGACGATGCTGCGCTGCAGCTCACCCGTCGCCTCGTCGAACAGGTTCGTGCTCCACACCCGGTTGGGCTGTTCGCCGCTGGCCGTGCGCAGGACCTGGCCGTAGGGGGAGTAGGAGGTCTGGGCGGTGTACCAGGCCTGGCCCGAGGTCGAGACCGGCAGGCCGTCCTCGTTGTAGCGGAGCACCAGCTTCTCGGCCGGGAAGGTGCCGACCGCCGGAAGGTTCACCGACTCCAGCCGGCCCGACTCCGAGTACTCGAAGCCGTAGGCGTACTCCTTCTGCAGGCCGTACGACGTGGCGATCGACTCGGGCAGCGTGATGCGCTTGCCCAGCGGCTGGTAGTCGGCCGTGTAGCCGGACACCGAGGTGGTGTACGCCATCCCGTCCGTGTAGCGGGTCTGCGAGGTCGGCAGGCCCACGCCGCCGATCAGCGTGTCGTACTCCGTGGACGCCAGCAGCGTGCCGGTCGAGGAGTTCTCACGCTGCTCGACCGGGCGGGACAGCGCGTCGTACTTCGTCCACACCGTCGCGTTCTCGTCGGTGACCGTCTCCGGCCGGTTCAGGACGTCGTACTTCGTGGTCGTCGTGCCGGTGTCCGGGTCGACCGCCTCGGTCTGTCGGCCGCGCGCGTCGTACTGCCAGGTCCACGTGTTGCCTTCGGAGTCCTCGGCCTTCACCTGGTCGCCGCGCCAGTCGTACGTGTAGCGCGTCGAGCGGTACTCCGTACGGGCCGCGTCCGTGAACGTGTCCACGCGGACCGTGCGGCCCTGTGCGTCGGAGAAGCTGCGCTGCACCGCGCCGCCGGTCGGCGGGATCACCGTGGAGTAGTCGTCGCCGTAGACGTAACGCGTCTGCTTGGCGGTGCTCTCCGTGCCGTGCAGGTACGGCGTCTCCGTCAGCGTGCGGCCCAGACCGTCGTACGAGTACAGGGTGGCGTTGGGGACCTGGTAGTCCGAGTCCAGCTCGAACAGCGTCGTCGACGGGTTGCCCGTGTCGTAGTACGCGTTGTTCGTCTGCGCGATCGTGCCGTTCGCGCTGTAGAGGACGTCCGTGATCAGGCGGCCCTTGCCGACCGCCGGTTCCTGCTTCTGGCGTTCGCGGCCCAGGCCGTCGTAGATGACCGTGGAGGCCTCGTAGTCGCCGTTGTCCTTCAAAGCCTCCGTCGTCACCGAGACCGGCTGGCCGATCGTGGTGTCGTAGGTGAACTTCGCCGACGGCGACTTGGACGTGGACCTGGTCGGGGCCCAGGCCTGCGTGGTGCGGCCCAGCGCGTCGTAGGTGAAGGTCGTCGTGTGGCCGTTGGCGTCCGTCTCCTTCAGGGACACACCGCGGGCGGGCTCCAGCGTCGTCGTCTCGCTCTGGTTCAGGGCGTTGGTCGTCTTGACCTGGTACACCTGGCCCGTGGACGGGGTGTAGGCGGTCTTGTCGACGTTGCCCGCCGCGTCCGTCGTGGACGTGGTGCGGCCGTAGTCGTCGTAGGCGACCTTCCCGTCCTGCGTCCAGCTGCCGCCGCTGCCGCTGATGGCCCAGGTGGTGGTGGCCGAGCCGGAGGTGGGGGTGTCGCCGTAGGCACCGTTGTCGTAGGCGACCCGTGAGCCGTCCGTCCAGTCTTCCGCCGTGGGCGTCTCACCGCAGGTGCCGGCCACCGTCAGCGTCTGCCTGGGCAGGCCGATCAGGTGCTTGTCCGTGTTGTGGACGTAGGACATCTCGGTGCACGTCTCGTCGCCGCCCTTGTCGGTGTCGCCGAGCGACTCGACCTTGACGGGCAGGCCGTACGTGTCCTCGTACTCGGTGGACGTCTTCAGCACGCGCCAGGTGCGTTTGTCGTCACCGGTGCCCGAGGAGTTGGTCACCGAGATGCTGTGGTCGTCCAGGACCCGGTAGGCCTTCAGCGCCGGGATGCCGCCGGAACGGGTACGGGTGGCCAGCACCGTGGCCGTCGGGTAGTCGACGTCACGGGTCAGCAGCGAGCCGCCCTTCTTCGTGTACGTCAGCGTCTCCGCGACCCGGCCCGCAAACGGCTCCTTGTCCAGGGCGATCGTCGAGCCGTTGGAGTCGGTGACCGTGACCTCGCGGGTGCCCTCGTCGCCCGGCAGCTTGTCGCCGTGCATGCCGCGGAAGTAGCGGGTCTCGGTCATGCCCTTCTCGGTGGACATGTACGCGGTCGAGGAGTCGGCGCCCGTGTACGTGCGGACCCGGGCGAAGCCGCGCCACTGGTCGTACGTGCGCGTCTTCTTCTTGCTGAACTCCGCCTGGTTCAGCGCCCAGGCCGCGCCGCCGAGGTAGTCGTACTCCGTGGTGACCGGGTCCACGCCGGTGAGGGCGGGCAGTTCCTGGACCTTCTCCACGACGTACTTGTGGAACCAGTCGATGGTCTCCTTGTCCGGGTCCGGGTTCCAGTAGACCGGGAAGCACAGACCGGTGTTGTCCTCCACGTCGGGGAAGCCGCTGCCCGTCTTGCAGGCGCCCTCCGGCGCCTTGTACGTGATGTCGGTCTCGCCGCCGTACTCGCTGACGATCCGGGTGATGCGGAGGCGGTCGAAGGCGGGGTTGGGGTCGTTCGCGCCTTCCTTGACGCGGTTCGGCATCGGCTGGGCGTTGGCCAGGAACCGCACCGGGTTCAGGGCGATGGCCTCACCCTCGGTGTCGTAGCCGGTACGGGTGATCGACTCCAGCCACAGCGCGACGCCCTCGTCGGTGAGGTCCGCGGGCAGGGACTGCTGGAGCTTGAAGCTGTCCACCTTCGACAGCTCGGTCGAGCCCTGGGTGCGCTGTGCCCACGTCGTCACCTGGGCGAGCCGCTTGCGCGACCAGAAGGTGGGGACGGGGACGTAGCACTCCTTGCCCTTGGCGCAGTACAGGTCGGCCGGGGTGTCGTACCAGATGCGGTTCTTGCCGAAGTCGCCCGAGGTGAAGTTCTCCTCGGTGCAGGCGAGTTCGCCCTCCTTGAAGCACCGCTCGTCGACGTCGAAGGTGACCTTGGCGATCGGCGTGCCGAACAGGGCGCCGGTGCGCAGGCCGTACTCGATCTTCTTCAGGTAGCCGCCGCGGTCGTAGGCGACCGACGCCTTGAACTTCTCGTTCTTGGCGTAGTAGTTGGTCTCCCTCTCCCACCACATCGTCATCGCGTTGCCGTCGGTGTCGACGACGTAGTCCAGGTTCCAGCGCCAGGCCTGGTCGCAGAACGAACCCGCGAAATCACCCGACTTATAGCAGGGTTCACCGCTCTGGTTACCGGCCACGGGGGCGGACAGCACGGAGTTCGTGGTCGGGTCACCGCTCGCCCAGCCGGGCAGCTTGTGCCGGCCGAAGTAGTACTGGGTGCCGTCCCGGGTGGTCACACGCCAGTACTCGCCGTCCGCGTCACCGTTGCCGAGGTCGGTGTTCTTGATGAGTTCGACGCGCGAGCCGTCGCCGTTGGCCGTGACCCACTTGTCGCTCGTGGGATCGGCGCCGTCGGGCAGGACCAGCTCGGTCGTGGTGCCACCCAGGGTCATGACCGCGTTGTACGAACCCCAGCACTGGTCACTGGTCTTCTTGGTGTTGTTCCCGTCCGTCCGGTCGTCGCGGCACGACCTGTACGTGCGGGTGATCGAGCCCGCGTTGTACTCCCAGCCGTCACCGATCCAGGAGGGCTGGTTGTTCGACGCGGACGTACGGCCGTCCACACCCTGGGAGTTGTAACCGAAGGAGACGGCGGGCGAGGGCCCGCCGGGAACGGTCGGGGTCTGCAGCGTGTACGAGTAGGTGAAGCCGCCCGAGTTGCCGCCCGCCGACCACGAACCGGCGCTGACCAGCGGGGTCGCGGAGAAGTCGCCCTTGGAGCCGCTGCCGGAGTCGGTGGCCAGCAGCACCGAGGAACCCGAGCCCGCGGTGGCCGCGGCCAGGGTCGCCAGGCGTGCCTCGGGCTGCTCGCGGTACAGCGCGTTGCCGACCGTGCCCTCGTCCGAGGCGGACGCGGTGGACGCGGAGGACGCGGTGGACGTGTCGGTGGACTCGGTGGAGGTGCCGCCGGCCGCCAGGACCTCGACGTCCATCGTGGCGAGGATGCGGCGTTCGTAGACCGCCTGGCCGTCGCCGTCGGTGCCGGTCTGCTCGACCACATTGTCCGTGGAAACCTCGGTGGGCTCAGAACAGCCCTCGGTGTCCGGGGTGGTCAGAAAGCAGGACGGGTACTGCACGAAGGAGAGCCGGTCGGCCCAGTTGGCGCCGTACAGCTCGGAGAAGTCCGTGTAGTCGAGGGCGATCACGGCGTCGCCGGTGGCCCCGGCCGGCGGGGTGACCGTCAGCGCCATCCCCTCGATGGCCGTGTCGGCGAGCTCGTTCTGGCCGGCGAGCGAGACCTGCCACGCACCCTCCAGCGCGGCCGCCTCGGCCGTGGTGGCGCTCTCGGGGGCGCCGACCTCGACGGGGAGGTCCACACCGTCCTGGCTGATCGGCACCAGCTCGCCGGGGGTGAGGCCGGCGATGTCCTCCGTCACCGTGCCACCCGCGGGGGCGGTGACCTTGGCCGGGTCGTACTCCTGGGGGTCCTCGGCCTCGGCGGTGGTCAGCTCGGCGAGATTCCCGCCGTTCTCACCCTCCGCCTTGTCGGCGTCGGGCAGATCGACCAGCTCGACGCCGCTGCGGTCATCGTCGGGCGGCAGCGCGGAGGCAGCCGGTACGACACCCACACACAGCGCCACCACAACAGCACCGATCACCCCGGCACGCGCCCGCGCCCGTCTCCGGCGTTCGGCACGATTTCCCGCGAACCGTCCCCGACCGCACCACGACGACGATCCCCACATGCGCGGCCCCCCCGCTCTCTGCATTTGACGAGCACGAATGCTCCGGCAGGTCTTCACCGAAAGTCAACAAGATATTGAAGGCCGGTGATTTAGCTCACGCCGCGAATTGCCCAATTCCATGGAGAAGTGGGGATCAAAGGTTTTCCGGTGAGTATTACCCAAGAGTAACCGGAGATGATAATTTCCGGGCGATCACGCCATAAGGTGGCTAACTGCGCGTCAAGTCCTCGATGATGCAGGGCATTTGATGCCCCATGAACCACTTCGCCCTACCCGGCCCACCCTCACAGCTCTCTGTCGGCGACCTCGTACATGTAGATGTACGAACGGGCCGTACGGATCCGTTCAACGCACGACCTCCGGGTAAAGAGCCCGGAATCCATGGCGCGATCCCCTGTGCATGGGTCATGCTCTGTCCGCGCCTTCCTGGGCCGTGCTGCCTCACGCCCGGACCGCGCAGGGGATTCAAAGGGGATTCACAGGATTCTCGGTTCTCGGGAATTCCACGGGGAGGGGACCCAGCACCATGGAACGAAGTCGCTTCGGCATGCCCGCGTCCAGACGCGCCCGCGCAGGCGTGGCCGCCCTGATCGCCGGCGCCCTCGGTCTCGGGCTGCTCACCGTTCCCCTCCTCGACGATCCGGACTCCTCCGACACCCCGGCCGAGACCAAGAAGTCCGCCACCCGGCCCGTGGACCAGGACACGGCACTGGAGCAGGCGGTCTCCTCCGGCAAGCGCGTCGAGGTCACCGCGCTGCGCGACGAGACCTCCACCACCTACGCCCGCCCCGACGGCCGCTTCGAGCTGGTCGCGTACGGCGCTCCCGTACGGGCGAAGGTCAACGGCACCTGGAAGCCCGTCGACACCGAGCTCGTCAAGGCCGACGGCGGGTGGGCCCCGAAGGCGGCCGCGGACCCAGTGGTCTTCTCGGCGGGCGGGGACGGCCCGATCGGCTCGGGTGCGCCGGCCCGCAAGGCGTCGGCCGGCAGCGCCGGTACCGGCGGGGTTCGCAGCGCCGGTACCGGCGGGGTTCGCAGCGCCGTGTACACCGTCGCCGACGACGGGCGCACCGTACGAGCCGCCGCCGACGCCGAGGACTACACCGAGCTGGCCGTCCTCAGCAGCGGCGACCACGACGTCACCCTGAGCTGGCCGGGCGAGCTTCCCACACCCGTGATCAGCGGGCCCAGCGCCCTGTACCGGAACGTGTTCGACGGCGTCGACCTGATGCTGACGGCCCAGGCCAGCGGCTTCAGCCACGTGCTGATCGTGCACAGCGCCGAGGCCGCGGCCGACCCCGCGCTCACCAAGCTGTCGTACGGACTGTCCTCACCGGATCTGACCTTCCACCTCGACCCGGTCACCAAGGTCGTCGCCGGACGCAACCGCGACGGCGAGGAGATCGCCGTCTCCCCCACCCCCTACCTGTGGGACTCCGCCGGAACGTACGCCGTCACCGAGGGCGCCGACCCCGAGCCGGCCGAGGAGGACCCCGACCCCACACCGTCGTACTCCGAGGAGCCGGGCGAGCCGGTCGGCGAGGAGAGCGCGGTGCCCGAGGACGGGCTGGACACCGACGCGCCCACGGCGGCCTCGGAGGACACGGACGGGACGTCCGCCGACCCGGCCGCGTACCGCCGCGGCGCGCGGGCCGGCAGCGAGAAGGCCGACGGCGCGGTCACCCGCGCGGGATACGCCGCCACCGGCGCACTCCGCACCGCCCTCACCGACGACGAGGTCTTCGCCCTCAAGGGTCTCGCGGGCCCCGAAGGCGGCACCCATCTGGCCCTCGCCGACGCCGAGTTGAGCAAGCCCGGCACCGGCTCCACGGCCCTGTCCCTCGTCCCCGACGCCGACCTGCTGGCGGACAAGGACACGGTCTACCCGGTCTTCATCGACCCCACGATCTACGGCAAGACCAAGAACTGGACCACCGCGTACAAGAAGTACCCCGGCTCCAGCTTCTACGACGGCGCCAACTACAACAGCGGCACCACCGAGGCCCGCGTCGGCTTCGAGTCCACCACCTGGGGCCTGTCCCGCTCCTTCTTCCGCCTCGGCTGGTCCACCAACATCAAGGGCGCGCACGTCTCGTCCGCCTCCATCCGGCTGCGCGAGACGTACGCCTGGTCGTGCTCCGGCCGTGAGATGCAGCTGTGGCGCACCGGAGGCATCTCCTCCAAGACCACCTGGAACAACCAGCCCGACTGGAAGACCGAGATCGGCACCAAGTCCTTCGCGCACGGCTACAACTCCTCCTGCCCCGACGCCAACGTCGTCTACGACGCCAAGTCGATCGCCCAGGACGCCGCCGACGGCGGCTGGAAAGAAATGACGATCGGACTGCGCGCCACCACCGAAGACTCCGCCTACGCCTGGAAGAAATTCCGCGCCGAGGGCGAGAGCGCACCCAAACTCACCCTCGTCTACAACCGCAAGCCGAAGACGCCGAGTTCGCTGCTCCAGGCACCCGGCGGCACATGCGACCTCATCAAGGAGTACATCCACGTCGGCAAGCGCGACGTGACGTTCTCGGCCGCCTCCTCCGACGCCGACGACACCTCCACCCGCCAGGACCTGAAGTACCTCGACTTCGAGCTGTGGCGCACCGGCTACGGCGACGACAAAATCCTCGACAAGAACGTCCCCGTGACCAGCGCCGGCAAGGCCTCCACCACCGTCTCCAAATCCGCCTTCACCAACGGCCACCAGTACTCCTGGCGGGTGCGCGCGCTCGACTCCAGCGGTGCGGGCTCGCCGTACGCGCCCACCAAGGATCCCGGCGTGTGCCGGTTCGTCTTCGACAGCTCCGTCCCCAACGAACCCCTCGTCACCTCCACCGACTTCCCCGCCGCCGACGAAGACGGCACCATCTGGTCGGCCGTGAAGTTCGGCACCGCCGGAAACTTCACCTTCGCACCCGACGAAGACACCGACATCACCAAGTTCCAGTACTCGTTCAACACCACCAGCTACGACACCACCGTGAACGTCAGCGCGGGTGCCTCCGCCACGGTGAACCGCAAGCCGCCCTTCGCCGGCCCCAACGTCCTCTACGTACGGGCCGTGGACAGCGCGGGCAACACCTCACTCGGCACGAAATACCTCTTCTACGTCACCCCCCGCGACACCGCCGACGCGCCGGGCGACGCCACCGGCGACGGCATCGCCGACCTGTTCACCATCAGCTCGGCCGGAAACCTCTCCCTGTACCCCTCCAGCACAGCCGGCGACCTGCACTCCGGCCTCTCCGCCGCCCACGACGACGGAACCGGACTGCTCACCGACCCCGACCAGGACGGCGAAGACCACGCACCCGGCTACTGGATGAGTGAAGACGGCAAGCCCGCGCTGATCGCCCACGGCGGCGACGCCCTCGGCGCCGACGGCCTCGGCGACCTGTTCGCCCGCATGCCCGACGGCAAGCTGTACGTCTACCCCGGCGACGGCTACGGCAGCGTCGACACCGCCGGACGCATGACCGTGCGCCTGCCGTCCGGTTCCCCGGACCCGGCCACCTTCGACCAGATCATCGTGGGCGACTACGACCTGGACGGCCGCGTCGACCTGTTCGCCACGGCAGGAGCGGGCGAGCTGTGGGCCTTCGACGGCTACACCGGCGCGAGCTTCCTCTCCGTCACCAAGATCGCCTCGACCGCATGGGCGACACGCGACCTGGTCTCCGTGGGTGACCACGACAAGGACGGCGCTCCCGACCTGGTCTGGCGCTCCGGCTCCTCCAGCCGTCTCTACATCCGCTACGGCGTCAAGGACAGCGCGGGCGGCTCCACCATCGCCTCCCTGTCCGCCGAGGTGAACTCCAAGACGGGCGCCGACGAGATCTACGCCGAAGGCTGGCCCACGACCACCATGCCCGTGACCCATATCCACGGCTCGCCGGACGTCACCGGCGACGGCATCCCCGACATCTGGGCCCTGGCGAGCGACGGCAGCATCAAGTTCTACAAGGGCGGTGCCACCACCCTCGGCACAGGAACCGCGGTCATCAGCGCTTCCAGCGAGTGGGCCACCACGAAGCTGTCCCTCGGCTGACGGTCCGCTCCGCCGGTTCGCTCCGCCGATTCGCTCCGCCGGGTTGGCGGGTGAGAGCTCGGGGCCTGATGCGGGTGGGGAACTGCGCGTTCGTCGTGGCTGGGCGCGCAGTTCCCCGCGCCCCTTTGGGGCGCGTCCCTCGGCCCTGCCGAGGGTCACTCCGGTGTCGCGTCCACGGCTCCCCCGGGGCGCAGGACCGGGCCCGCCCTGTCCAGCAGTCCCGTGCGGGCCGCCAGGGCCGCTGCCTCCAGCCTCGACCCCACGCCCAGCTTCATCAGCACCCTCTGGACGTGGGTGCGGGCCGTGGAGGGGGCTATGCCCATGCCGGACGCGATCAGGCGGGTGTCCTCGCCCTCGGCCACGCGGACCAGGACCTCGACCTCGCGCGGGGTCAGCATCTGGAGCAGTCGCTGGCCCTCGTCGTCGGGCTGGGCGGCCGGGTTGAGCAGTTCGCTGAAGGCGCCCTGGAGCAGCTGCGGCGCCACCGCCGCCTCGCCCGATCTCGCCTTCATGATCGCGCGTTCGACGCCCTCGATGCGCTCGTCGTGCCGTACGTAGCCCGAGGCGCCCGCGGCGAACGCGGCCGCTATGCCCCGCGGGTTCGGGACGGGGCCGAGGACCAGCACCGCCACCTGCGGGCGTTCTCGTTTGATCCGGACCACCGGATCGAAGATCCCCGGCTCGGCGGGTGCCGCCGTGCCGAACAGGCACACCTCAGGCGCCCGTGTGATCACCAGCTCCGCCGCCCCGGCGGCGGGCGCCGCCGCGGCGAGCACCCTGTGCCCACGCAGCTTCAGCGCCGAGGCCAGTGCCTCGGCGAGCAGGCGGTGGTCGTCGACCACCATGAGCCGCACTCCCATCGAGCAACCCCCCAGTCCCCCCCAATGGATGCCCCACTATGGCCGCCCATGGGTCCCCTCGGACAGATCCCCCCTGCGTCCCCCGCTCTTCATGCCCCCGGAAGCTACACGCTTGTTCGACATTGCGCTTCCCCTATGCGGGAGAAGTGCCCCGGAATATCGAAATCCCGCCCATTCGAGAGTGATGAGGTGTACGTGCACGGCCCCGCCCCTGAGCAGGGACGGGGCCGTTCGGTACGGATTTCGTGGGGCGCGTGGGATTACTTCGCCCCGAAGCCGAGCGCCGTGTACTCCTTCTCGTCCGCGGAGTACGGCTTGCTGACCAGTTGCTTGCCCATGAAGAGCCGTCCGCCGGTGTACAGCATTTCGGAGGTCTCCGGGACCATGCCGCTGATCGCGTTCAGCACCTGCTCGGAGGCCGGGGTCTCCAGGAGCTTGGTGACCTTCAGCGAGGAGCCGTCGACGGAGACCACCTGGGCGCCCTTGTCGTACGGGCCGTCCTTGTAGGCGAGGATGTTCGGCCCGTCCATACGGATCGGGAACACCGAGTACCCGTCGCCCGCGTCGATGCGGTCACCGGTGGACTTGCCGGTGGCCAGCGAGAAGGAAACGATCTCGTTGGTCTGGCTGTACTCGGCGGTGCCGTCGTGGTCCTTGGTCGGGACGTACAGCTTGTCGTTGCCGACCGTGATGCCCTTGCAGTTCCAGACCTTGCCGACATCGCAGTCGTGCTTGTACTTGCCGTCCGCGAGCGTGATCTTCGTGCGCAGCTTGCCGCCGTCGTCCAGTGAGAAGACGTCGGTGGCGCCGGACGCGGTGATCTCGCCCGAGTCCACGCCGAAGACGACCGGCTTGGTGGAGATCAGCTTGGCGTTGTCGATACCGGAGGGCAGCTTGTAGCTCCACTTGCTGCTGCCGGTCTTCGGGTCGAGGAGCTGCACCTCGTACGACTCGTCGCCGTAGTCACCGCACTTGCGGACCGCGACCAGCTGGGGGCCGCCGGCGTAGCCGATGTCCACGCACTCGCTGACCTTCGGCGCCCACAGGGACTTGCCGGTCTTCGCCTCGAAGGCCGCGCCGCCGTAGTAGCCCCCGGCCGCGACCGTGGAACCGGAGATGGTGACCTGGGTGAAGGCCACGGGCGAGCCGCTGATCTCGACGGTCCTCGACCACAGCTGCTTGCCGTCGTCCACCTGGAAGGCGGTGACCTGGGTGCAGGGCTGGTGCTCGCCCTTGCTGTTGCGCTTCTTCTCCTCGTGCACGACCACGGCTATGCCGTCGTCGGTGACCTCGCGGGAGGCCGCGCAGGTCTGGCCGTCGAGCGGGAGCGTCCAGGAGGCCTTGCCGCTGTCGGGGTCATAGCCGACGATCTTGTAGACGCCCGCCTTGACGTACACCGAGTCGGTCAGCCAGGAGCCCTGCACGCTGTCGATCTGGCGGCCCTTGACCTCCGGCGCGGGGATCTGGAACAGGACCTCGGCGCTGGTGCTGGACGGCGCCTTCTCCTGGGCCTTGCCGTCGCCCTCGCCGCCGGAGGTGCCGCCGTCGGTACCGCCCTTGCCGCCGTCCTCGCCGCCCGTGCCGCCGCTGGAGCTCGCGGTCTCGTTCTTTCCGCCGTCGTCCTTGCCGCCGACGGTGGCGTACCAGACGCCACCGCCGATGATCAGCGCGATGGCGGCTACGGCCGCGACGATGATGACCAGCTGGGAGTTGGGCTTCCGCCCGCCGCCCGTACCCGGGACCGCCTGGGGGTGCATGGGCGCGGTGGGCGGCTGGTAGCCGTACTGCTGCCCGTACGGGGACGGCTGGCCGTAGGCGGGGGGCTGACCGTACGCGGGCTGCTGACCGTACGCCGGTGGCTGTTGGCCGTACGGCGGTGGCTGCTGGCCGTACGGGGCCGGCTGGCC
>NZ_VJZE01000158.1 GCF_009377205.1 Streptomyces phyllanthi
CCCCGTAACCGTCGTCGTCCCCGTCCCCATTGATCTGGTCGATGATCGCCAACCGCTCCGGCGTGTCCTCCGGCTTGATGAAGCCGACCGTGATGTACAGGACCAGCGACACCGCCAGTGGTATCGACACCTGGTACTGGAGCGGGACACCACCCTCGAGGTTCCAGTGGATCGGGTAGTTGACCAGCCAGAAGGCGAACAGCCCCGCCGCCCAGCTGGTCAGCGCCGCCGTGGGACCGGAGCGGCGGAACGGGCGGAGCAGTCCGAGCATCATGGGGATGGCCATGGGGCCCATCAGACCGGCCACCCACTTGATCACGACCGTGATGATGTCCTTGAAGGCGGGCGAGTTCACCTGCGTCGCCGCCGCCATGGACAGCCCGAGGAAGACGACGGTCGCGACCCGGGCGACCCGCAGCCCCTGCCCCTCGCTCCACGCCCGCGCCCTGCGCCATATCACGGGCGCGCAGTCCCGCGTGAAGACGGCCGCGATCGCGTTGGCGTCGGAGGAGCACATGGCCATGGTGTGCGAGAAGAAGCCCACGATGACCAGGCCCAGCAGACCGTGCGGCAGCAGCTGTTCGGTCATCAGGGCGTAGGAGTCGGAGCCGTCGGTCTTCTGCGACTCCACCAGCAGCGGTGACATCCACATCGGGAAGAACAGCACGAGCGGCCAGACCAGCCACAGGATCGCGGACAGCCGCGCCGAGCGCTCGGCCTCGTACGGAGTCGCCGTGGCCATGTAGCGCTGGGCCTGGTTGAGCATGCCGCCGTTGTACTCGAAGAGCTTGATGAAGAGGAAGGCCAGCAGGAAGACCGTTCCGTACGGGCCGACCAGCGGCTCGCCGTGGCCCTTCAGCTCGGGCTGGTCCCAGACGCCGAAGAAGCCGCCGTAGTCGTCCAGCTTCACCCACACCGCGAAGAACATCGCGAGCCCGGCGAGGAGCTGGATGACGAACTGGCCGAGCTCCGTGAGCGCGTCGGCCCAGAGGCCGCCGATCGTGCAGTACACCGCCGTGATGCCGCCCGTGATCAGGATGCCCTGGTTCAGCGAGATACCGGTGAAGACGGACAGCAGGGTCGCGATCGCGGCCCACTTCGCACCCACGTCCACGATCTTCAGCAGCATCCCGGACCAGGCGAGCGCCTGCTGCGTCTGCAGGTTGTAACGGTTCTTCAGATACTCCAGTGGAGACGCCACATGCAGCCGGGAACGCAACCGGTTGATGCGCGGGGCGAACAGCTTGGAGCCGATGGCGATGCCCAGCGCGATCGGGAACGACCAGGTCACGAAGGACGTGACGCCGTAGCTGTAGGCGATGCCCGCGTAACCGGTGAACATGACCGCGCTGTAGCCCGACATGTGGTGCGAGATACCGGACAGCCACCAGGGCATCTTCCCGCCGGCGGTGAAGAAGTCGCTGACGTTGTCCACCCGTTTGTGCGACCAGATGCCGATCGCGACCATCACGCCGAAGTAGCCGATGAGCACGGCCCAGTCGAGACCGTTCATGTGCTCCCTCCCGGGAATCCGCCCTGCCAACTGCGTGGACGGGCCGCATCAGCGCGTGCATGCCAAGGCGGCCGCGAAGTGCCCGCTCATCGTGGTTTCGACCGGACACCCGCGACAACATCCCGTAGGGTCAAGAGGCAGTAAAAATGTTCTGCGAGTTGACCTCCATTCACATCCATGACCATCCAGGGCCCCTCAAACGTGACCCCGCTCACGGCCTACCGCATCAGTTCACCCGCGTTGACCAGCAGCGATTGACCGGTGATGGCCCGGGAGCGGTCGGATGCGAGGAATATCACCGCATCGGCGACATCTCCGTCCGTGGCCAGCTCGGGGAGCGCGACCCGCTCGGTGAGCCGCTTCAGCACCTCCGTCTCCGGTACGCCCTCGGTGTGCGCCGTGAACCGTACGAACGCCTCGACCGGCGGCCCCCACATCCACCCCGGCAGCACGGTGTTCACCCGGATCCGGTACGGGCCCACCTCTCGCGCCAGCGAGTACATCGCGCTGGTCAGCGCCCCCTTCGAAGCCGCGTACGCCGCCTGTCGCACCTGCGAGGGCGCCGCCACCGCCGACTGCGTCCCGATGATGACGACGGAACCGCCCCGCTCCTTCAACGCCGGCAGGCAGGCCCGGGTCATCCGCAGCGTCCCCAGCAGGTTGACGTCGATGACCGACTGCCAGGTCGTGAAGTCGGCGTCCTCGAGCCCGCCGAAGTAGCTGTCCCACGCCGCCACATGCGCCACGGCGTCGATCCCCCCGAACCGCTCCCGCGCGAGCGCCGTGAGCGCCGCGCACTGCGCCTCGTCGGTGATGTCGGTGGCGCGGTACGCCGTGTGTGCGCCGCCCGGATCGATCTCGGCCGCGGTCTTCGCGAGGTTCGCCTCCGTGCGCGCGCCCAGTACGGCGTTCCCCCCGTCCCGTACGACGGCCGCCGCGACCCGGTGCCCGAGCCCGGCGCCCACCCCCGAGACGACGACCGTCTTCCCCTCCAGCAGTGACATGGGCGCCTCCCGGACTCTGGTCAATTATCTGACGGCCCGTCAGAGTGGTCGTTCGAGTCGGCCGCCGATCCGCGCGGCGTGAAAAGACTCTGACGGAGCGTCAGATTAGAGCGGTGCCGCTACGGACGGAAGGGGAGCAGCATGTCGCAGGAGACCCGCAGCGAGGTGTACGCGGAGCTGGCGGCCGTCGGCCCGTACGGCGTCCACCCGGGCCACGCGCTGATCACCATGGTCGAGCCTCACCCGGGCCACGAGTACGCGTACAACCGCTGGTACGAGGACGACCACTACTACGCGGGCGCGATGGCGATGCCCTGGATGTACGCGGGGCGCCGCTGGGTCGCCACCCGTGACCTGCAACTCCTGCGCTACCCGGAGAAGTCGGCGGTGGCGCAGCCGGTGACGGCCGGCTGCTACATCTCGGTCTACTGGGTGACCGCGGGCCGTTACGACGACCACATGAGGTGGACGGTCGCCATCAACAAGCGGCTCAACCGCGACGCCCGTGTCTACCAGGACCGTACGCATGTGTTCACCGCGTTCCAGGACCACGAGGTCACGGTCTACCGCGACGGCGCCGCGGGCCCGCGCGACTTCCATGCCCTCGACCACCCGTACGCGGGCCTGGTGGTGGAGGTCGTCGACGCGGAGGGCCCGGCCGAACGGGCCGAGCTGCTGGAGTGGCTGCGCTCACGCCATCTGCCCAAGCGTCTCGCGGGCTCACCGGCCGCCATGGTCACGGTCTTCCGGCCGACACCGCTGCCGGTCGACCGGATGTCGTACGTCAAGCAGGTCGAGGGCGTCGACACGCGGCTCACGCTGCTGTGGTTCCTGGAGGCGGATCCGCGGGACTGCTGGGAGGCTCACTTCGCGGGTCTCGACGAGGCGGTGGCCGACGGGGGCCTGGGGAGGGTCGAGTTGGTGGCCCCGTTCGTTCCGACGGTGCCGGGGACGGACCGGTACGTGGACCGCTTGCGCTGACCTGGCGCTGACCTGGCGCTGGCCTCGCGCTGACCTTGTGCTGGCCTCGCGCAAGGCCGAACCCCCTCGGCCGGGACGGCGGACCAGTCGAGAGGGCTCATTCGGTGTTGCCTGTTGCTGTACGTGCCGTTTTTTTGTTGCTCTGTCGCTCTCGCGGATCGGGGCAGCGGTGAGGGTCAGAACGCTCCTCGGTTGACCCCTGCCACGAACGCGTTCCAGGCGGTGGCGGGGAACGCCAGCGTCGGGCCCTCGGTGACCTTGGAGTCACGGACGGCCAGTGCTGCCGTGACGGGGGACTTGACCTCCACGCACGCGCCGTTGCCGGCGGAGTACGAGGATTTCGTCCAGTTGGGTGTGGCTCCCTGACGGATTGCCATGTTCGCTCCGGTAAGCAGTTGTCGAGTTGCTGTAACCGCCCCGCGCTCCTGGTCCGGAACCCGCGGCTCGGTTTGCGCCAACGTTGTTGCTCGGTGGCGTGATCGACGCTACTCGCCAACATCGGGGGACGAAGCGACTATTCACTCGACCGGATGACATATGCCCCTGGGGTCTTACGTGACGGTTGCCTGAGGTGTATTCTTCGCCTCTTTTGCCGCCGACTGTCCCGGTGGCGCGGTTTTCGGGCGTCCGGTTTCTTCCGCCTCGCCGTGCGCGCCTCGCTGTGCGCGCCTCGCCGTGCGCGCCCCACCGGTACGCGGGTCTCACCCACGCGCGCCTCACGGGTGCGCGTCTCAGCGCGCGTAGTCCTTGGCGATCTCCGTGATGAACTGACGGGACTGCTCGGCGCTCAGGGCCTGTGCCCGGAGGTGTTCGTACATGACGCTGTACTTCTGTACGTCGTGCGCCTTCTCCAGATAGAGGTCGCTGGTGACACCCTCGATGTAGACCACGCTCGAATCCGCGGCGTCCGGGAACTCGAGGACCGCGTACTGACCGTTCAGACCCGGGTGCGCGCCCATCTCGAAGGGCAGTATCTGGACGGTGACGTGCGGGAGTTGGGACTTCTCGGCGAGTTGCTCCAGCTGCTCCCGCATGATCAGGCGGCTGCCCACGACCCGGCGCAGCGCGGCCTCGTCGATCACCGCCCACAGGCGCAGGGGCTCGTCGGCCGCGATCCGTTCCTGTCTGCGCAGCCGGACCTGGACCCGCTTCTCCACGTCGGTCGTCGGGGTCTCCGGCAGGGCGCCCTGGATGAGGGCCTCGGCGTAGGCGGGGGTCTGGAGCAGTCCGGGGACGACCTGGGGCTCGTAGACCCTGAGTGACGCGGCGTCCGTCTCCAGGCCGATGTACACGCTGTAGGGGATGTCGCCGAAGGCGTGCCACCAGCCCTGCTGGCGTGAGTCCTTGGCCATCTGCATCAGTGAGTCGACGATCCGGTGGTCCTCGACCTCGTACACCCCGCACAGATCGCGGACGTCGCGCTGGCTGATGCTCCGGCGGCCGTTCTCCAGACGGCTGATCTTCGACTGGGAGACCAGCAGCCGCTCGGCGACCTCCTCGGCCGTCATGCCCTTGAGCTCACGGAGCCGGCGCAGCTCCTGGCCCAGGCGGCGCCGCCTGACGGTGGGGTTGACATTGGACGCCACGAGACGTGCACCTCCGGCTGCGGGCCTGACACTTTGAGTATCTGCTAATGAGCAGATTGCCACCAAGGTGCTTACTACCGCTGGGAAACAGCGGTTATGCGCCGTGCACACGCCAGTTCGGGAACTGTCGTCCAGGAACGGTCGTTCGAAGACTGGAGAGTGTGGTTCGGGACTGTCGGGTGGAGTGAGGATGCGGACATGCGGCCGCGCGGGGCGTGTGAGGCCGCGGCGCGTCCCGACGAAGAGTCGTCCGGACGAACCGCGGCCTCACACGCCCCGCGCGAACCAGCGGCTCCCGAACCGGTTCATGCGGGCCTCGGCCCCTGTGTGCGGTGCATGTCGTACACGCAGTGCGGGTGGTGCGGGTGCTGCTGTGGTGCGGTCGTGCCGTGCGCATGCGCGTGCCCGGGCACGGGCGCGTGGTGCTGCTCGTGGCTCAGTGGGCCACGACACGCGCCATGGACCCGCGGCGTGGCTGCATCGAAACGCCCCTGGGGGGCTGTTCCGGGCCCGTCCTGCCGCCGGAGGCCTGACGGCCTGCCGGTGCCGCGCTGCGGCGCGGCTGTGCCGCTGCGCCGTTCTGGACGTCCATGACGGCGTGGGCCACCAGGCCGCCCATGGGGTCGTGCCGGATCAGATCCCGGAGGCGGGAGCGGGAGGACCGCCCCTCGTTCCCGGGATACAGGTGCTTGCCGAGGCCCACCGCGTGGGCCAGTGCGGCGAGCGCGGCCGTCCGCGGGTCCGGCGGAACACCGGTGCGGATCGCGGAATCCAGCCGGGCCCTGATCTCCCGGCTGATGGCCGTGTCCGTCGCCTGGTAGCGAGTCGTCGGCAGCACCCCGCACATCTGGCCCGCCACGGCGTGCACCATGCCGCACCGCTCCAGGTGTGAGAGATAGGTCTGGCGCAGCCCCAGCCGGGGCCCGCCAATCCAGTGGACCGCCCGTACGGGAGCGCCGCGCCTTCGCAGCAACTCCAACGCGCAGTCCAGAGTCGGATCTCCAGTCGGCCGTGGTGCCACCACGGCGATACGATCCCCGTCTGGGGCTATCCGTCCGGCCAGCGCCAGCTCTACTAGCTGTGCTCCGGCCAGACCGAGGTCGAGCGACTGCGGCTGTGCAGTGGTACCCGTGGCCGGGTCCAGTGCCAGCAGCAGAAGCTCCTCCGGAAGTGTTCTGCGGCTCCTGCCCATCCATGCCTCCCCGCGTGGATGAAAGACAGGGTGACCCCTCTCACATTGGTCTGTCGAGGGTGCGTGACCGGAATGTAGTGGAACCGGTAGGTATGTCGTTCTCGTCTACCGCTTGAGTCAAGCCCGCACACAGGACACTGGTACATGGTTCGGACAGCGGCACGGAGCGGTGTCCGGGCGGGATTCTACGGTTCGTAGGGCGTACGTCCCCACAACAGGGCGGCGCAGGAGGAGGCATCGGTGGCGGGCGAGTCCCCCGACAGGTCGAAGCGGTACGAGTCGTCGTCAAGGTCGACGCCGGGGAACGGGTCTGCGGTTCCGAAGCCGGGAGTCGCGTCCGCGTCGAGTGGGAGCGCGGGTGCGTCGTCGGCTCCCGCCGGGGCGTCGTCGGCGCCGGCTTCGGCCTCGACTTCGACCGCGGTCGATCCGCGGTTGGCGGTGGCCAGGGAGAAGGCTTCGGTGCCGGGACAGTCCGGTACGGCGTCTTCGGCCCCTTCGGCATCCTCGTCGGCCGAGACGCGGGAGGACGCTCCCTCAACGCAGGGCGTGGACCAGGCCACCGCGGTGTTCTCGCGGCGGGCTCTGGAGGAGGCCACGGATTCTGACGGGTCCTCGGATTCGGACGAGCCCGAGGCTTTGGACGGGTCCTCTTCGGGTGACTCGGACGACGTGAAGGACGAGAAGGCGGCCGAGGTCGGGGTCGAGACCGAGGACGAGGCGGAGACGGACTCCGGGCCCGAGAGGGCCGAAGGGGCCGAGGACGGCGAAGAGGGCGGCGACGGTACGGCCCGTACGACCGGAACGGCGGACACCGAGTCCGGAGGCGATGAGTCCGAGGGCGACACCGAGGCCGAGTCCGAGGTCGAGGAGGAGCCCGAAGAGGAGCCCGAGACCCACGGGCCCGAGAGCCACGAGTCCGAGAGTCACGAGTCCGAGGCGGACGCCGAGAGCGCCTCCGTGGAGGACTCGGACCTCGGGACGTCCCCCGAGGGTGACGACAGCACGGACAAGTCCGACACCGAGTCCGACACCGAGTCCGGCTCCGACGGCGACGCCAGGTCCGACTCCTCGGACGACAGTGGCTCCGGCACGGATTCGGGAGGCCGGCCAGGGGACTCCGAGCCCAGGGTCGACCAGCCCACCGCCATCTTCAAGGTGCGCCCGCCCGCCGTCGACCAGCCCACCACCATGCTCAAGTGGGGCGGCACGAAGTCGACGGACGAGCCCGAGGACGAGCCGGCCGACAAGGCGCCCGGCAAGCCGAGCGGCAAGCAGAGCGACGAGCCGGCCGACAAGGTGCCCGGCGAGCCGAGTGACGAGCCCGTGGACGGGGCAGCCGGAAACGCGACCGACAAGGCGGCCGAGAAGCCCGCCCCCGAGCCCGAAGCCGAGCGCACCAGCAGGTTCGTGGCGCTCAAGCCGCTCGACGAGCCCAGGCAGCCGAAGCCCGCCGCGAGGCCCCCGGCGCCTCCCGCGCCCGCGTCGTCGGCGCCCTCGGCACCCCCGCGGATCGCCCCGGCCGACGCCACCGCCGCCCTCCCGCAGGTCGGCCCCGAGCGCACCGCGCAGCAGCCCCTGCCGCCGAAGCCGCCGATCGACCTGCTGGCCGAGCTGACGAACACCCCGCCGCCCCCGCAGACCCCGGTCCGCACGGTCATCCGGCGGGTCAAGATCTGGAGCCCGCTGGTCCTCCTGCTGCTGGTCGTTCTCGCGGTCGCGCAGATCATGCGCCCGCTCCCGGAGCCCACGCTCGACCTCACCGCGCAGAGCAGCTACTCCTTCGACGGCGGCAAGGTCGACATCCCCTGGCCGTCCGCCGGGCAGGCCGCGCTGGACGTACAGGGCATCGGTTCGTTCGGCTCCTCGGGTGAGCAGAAGCCCGTGCCGATCGCGAGTGTCGCCAAGGTCATGACGGCGTACGTCATCCTGCGCGACCACCCGCTCAAGAGCGGTGCGGCCGGCCCGAAGCTGAAGATCGACCAGGTGGCCGAGGAACAGTCGGACGCGGGCCAGGAGTCGACCGTCCCCGTGGAGGCGGGGGACAGCATCTCCCAGCGGGAGGCACTGGAGAGCATCCTGATCGCGTCCGCGAACAATGTGGCGCGGTTGCTGGCCCGTTGGGACGCGGGGTCGGAGAAGTCGTTCGTCAAGAAGATGAACGACGCGGCCGAGGACCTCGGTATGACCAACACCACGTACACCGACCCGTCGGGACTGAACAACACGACGGTGAGCACGGCCGTGGACCAGGTGAAGCTGGCCAAGGAGGCGATGAAGCAGCCCGCCTTCCGGGAGGTCGCCGCGATGATGTCGTACGACGACTACAAGGGCGTCAACCACTCCAACTGGAACCAGCTGGTCGGCAGGAACAACGTGGTCGGCATCAAGACCGGCACCACCACCTCGGCGCTCGGCAACCTCGTCTTCGCGGCGAAGAAGGACGTCGGCGGTGAGACGCGGACCATCGTCGGTGCGGTGGTGCGCCAGCCCGCCGGCGGCCCGGACAACACCATCCTGGGCGCCGCCCTCTATGAGGGCGACAAGCTGATCCGGGCCGCGCAGAACGCGCTGGAGTCGGCGACGATCCTGAAGAAGGGCGATGTCGTCGGGTACGTCGACGACGGTCTGGGCGGCCGTACGCCGGTCGTCGCCACCCAGGACGTCAAGGCCGTCGGATGGACGGGCCTGACGGTCAAGCTGACGTTCGCGCCGGAGGACCTGCCGCATCTGGCGAAGGCCGGTACGAAGGTCGGCACCCTCACCGTGGGCGACGGCGGGACCAGCGGTGCGGTGAAGGTTCCGGTCGCGCTGCAGAAGGACCTGGTCGAACCGGACTGGATGGACAAGCTGACCCGTCTGGGCTGACACCCCCACCACCACCACCGCACCCCGTCGGCGGCGCACCGTTCCGTGCTCACCGGCGGGGTGCGTGCTAGCGTCGCGAGACCGGTCCGGGGGCGCACAGGCCGGAGGCCGTGGGGCGCGGCCGGAGCACGGGACACGAGGCCCGGACGGGACACGGGGCACGGGACTCGAGACGCGTACGGACTCGGGACACGTACAGAGGGACACGGGGAGAGCGTTCAGGTGGCCACAGCGGAGCCGACACACGCCGACGACGCCAGTCCGGAACCGGGCGCGGACCCGCGAATACGGCCGTCTGCCGGGGCGGGCACGGAGGCCGGTACCGGTACCGGCTCCGGTTCCGGGGCCGCCGTACGCGAGGAGCCCGCCGAGACTCGCCGGCACCTTGCCCGCCGGGTCCGGAACCGTCTCCTCCGTCACCCCGCGGCGCTTGTCACCGCCCTCGCGGGTCTCCTCCACGTCCTCTGGTTCTTCACTTTCGCGAACAGCGGCGGCGATCTGGCGGCGCAGGACGCGTGGGCGGAGTTCGTCGGGCGGCACCCGGACTCGGCGTACAACCTGGCCTGGTACGGCGGTATGCACCCCGTCTCGTACAGCGTGGTGTCCCCGTATCTGATGTCGGTCCTCGGTGTCCGTACGACGATGATGATCGCCGGGACGGTCTCGGCGGGCCTGCTGACGATGATCCTGGTCCGCAGCAGGGCGGTGCGGAAGCCGTTGTGGCCCGCGCTGGGCGGGGTGTTCGGCCTGTTCTGCAACGCGGTGTCGGGCCGGGTCACCTTCGGTCTGGGCACGGCGTTCGCGCTGGGCGCGACCGCGGTCGTCTTCTGCTGGCCGTACCGCTGGCGCTACAAGCGCTGGGCGAAGGCCCTGTGCGCCGCGCCGCTGGCCGCGCTGGCGACGATGGCGTCTCCGGTGGCCGGGCTGTTCGTGGGTCTGATCGCGGTGGCGCTGTTCCTGCAGAAGCGGCGGCCTGGGGCGTGGGCGCTGGGCCTGGCGCCGACGGCCGTGGTCGCTCTGTCCGCCTGGCTGTTCCCGTTCTCGGGCACGCAGCCGATGTCGTTCTGGTCCGCGACGCTGCCGGTCGTCTACTCGGTGTTCGTCTTCGTCCTGGTGCCCAAGGAGTGGGCGACGGTACGGATCACGGCGGCGGTGTACGGCCTCTCCGTCCTGCTCGTCTGGCTGATCAGCTCGCAGATCGGCTCCAACATCACGCGTCTGTCGATGCTGTTCGCGGGGGTCGTGCTGCTCGCCGCGCTGCCCTTCACGGTGCCGCGTTCCCGGAAGTGGTACGCGACGGTGATCGCCTGCGTCGGCTTCACGACGTGGATCGGCGTCAAGACGGTGGACGACATCATCCACATGACACCGGCGGCCTCGTGGGCCCGGGAGTTGGCGCCGCTGGTGAACCAGCTCCAGGTGGTGGGCGCGGAGAAGGGCCGCGTGGAGGTGGTCCCGGCCCGCTCGCACCGCGAGGCGTCCGCGCTCGCGCCGTACTTCAACCTGGCCCGGGGCTGGAACCGTCAGGCGGACATGGAGCGCAATCCGCTCTTCTACGACGACACGCTCAACTCCGCGAACTACCACGAGTGGCTGAAGCGGTGGGCCGTGCACTACGTGGTCCTGCCGAAGGACGAGCCGGACGGGGACGGCGGGGTGCGGGAGCGGCAGCTGGTTCAGCGGGGGCTGCCGTATCTGAAGCAGGTGTGGGGGGACGCGAACTGGCAGTTGTTCGCGGTGACGGAGCCGACGTCGTTGGCGGAGCCGAACGCGGTGGTGGAGCGGGCGGATCAGGACGAGATGGTTCTGAAGGTGCGGAAGGCGGGGCGGGTTCTCATCCGTATTCCGTACTCGCCGTGGCTGAGCCTGGTCGATGCGGACGGCAAGAGCCTTGAGCCGCCCCGGGAGACGAAGGCGTCGCGGGAGCGGGAGGACGACGAGCTGCCGAAGGCGTACGAGAACGTGAACGGCTGTCTGATGGAGGTGGAGGAGGGGGCGTCCCGGGACAAGTGGACGGAACTCCTGGCTCCCCGGCCGGGAACGTACCGCCTGGCGGCCCCGTACCAACTTCCCAGAGGCACGCCTTGCCCGGAGGAACTGCGCTGAGGGGTGGGGCCCGGGGCCCGGAGGGGTTCGCCCCCGCCGCCTACCGTCCCTCCCTGGACGCCGGGCGTCCTTGAGCAGAACCGCGTTGTCGCGGGCACCGCTGGCTGTGGCCGTCCAGACGGCTGTTCATCCGCGGTCCGGACGTGGCTCGGCAGTGCCGCCTGAGGGCGTGTCGGGTTTCGTGTGGAGGACCTCGCGGGCTTGCTCCGCGGCGCGGAGGGTGCTCTCGGAGACGAAGTCGAGGAAGCGGGCGATGTTCTCCAGGCGGGCGGCGGCCGGGGTGTGGGGGCCGAGGATGCCGACGCCCTGCCGTGCGACCTCGACGACCTGCGCGGTGGACCGGGCGCTGGCCATCATCGCCTCGTACCAGACGTCGTCGTCGACGACGTAGCGCTCGCGGCGGCGTTCGCCCTGTTCCCGGCGCACCATGCCCTGGCTCTCGAGGAACGCGACCGCCTTGGAGATGGACGCCGGGCTGACCTGGAGGCGCTGGACGAGTTCGGACGCGGTCAGGCTGCCCGTGTCGGTGAGGGTGATGCAGGCCATCACCCGCGCCATCATCTTGGGCGCGCCCGAAGCCATCATGACGGTGGTGAACGTCTCCTCGAACTCGCGCACGGCCTCGGCGTCGCGTCCGTAGGCCTGCTCGGGCGCCCCCGCCGCCCGGGGCGCCGCCTGCCTGCGCCGGTGGGCGCGGCGTTCGGTGGCGCGGTGGGCCAGGTCGGCGCGGTAGGCGGTGGGGCCGCCGTTGCGCATCACCTCACGCGTGATCGTCGAGGTCGGACGGTTGAGGCGTCTGGCGATCTCGGCGTAGGCGAGGCCGTCGGCCAGTCCCAGCGCGATCTGCTGGCGTTCGGGCTGGGTGAGTCTGCCTCCCGGCATCGCGGTCTCCGTCCGTCATGCTCCCCGGTGTCTCCAGCATAGCGTTCACCTTCAATCCATTGCAACGTTGGTTGGTCGTTGTTGCGTTGAGCTCCAGGATCATTGCAATGATTTTCCTGTCTCTACCAGGGATGATGTGGATTCTTCGCAACGAACTTGTTGCCACGACTTTGAATGCAACGTAGCTTTTCCGTCGTAAGAAACAACGAGCCGAAGGAGCGCACGATGCACACGTTCGACACCCCCGCCCCGATCTCCGCCGTCCTCGACATCCCCGCCGGACGCGTCCAGCTGATCGCCGCAGACCGCGCCGACACCACCGTCGAGGTCCTGCCCGCCAATCCCTCCAAGAGCCGCGACGTCAAGACCGCCGAGCAGACCACCGTCACCTACGCCGACGGCGTCCTGCGGATCCGCACCACCGAGCCCAAGAACCAGCTCTTCGGCCCCTCCGGATCCCTGGAGGTCACCGTCCAGCTGCCCGCCGGCTCCCGCATCGAGGCCAAGGCCGCCGGCTCCGAGTTCCGCGGCGTCGGCCGACTTGGCGACGTCGCCTTCGACGGCGCGTACCGCCAGATCAAGATCGACGAGGCCGCGAGCGTCCGCCTCACCGCGGTCGACGGCGACGTCGAGGTCGGCCGGCTGGGCGGCCCCGCGGAGATCAGCACCGCGAGGGGCGACATCCGGATCACCGAGGCCGTACGCGGCACGGTCGTGCTCCGCACCCAGGCCGGCGACATCTCGGTCGCCGCAGCCGCCGGCGTCTCGGCCGCCCTGGACGCCGGTACCGGCTACGGCCGCATCAGCAACACCCTCAAGAACGACGGCACCGCCGAACTCGACATCCGCGCCACCACCTCCCACGGCGACGTCACCGCCCGCAGCCTGTGACCCGCAGCCTGCACCCGCAGCCTCTCGAAGGAGCACCCCGCATGACCAACCCGGCCATCGCAGCGAACGGACTGCGCAAGTCCTACGGCGACAAGACGGTCCTCGACGGCATCGACCTGGCCGTCCCCGAAGGCACGATCTTCTCCCTGCTCGGCCCGAACGGCGCCGGCAAGACCACCGTCGTCAAGATCCTCTCCACCCTCGTCTCCCCCGACCCCGCCTCCGGCGAGATCCGCGTCGGCGGCCACGACCTCGCCGCCGACCCGCAGGCGGTCCGCGCCGCGATCGGCGTCACCGGGCAGTTCTCCGCCGTCGACGGGCTGATCACCGGCGAGGAGAACATGCTCCTCATGGCGGACCTGCACCACCTGTCCAAGCGCGAGGGGCGGCGGGTCGCCGCCGAGCTGCTGGAGCGCTTCGACCTGGTGGAGGCCGCGAAGAAGCCCGCCTCCACCTATTCGGGCGGCATGAAGCGCCGCCTCGACATCGCCATGACGCTGGTCGGCGACCCGCGCATCATCTTTCTCGACGAGCCGACCACCGGCCTCGACCCGCGCAGCCGCCACACCATGTGGCAGATCATCCGTGAACTCGTCACGGGCGGCGTCACCGTCTTCCTCACCACCCAGTACCTGGAGGAGGCCGACGAACTCGCCGACCGTATCGCCGTGCTCCACGACGGCAGGATCGCCGCCGAAGGGAGCGCCGAGGAGCTCAAGCGGCTCATCCCCGGCGGGCACGTCCGGCTCCGCTTCACCGACCCGGCCGCGTACCGGTCCGCCGCCTCCGCGCTGCGCGAGGTCACCCGGGACGACGAGGCGCTGGCGCTGCAGATCCCCAGCGACGGCAGCCAGCGCGAGCTGCGCGCCGTCCTCGACCGGCTGGACTCCGCCGGCGTCGAGGCCGACGAGCTGACCGTGCACACCCCCGACCTCGACGACGTGTTCTTCGCCCTGACGGGCTCCAACGTGCCCACCCAGCCGAACCAGCCCACCCAGCCGAACCAGCCGAACCAGCCCAAGGAGGCCGTCCGATGAACTCCCTCTCCCACGCCGTGCGCGACTCGTCCACGATGCTGCGCCGCAACCTCCTGCACGCCCGGCGCTACCCGTCCCTCACCCTGAACCTGCTGCTCACGCCGATCATGTTGCTGCTGCTCTTCGTCTACATCTTCGGCGACGTGATGAGCGCGGGCTTAGGGGGTGCCGGCCGCTCCCAGTACATCGCCTACCTCGTGCCGGGCCTCCTGCTGATGACCATCGGCAGCACCACGATCGGCACCGCGGTGTCCGTCTCCAACGACATGACCGAGGGCATCATCGCCCGCTTCCGCACGATGGCGATCCACCGCGGCTCCGTGATCATCGGGCACGTCATCAGCAGCGTGCTGCAGTCGGTCGCCAGCGTGGTCCTCGTGGGCGCCGTCGCCGTGGCCATCGGCTTCCGGTCCACGGACGCCACGGCCCTGGAGTGGCTGGCGGCGTTCGGGCTGCTCGTGCTCTTCGCCGTGGCGCTCACCTGGGTCGCGGTCGGCATGGGCCTGATCAGCCCGAACGCCGAGGCCGCCAGCAACAACGCGATGCCGATGATCCTGCTGCCGCTCCTGTCCAGCGCCTTCGTCCCGGTCGACGCGATGCCGGGCTGGTTCCGGCCGATCGCCGAGTACCAGCCGTTCACGCCCGCCATCGAGACCCTGCGCGGCCTGCTCCTCGGCACCGGGATCGGCCACAACGGGTGGCTCGCGGTCGCCTGGTGCCTCGGTCTCGCGGTGCTCGGCTACTTCTGGTCGGCCTCGAAGTTCAACAGCGACCCGAAGTAACCGCCATGACAGCGCGGGCCGCCTCCCGCAACTCCTGCCGCCCGAGGGCGGCGTACACCGACACCGCGTCGGCGTACGCCGCCCCGTACGCGTTCTCCAGCGCCTGCCGGGCCCGTGCCGCGGACATCACCGGCCGGAACTCCCTCAGCACGCCGAGCGGTTCGGCCGGCGCGAGCGACCCCACTGCGCAACGGTCGCCGCCTACGAGACCCGCCACGGCGAGCCCGCGGCGAAACCCTCGGACACCGGCCAAGGCCACGGCCCCCACACACACGGCTGCTGGGATCGCCAACAGGCACTCAGCTCACCGGGAACGCCACATCGCACACCGGATCCTCCGGTCCCGCCGCGTCCCAGTCCGCGAAGTACACCTCGCGGCACGGCCCGGCGACCTCCAGCCCCTCCCGCGCGACCCATGCCTCCACCGCGTCGAACGCGGCGTGGATCTGCGGATTGGCGACCTGTGCCTTGCTGATGCGCGTGTAGACCAGCCGCCGCGCGGGCTCGAGGCGGGCCTGCGTCTCCCAGGCCCGCCCCTGACCAGCCGCCCAGGCCTGTGCGGCACCCCCGTCGGCGACGGGCACGCACGCCTCCGCGGGCCCGTCGCTCTCCATGGAGACCTCGGCGTAGTACACGACGAACGGCGCCCCGGTGACGCCCCCGCACCCCCGAGCGGCCTCCTCGAGGCGCCCCAGCGACGCCCCGATCCACACGGGAATCTCGTCGGCCAGCACATGCCGCCGCTGCGCGAGCACCCACTGCTCGGGCACGTCCACCGTCTCGATCTCGAACTTCCCGTACAACTCGGAACTCCTCCCCGAAAGGTGCGCACGGAGGTAGTCCACGAGTGTCCGCTGCCCGGCCAGCCGCGCCTCGACGGCCGCCCAGTACGCGGCGACCTCGTGCGCGGCCTGCTCCCCCTCCAGCTCGACGACCTCGGCGATCCGCGCGAGCGGCATGTCGAGTTGGCGGAGCAGGGCCACGAGACGGGCACGTTCGGTCTGGTCGGCGCGGTAGTAGCGGTAACCGGTCACGTCGTCGACGTACGCGGGCGTGAGCATTCCCTGCCGGTCGTACAGCCGCAGGGCCTTCGCCGACAGCCGCGTCCGCGCGGCGAACTCGCCGATGGTCAGCAGGTCCGGGACCGGCGGTCTCCCGGTCGCCGGTCTTCCGGTCGCCCGTCTCCCGGTCGGCGGTTCCTCGTCCACCACGTCCCTCAACGCCGTCCTCCGTGTCCAGCACGCCGTCCTCCGTCGCCGGGCGACCACCGCCCGGTGACGCAGGACGCTGCCCCTTGCCCCAGGGGCAAGGTCAACGGCATCAACGGGAAGGAGAGCGAACCGCGTCAGCCGACGGCCTTCTCCACCGCCGCCACGACCTCCGCCGACTCCGGCTCGGTCTGCGGCGAGAAACGGGCGACGACCGCGCCGTCCCGGCCGATCAGGAACTTCTCGAAGTTCCACCGGATGTCACCGGTGTGGCCCTCGGCGTCGGCGTGGTCCACCAGCCGCTCGTACAGCGCGTGCCGCCCCTCCCCGTTCACCTCGACCTTCTCCGTCATCGGGAACGTCACGCCGTACGTGGCCGAGCAGAACTCCGCGATCTCCTCCGAGGTCCCCGGCTCCTGCCCGAGGAACTGGTTGCACGGCACCCCGAGCACGGTGAAGCCCTTCCCGGCGTACCGCTCGTGCAGCCGCTCCAGGCCCGCGTACTGCGGGGTCAGCCCGCACTTGGAGGCCACGTTCACCACGAGCACGGCCTTGCCCCGGTACTGCGCGAGGTCCGCGGCACCTCCCTGGAGCGCACCGATCTCAATGTCGAGGGCAGAGTCAGCAGTGTTGTCAGCAGTCATGCCCCGGAGCCTAACTCCCGCCTCTGTCGCGCTGCGTCGTGACCAGTACCTCACCCGCGGCCGTCCGGTAGTACAGCACGGACCGCCCCACCCGCCGCCGGTGCACCAGCCGCGCGTCCAGCAGCGCCCTCAGGGACAGTCCAGCAGCACCAACGCCGACGGCGGTGCCCCCGCTGTCGGTGGCCAGTCAATGGCACAGTGAGGCACATGACGCGTGACGAACTGCTGGGCGCCCTCGTGACGTTGCGCCGTGCCCCGGTCAGGGGCAGGCGGGCTCCGCACAAGCCGTTGCTGCTGCTGTGGCTGCTGGGGCGGTTCGCGGCGTCGGGCAGTACGGCCGTCACGTACGAGGAGGCGGAGGAGCCGGTCGGCAACCTGATCAACGAGTTCGGCCCGGCGGTGACCGACCCGGCGCGGGCCCGCGGGCGCGCGGCGATGCCGTTCGTGCACCTGGAGCGGGAGCTGTGGGACGTACGGGACCGCCAGGCCGAACCCATACCGGCGAACACCCCGGAGCGGGGAGCCCTGTTGCGCCGTCAGGGCGCGCACGGGCGGCTCCACTCACGGGTGGAGGCGCTGCTGGCCGACCCCCCGACGCTCGCGGCCGCGGTCCGGCTGCTGCTGGAGGAGCACTTCACGCCCGCGCTGGAGGGACCCATCTGCGCGGCGGTGGGCCTGGACACGGGAACCGTCGCCGAGGGGGTGCCCGATATTTCCGTGGCAGGGGAGCGGCGCAGGCGGCGCGCGCGGCGTGCGGGCTTCACCGAGGAGGTGCTGCACGCCTACGCGTACGCCTGCGCGTTCTGCGGCTTCGACGGAGCCCTCGGTCGCCATCCCGTCGGGCTCGAAGCCGCCCACGTCCGCTGGCACAGCCAGGACGGCCCCGACGACCTGTCCAACGGCCTCGCCCTGTGCTCGCTGCACCACACCCTGCTGGACCTCGGCGTCCTCGGCCTCCTGGCCGCCCCACCCGCCC